>NZ_JBEZWH010000034.1:0-79913 GCF_040703975.1 Spirillospora sp. NPDC029432
CCATGCCCAGCAGGCGGTCCAGCAGCGGCGCCGATTCCGGCACCTTCACCTCCGGGCCGAACGCCCCGTACCGCCGGCCCATCTCCGCGGTCGGCTCCAGCTCCTCGTACGCGGCGCGGACGAGGTCGTCGGGGATGGCGGGGTCCTGGCCGGTGGCGACGGCGAGGTCCCAGGCGTGCAGGACGAACTCGCCGAGCATCATCCCGCCGATGACGGCCGCCGGCATGCCGTCCGGATCGCCCGTGAGGCTGGTGCTCCCCTCCCATGCGGCCGGGTCGGTCCAGGCCTCGGCGCTCTTGCGGGCCAGGTCGGCGTACAGGGCGGCCCAGCCGCCCTCCGCGGTGAAGTCGTGGCCCTCCTCCGGGCCGCCGGCCGGCGGCGGCTGCTTGCGGGCGGCGCCCTCGCTCCGGCCGGTCCAGAAGATCGTGTGGTTGAGCAGGCCCCGGACGTCCCACTCCGGGCACGGGGTGGGCCTGTCCAGCGCCTCGGCCGGGATGCCCCGCACGATCCGCGTCGCGGTCTCCGCCGCGGGCAGCATCATCTCCCGGAACTCCATGACGATCTCTCCTTCTCGGTCACGTTCTCGCTCATGTGTTCGAATCAACGTCCACGATAGCCCGGCCACCGCCCGGCGGTCTTGAAGAAACGCGACACCGCCTTCGCTAGCCTGAGGCCATGGCCCGGACGTTCCCGCCCGAGAGCCCGCCCGAGAGCCCGCCAGAGAGCCCGCCCGGCGTGCTGAACGCCCGTGCGGCCCGCGAGCGCTTCCAGGTCACCCGGACCGCGCCGCCGCCCGGACTGGCGCCGTACGTGGACTTCTTCTGGGTCCTGGTGTGGGACCTGCGCGGCCGCGAGCCCCACCGCCAGAAGGTGCTGACCCGGCCCAGCGTGCACATGACGTTCACCAGCTACTGGACGGCCGGCGCGACCCGGGCCCGGATCGTGGGCGTGGTCCGGGACGAGTTCGTCGAGGAGATCTCCGGCGACGGGCGCGTGGTCGGGGTGGGCTTCCTGCCCGGCGGGTTCCGCCCGTTCCTGGGCGCGCCGGTGGCGGGGATCACCGGCCGGATGCCCGCCGTGGACGATGTGTTCGGGCCCGCCGGCCGCGCGCTCGGCACGGAGATCGCCGGGCTCCGGGACGCGGGCGCGGCGCTGGCCCGGCTGGAGTCGTTCCTGCTCGAACGGTGCCCGGACGCGCCGGACCCGCGGGCGGAGCGGGCCGCGCGGGCCGTCGCGCACATCGCGGCGCGCCCGGCGCTGGTCCGGGTCGGCGACCTGGCCGCCGATCTCGGGATCGGGCCGCGCAGCCTGCAGCGGCTCTTCCAGGAGTACGTGGGGATCGGCCCGAAGTGGGTGATCCGGCGCTACCGGATGCTGGAGGCGGCCGAGCGGGCCGCGGCGGGCACCGGCGTCGACTGGGCGGAGCTGGCGGCCGAGCTCGGCTACGCCGACCAGGCGCACTTCACCCGCGACTTCACCGCCGCGGTGGGCACCTCCCCCGCCCGCTACGCCCGGGCCCAGGGCGGCGCGTGAGCGCGGCCGCCTGAGAAGATCGGCCCATGACCGACTCCCCGGACGCCCCCGCTCCCCCGGACCCCGTCCTCACCAGCCTGCCCGCGTTCCGCGCGGCGGCGGCCGCGCGGCTCGGCGCGTTCGCCCACACCACGGTCCCCGACGCGCCCGGCATGCGCCGCGCCGGGGTGGTGCTGTGCGTGGTCGAGGACGCGGGCGTCCCGTCGGTGCTGCTGATCAAGCGGGCGCCGCGGGGCCGGAACGCGGGCCAGTGGGGGCTGCCGGGCGGGCGGATGGACCCGGGCGAGACGCCCGAGGAGGCCGCGCTGCGCGAGCTGCACGAGGAGCTGGGGCTGGCGGTCGGGCCGGCCGAGGTGCTGGGGCGGCTCGACGACTTCCCGGCGGCGTCCGGGTTCGCGATCACGCCGGTCGTGGTGGCGCCGGCCGAGCCGGGGCCGATCGTGCCCAGCCCGGCCGAGGTCCAGTCCGTCCACCACGTGAGCCTGGCCCGGCTCGCCGCCGGCGACACGCCCCGCTGGGTGCCCCAGCTGGGCGGCGGGGAGCTGCTGCAGATGCGGCTGCGCCCCGACTGGATCGTGCACCCGCCGACCGGGGCGATGCTGTGGCAGTTCCGCGAGGTGGTGCTGCTGGGCCGGGAGGCGCGGGTCGCCGGCTTCCTGCAGCCGGACTGGACCCGCACCTGACCCCGCCGCCGGTGCTCTAGAACGTGCCGCCGTCCACCACGACGCGCTGGCCCGTCACGTACGAGGCGCCGTCGGAGACCAGGAACCGCACCACGTCGGCGACCTCCTCGGGCGTGCACACGTGCCCGTACGGCGAGGACGCGTCGACCTGCCGCATGTCCTCGATGCCGGTGGTGGCCCGGACCAGGCGCTGCCCCATGTCGGTGTCGACCAGGCCGGGCGCCACGATGTTGACGTGCATGCCGTTGGGGCGCTCCTCCTTGGCGAGCGTGCGGGCCAGCGCCTCCATGGCGGCCTTGCCCATCGCGTACGGGGCGCCGTTCGCGGGGTACTGGTCGGTGATCACGCTGGAGACGAACACGATGTCGGCGCGCTCGGACCGGCGCATGAGGGGCAGCAGGGCGGCGGTGAGGCGGTGCGGGCCGAGGGCGTGCACGTTCATCACCCGGGCGAGCTCTGCGGGGTCGGTGTCGGCCACGCTCTGGCCGCGGCTGGCGATGCCCGCGCTGTGCACGAGGACGTCCAGCCGCCCGTAGTCGGCCTCGACGCGGGCGGCGAGGTCGCGGCAGGCGTCGGCGGAGTCCACGGGCGCCGCGTACGCGCGGGGCGCCGAGTCGGGCGCGGCGGCCTCCAGGTCGGCGACGGTCTTGCGCGCGGACTCCTCGTCGCGCCGGTAGCCGACGGCCACGGTGGCGCCGTCGGCGGCCAGGCCCAGGGCGATCGCCCGGCCGATCCCGCGGCTTCCCCCGGTGACCAGGGCGACGCGTCCGGCGAGAGAACTCATGGCTTCTCCTTCGAGGGGTGCGAGGGGTGCGCAAAGGGCTGGGCAGGACAGGGCGACCCCCATCCTGCCCTGCGCGACCGTCCCGCCGGTAAGCGGCCCCTGACCGAGGTCAGGCCGCCGGGACGGCCTCGATGATCCGGTAGCTCGACCCCGGCAGCGCGGGCGTCACCGCCGCCGTCCGCAGCCCGGCGGCCGCCAGCAGCGCGCGGAACTCCTCCTCGGTCCGCTCCCGCCCTTTGAGGACGACCATCATGTTGATGTCGGACATGACGTTCGGCGCGTTCTCGGGCGTGACCACGGGCGGCATCACGAAGTCGACGATCAGGACCCGAGCGTCCGGCCGCATGGCGCGGCGGCAGGCGCTCAGGATGGCCGCGGCGCGCTCGTCGTCCCAATCGTGGATCACGCTCTTGAGCACGTAGGCGTCGGCGCCTTCCGGGACGGACTCGAAGAAGTCCCCGGTGACGATCTCGCAGCGGCCGGCGACGCCGGCGTCGCCGAGGGTGCGTTCCGCGTCCGCCAGCCCGCCGGCCAGGTCGAACAGGACGCCCCGCGCCTCCGGTGCGGCCCGCAGGATCGCGGCCAGCAGGGTGCCGTCGCCCCCGCCGATGTCGGCGATCATGTGGAAACGCCGGAAATCGTAACCACCGATGATCGCCGGGGCCACGTTCCGGGTGTGCTCGGCCATCGCGGAGTTGAACGTCTTCGACAGTTCCTCGTCGCGGTCGAAGAACTCGAACGACGACATCCCGAACAGCCGCTCCCAGGCCGGTTCCCCGCCGCGCACGGTCTCGGCCAGGTCCCCCCAGGACCGCCAGACCTCGGGGCCGCAGTAGAGCCGCAGGAGCCCCACGACCGAGTCGGGATGGTCGCTTCTCAGCCCGGCGCCCGGCGGCGCCAGCTCGAACAGGTCCGCGTCCAGCTGGGTCACGATCCCCAGCGAGGCCAGCGCGCGCAGGAGCCTGCGCAGGGACGGCGCGTGCGTGCCGGTCTCCTTCGCCAGGTCCTCCGCACCGCGCGGGCCGCGGGCCAGCGCGTCCCCGACGCGCAGTTCCGCGGCGGCGTACACGACCTGCGCCGGCATGTAGCCGAAGGCCAGGTCCAGCAGTGGTGATCGGGCCATGACCCGCTCCTTCCGTCATTTCCCCTCGTCATGCGGACGGGGACGACGCTAGGCGCGGACCGATCGGACGTATTGGACAAATGAGATCCCAGTTTGCCGTAACAGTACCGTGATCTTGCCGGTACGTAACGGACATTTCCAGTTAATCCCGTTAAATGAGATTGGTGTGGCTCCCAATTCCGAAGCCGGAGGAGAGAACCGTGAAACGCACGGCGATCACCGTCACCGCTCTCACGTTTTCCATGGCCGCCGCCACGGCCGCGCTCACCGCGCCGCCGGCGTACGCCGACCCGCCCGCGCCGCCCGGCAAGGCGACCACCCTCGAGCACCTCGCGGCCCTGACCGTCGCCGCCGAGGGATCGTCCACCGGCTACAGCCGCGAGAAGTTCCCGCACTGGAGCACCGTCTCCGGCGCGTGCAACACCCGCGAGACCGTCCTGAAGAGGGACGGCACGAACGTCCGGACCGACTCCAGCTGCGCCGCCGTCTCCGGCAGCTGGTACAGCCCGTACGACGGCGCGACCTGGACGCAGGCGTCCGACGTGGACATCGACCACATGGTCCCGCTGGCCGAGGCCTGGCGGTCGGGCGCGAACTCCTGGACGACCTCGCGCCGCGAGGCGTTCGCCAACGACCGCGCCAGCTCGCAGCTTTGGGCGGTCACCGACAACGTCAACCAGTCCAAGGGCGACCAGGACCCGGCGGAGTGGACTCCGTCCCGCACGGCGTTCCGCTGCATGTACGCGCGGTCATGGACCGACGTGAAGTACCGCTACGGCCTCAAGGTCGACTCGGCGGAGAAGCAGGCCCTCACGAGCCTGGTCAACACCTACTGCTGAGGCTGCTCGGGCTGCTGAGGCTGCTGGGACGGTCCGGACCGGCCGGCCAGGTCGCCGAGCCAGGTTCGGGCCAGCTCGATGTGCCGGCCGGTCAGTCCCGAATCGGGTTCGACCGCGACCAGCAGATGATCGCCGATCCCGGGCTCGGCGGCGATGCGGTCGGCGGCGTCCGGCTCGTCCTCGAACCAGACGAACGGCCGCCGCTCGACCCACGCAGCCACGTGCCGCGCCTTCCACGCCCCCAGCGTGCCCGCGTCGGCGATGCCCGGGAAGCGCGGGATCGGCACGTACGGCAGCTCCGGCAGCCCCACCCGCGGGCCGATCCAGGTGTTGGCCTCGTCGCACCAGTAGCTGGCCCACGCCAGCTCCGCGCCCGCCGACTCGGCCAGGTCCAGCAGCATCCGCCCGTGCCCGGCGTCGAGCCACAGCTTGTAAGTGACGCCGTTGGGCGAGCACCGGTGCCGCTTGTAGCCCCGGTGCGGCCGTTGGAACGGGTTGAGCACACCATCGACGTCCAGCAGCACCAGCGGCGACCCCATAGCGGAAACGTACGCGATGGCGGGGCGCCCCGCCACGCCATCCGGCCCGCGCCGCGGGGGGCGGTGCTGACGGGGGCGGCGGGCGTCCGGCATTGTGGAACCATGTGCCGACTCTTCGGTATGACGACCGGGGGACCGCGGGTCCGCGCCACGTTCTGGCTGCTGGACGCGCCCCAGAGCCTGCACGCGCAGAGCCGCAGGCAGCCCGACGGGACGGGGCTGGGCTGGTTCTCGCTCGGGGACGAGCCGGTCCGGGACCGGGCGCCGATCGCCGCGTACGAGAACACCGACTTCGCCGCCGCCGCGACGCACGTGCAGTCGCACACCTTCGTCTCCCACGTGCGGTTCGCGTCCACCGGGGCGGTCAACGTCCACAACGCGCACCCGTTCGACATGAACGACCGGCTCTTCGCGCACAACGGGGTCGTCCAGGGCCTGGACGTGCTCGACTCGTGGCTCACCGACGTGGACCGGGCCCTGATGGAGGGCCAGACCGACTCGGAGATGATCTTCGCATACATCACCGCGGAGATCCGCCGCCGGGGCGACACCACGGCGGGCCTGATCTCCGCGGTGCGGCGGATCGCGGCGGAGCTGCCGGTGTTCGCCCTCAACATCCTGCTGGCCGAGTCCGGCCGCCTCTGGGCGCTGCGCTACCCCGAGCCGAACGAGCTATGGGTGCTGGCGCCCGACCTGGACGGCGAGGGGCACGCCCGGCATCTGGACGGCGGCCGCCAGCCCGGCCACCTGGACCTGTCGGCCGACCACCGCACCCCCGCCCACGTGGTCGCCAGCGAGCGGATGGACGATGATCCCGGCTGGCGGCTGATGGAGCCGGGCGAGCTGCTGGTCATCGACGGGCTGAAGGCGACCTCGCTGTTCCCGTTCGATCCGCCGGCCCACCCGCTCACCCAGGCCGACCTGTCGGCCAAGGAGGCCTCGTCGCAGGCCTGAGACGTCTGAGGAGACAGCTGAACATGGAGACCCGCCTGACCCTGATGGCCGTGCACGCGCACCCCGACGACGAGGTGCTCGGCACCGGCGGGCTGCTGGCCCGCTCGGCCGCGGAGGGGATCCGCACGGTCCTGGTGACCTGTACCAACGGCGAGGCGGGCGACGACTCCGGCGGGCTGAAGCCCGACGACCCGGGGCACGACGCCGCGGGCGTGGCGCGGCGGCGGCTCGCGGAGCTGCGCGAGTCGGCCGGGCTGCTGGGCATCGAGCACGTGGAGCTGCTCGGATACCGCGATTCCGGGATGGCGGGCTGGGAGACCAACGCCCACCCGGACGCGTTCGCCAACGTCCCGGTCGCGGACGCCGCCGCGCGCCTCGCCGGGCTGATGGAGCGCTACCGGCCCCAGGTCGTCGTCACCTATGACGAGAACGGCGGCTACGGGCATCCCGACCACATCCAGGCGCACCGGATCGCGATGGCCGCGACCGAGTCGACGGGGATCCCGAGCAAGCTCTACTACACGGCGGTCCCGCGTTCCGGGGTGAAGGACATGATGGCCTACTTCAAGGAGTCGGGCGCCGACCTCGGCGACGTCGAGCTGCCGGACGACTTCGGCGTGCCGGACGAGATGATCACCAGCGTGGTGGATGTCACGCCCTACGTCGACCGCAAGTTCAAGGCGCTGGAGGCGCACGCCAGCCAGGGCGACAGCATCTTCATGCTGCGCCTGCCCGAGGAGGCCCGGGTGATGGCGTTCGGGTTCGAGGCGTTCACCCGCCGCGTCTGCCGCGTCGACGCCCCGGAGAAGGAGGACGACCTGTTCGCCGGCCTGCGCCCCTAGCGCCCGCGCGCCCTCCCCTTGCGCTCGGCCGCGCTCCCCTTGCCGCCGCGCTCGCCCTTGCGCGCCGCGGCGCGGAAGCCGTCGAGGACGTCCTGGCGCAGCAGGTGGCCGAAGCCGGCGCGCTCCAGCCGCAGGGCCAGCCCCGCCGCGTCCGTCCCCAGGTCGGGCGCGGCGGCCGCCAGGCGCCAGTCGTGCGCGGCGAGCCGGGTGAGCAGGTAGCCGCGCCGGACCTGGTTCTCCGACAGCCGGAACGTCTTGAGGTAGGCGACCCGGCCCGTCCCGCCGTCCAGGATGGTCTCGCCGATGTGGTTCTCGCGGCCGGGGGCGAACGCGGGCAGGAAGCGTCCCAGCGTGAAGCCGCCGAGGTACTGGACCTCCTGGTACGACCGGTCCGCGCCGAAGAGCCCGGCGGCCATGACCTCGTCGTGGAACGCCGCCCACTCGTCCCGCCGCAGCGCCGCCTGGACCCGCAGGTCCGCCAGGGAGCGGACGGCGGTGCCGTCGATGCGCACCGCCATGTCCCGGGCCGGGGCGCCCAGCAGGCCGTACTGGTAGATCTGCTCGCCGAACAGGTCGTGCACCAGCGTCGCGTGCAGCGCCCGGTAGTCGTCGGGGTGCGGGACGACGAACGCGCTGGCCAGCGCGTCGGCGACGTACACCAGGACGCCGCACTGGCCGGGATGGATCTCGAAGACGCCGAGCGCCTCCTCCAGCCCCGGCACGTACAGGCCGAGGTAGGTCTCCTCGGCGCGCGGCGACAGGCCGCGGGTCAGGGCCCGCCGCGCCCACTCCTCCCAGACGATCTCCGGGCCGCCGAAGTGCAGCGCGAGGTAGCCCTCGACGGCCAGGTGCAGGGGCAGGAAGCGCAGCCGGTCCCGGGCGACCCGGCGGGCCATCCGGCGGCGCACCGTGATCGGCATGCTCGGCGGCGCCGCGCCCCGGTCGTCGCGGGCCAGCAGCCGGGTGCCGTACGCGGCGGCGGGCTCGCCGCCCTCCTCCCACCTCGCGACGAAGGCGTGCGGGAGGTAGGAGGTGTAGTACGTGCCGTCGCCGACGTCGACGACGGACGGGTCGTCGTAGACGCGGCGGTCGAGGCGCAGGTGCGGGACCGGCTCGTCCCGGACGAGCGGCACGAGCCGGACCGACCCCCAGGTCTGCGCGGGCCGGGTCGCGAGCCCGTCGAGGGTGAACGTCACGGCGCTCCTCCCGTGAAGCGGGCGACCCGCTCGCCGAGGTAGGCGCGGACGTCCGCCAGCCCGGTCCGGCCCTCGGCGAGGGCGGCCAGCTCGGTCAGGGTCGGCAGGTCCTCGGCGTCGCGGACGCCCGCGGTGGGCACCGTCGGGGCGAGCCGCCGCACGTCGAAGTCGCCGGCGTCGTACACCGGGTTCAGATGGGTGATCGCGACCTTCCGGTCCGGGTCGAGGCGGGTCCGCCACACGCGCAGCACCTCGGCGGCGAGCCCGGGCGGCGCGTTGTCCCAGCCGTCGGAGACGATGACGAGGCGCTCGGGGCCGGTGTCGAGGGCGTCCAGGATCCGCTCGCCCAGGGGCGTCGGCCCGAACGGGTAGAGCAGCAGCTCGTCGGTGCGGCCGGACGTCCAGAACGCGGTGTACCGGCCGGCGAGCGCCCGCAGCAGGTAGTGGCAGGCCAGCGCGACCGCGAGGGGGCGGCGGCGCTTCTGCCCGGAGCCGGTGGCGGAGAAGCTGTCGTCCAGGACGGCCGCGACGTGCCCCCAGCGGCCGGCCAGCGGCCCGGCCGCCCTGCTCGCGGCGGTGCGCAGGGCCGCGGTCAGCTCCTCGCGGCGCTTGACTCGGTCGTCCAGCGGCAGTGCCAGCACGTAGGTGGCGAGCCTGGTCAGCGGCATGCCGGACAGGTCGGTACGGACGTTCCCGGCCTTGTCGGCGTAGGCGTTCTCCTGGAGGCGGAGCCGTTCGAGGCGGGTCATCCGCGGCTCGATGCGCTCCAGGAAGACCTCGCGCCGGACGCCGTGCTTGGCCGCGAAGCCCTCGGCGACCGTGTACGGCAGCTCGTACAGGGCGGCCTGCTCGTAGTGGGCGCGCCGCCAGGTCTCGAACATCGGGGTCCGGTACGAGGCGCGGCGGTGCGGGTCGAAGAGGAACGGCCCCATCTCCCCCTTCACACGCAGGTGCGCGTGCCGGATCGCGCCCTTGACGCCGGCGCGGTACTTGACCGCTTCGAACCCGGGGTCGGGGCGGGCGGCCATCCAGTCGCGCATGATCGCGCGGGTGCGGCGGTTGTTCACCTTCGCGCGGCGCAGGTCGCGGAACAGCCGCAGGACGCGGTGCCGCGGGAGGACGGCGAGCCGGGCCGCGATCAGCCGCCCCTCCGCGTGCCGCCGCTCCGGGCCCGGGACGTGCACGAGCAGATTGCGAATGATCATCGCCGCGTTGTGGTCGTTGACGTCGAGCGCCAGCGTGGCGGCGTACAGGTCCCGGTAGCCCTGGAGCATGTACTCGTGCAGGAACTCCAGCGACAGCCCCTGCTCGCCCTCGTCCTGGCGGAACTCGCGCTGCCCGGTGGAGGTGATCGCCGCGTTGACGAACATCAGCACGTCCTCACAGGCGACCAGGTCCGCCAGTGTCTCCGCCATCGCTCCCCCGCGGTCCCGTGGTCCGGGTGCCGGCCGGGGAATGGGGGCGCGAGCAGCGAATCATCACTGTAAAGGTGGGTTCCGGAAGTCGCACCGGAGTCCCGCGGCCGGCATCCGCACCGTAGCAGCCGGAAGCCGGGCGCCTCCGCCCATTTTCCCGGGGTTCAGGGCCGGTACGTCCCGAAATGCCAGGCGTTGCCCTCAAGATCGCGGGCACCGTACTCGCGGGAGCCGTAGGGCTGGTCGGTCAGCTCCCTGATGATCTCCGCCCCGGCCGCCTTCGCGCGGTCGTGGTGGGCGTCGGGGTCGTCGACCGCGACGTACATCCCGGCGTTGCCGGCAGACTCGCTGGCGCCCTTGCCGGTCTCGGAGATCATGAGGATGCCGGTGTCGTAGCGCATCTCGATGTGCACGATGTCGCCGTCCTCGTTCCTGGCCACCTCGTGCTTCTCGAAGCCGAAGGCGCGCTCCAGCCAGTCCATCGCCTTGACGGGATCGCGGTAGTCGACGATCGGGTAGAAGGTCCGCCTCGTGCCGTCGGTCATGTCATCCTCCCTGTTCACTGGTGACATGCCCATGCTGCGCCGGGCCCGCGTCCCCCGTATTGGAGAAATGTGATCCCTTCCTGGCGGCGTCCCGCTCGGCGGCCAGCGCGCGCGTCTCGTCCGACACCGGCGCGGCCAGGATCGCGGTGACCACGTCGGTCAGATAGCTGGTGAACAGGCGGTCGTCGGTGCGCGGGCCGGACCGGGCCCGGCGGCCCAGCTCCAGCGAGGCGTACAGGAGCGCGGTGAACCGGCGGTGCAGGCGGGCGGCGTCCGCCTCCAGGAGCGGCAGCACCAGCGCGCGCCAGCGGTACATGCTGTCGGCCGGGTCCTCCAGCGCGGCGGCCGGGACGATCACGTCCGGGCGGCCCAGGACGTCCGCCCAGATCTGCAGGAAGTCCCGGCCGCCCTCGCTCGCCAGGAGCGCGGCGAACGGCCGCACGAGCGCGCCGGCGAGCGCCCGCACGTCGTCGCGGCGGTCCGCCTCGTAGGCGTCGAGCAGGGCGTGCCGCCGCGCCTCCACCTCGGGCAGGTGGCGGGCGAAGACGGCGCGGACGATCCCGGCCCGGTCGCCGAAGTGGTACTGGACGGCGGTGGCGTTGCGCGCCCCCGCGGCCTGGACGATCTCGCGGAGGCTCACCGCGTCCAGGCCGCGCCGGGCGTACAGGTGCTGGGCGGCGTCCAGCAGCCGCTCTCGGGTGGTGGAGGAGGTCACTCGTTCCCTAGGGCGTGCTCCAGGGCGGCGGCGTAGCGTTCGCGGGCCGCCGCGCGGCGGGTGGGCAGGTGGCCGCTCGGCCACAGGCCCTCGACCGGCTCCCGGTCGCGCAGCAGCTGCCGCGCGACGGTGATCTTGTGCACCTCGGTGGGCCCGTCGGCGATGGCCAGCGCCTGCGCGCCCAGCATCATCTGGGTGAACGGCATCTCGCCCGACACGCCGAGCGCGCCGTGCAGGTGCATGGCCCGCTGGACCACATCGTGGAAGACCTTGGGCATGGCGGCCTTGACGGCGGCGATGTCCTTGCGCACCTTCCGGTAGTCCTGGTGCTTGTCGATCAGCCAGGCGGTGCGCAGCACCAGCAGCCGGAACTGCTCCATCTCGATCCAGCTGTCGGCGATCTTCTCCTGGGTCATCTGCAGCTTGGCCAGCGGCCCGAAGCGGGTATGCCGCGACACCGCCCGCTCGCACATCATGTCGAACGCCTTGCGGACCTGCGCGATCGTCCGCATGGCGTGGTGGATGCGGCCGCCGCCGAGCCGGGTCTGGGCGATCGCGAACGCACCGCCCTCCTCGCCGAGGAGGTTGCCGGCGGGCACCCGGACGTTCTCGTACCGCAGGTAGCCGTGCGAGCCCTCCCGCTCGCCGCCGACGCCGACGTTGCGCACGATCGTCAGCCCGGGCACGCCGGCCGGGACGATGAACATCGACATGCCCTCGTACGCGCTGACGTCCGGGTTCGTCACCGCCATCACGATGAGGAACTCGGCGTGCCGGGCGTTGGAGGAGAACCACTTCTCCCCGTTGATGACCCAGCCGTCGCCGTCGCGCTCGGCGCGCGTGGTGAACAGCGTCGGGTCGGCGCCGCCGTGCGGCTCGGTCATCGAGTACGAGGAGGAGATCTCGCCGTCCAGCAGGGGCGCCAGGTAGCGCTCCTTCTGCTCCTCGGTGCCGAAGTGGGCGAGGATCTCGGCGTTGCCGGAGTCGGGGGCCTGGCAGCCGAACACCGACGGCGCGTAGCGGGAGCGGCCGAGGATCTCGTTCAGCAGGGCCAGCTTGACCTGGCCGTACCCCTGGCCGCCCAGTTCGGGGCCGAGATGGCAGGCCCACAGCCCCTTCTCCTTGACCTGCGCCTGCAAGGGCCGCACCAGCTCCTTGAAGCGCGGGTCGCTCTTGTCGTACGGGTCGCCCAGGACCAGGTCGAGGGGCTCGACCTCGTCGCGGACGAACGCGTCCGCCCAGTCCAGCAGCTTCTGGTACTCGGGGTCGGTCTCGAAGTCCCATGCCATGGCGGCCTCCTCGGCGTCGGGCGGTTCTCCGCACCGATAATGTGCCCACTCGAAGTATTAATGCAAGTGCATCACTGTTACTCTCCGGCACAACCGTTCGAGGGAGTGCGATCGTGCAGCAGCCGGCAGGGATCGGGCGCGAGCTCGTGGACTTCGACGTGCTGGCCGGGTGGATGGCGGGGCAGGGGCTGCCGGACGGGCCGTTCGAGCAGGTCGCGCTGCTGTCGGGCGGCACGCAGAACGTGCTGGTGCGCTTCTCCCGCGGCGGCCGCGAGTACGTGCTGCGGCGCGGGCCGCGGCACCTGCGCACCCGCACCAACGACGTGCTGCGCCGCGAGGCCCGGGTGCTGACCGCGCTGGACGGCACCGCCGTCCCCGCACCGCGCGTGATCGCCGCCTGCCCCGACGAGAACGTCATGAACGGCGCCGTCTTCTACCTGATGACGCCGGTCGACGGCTTCAACGCCTCGGTCACCCTCCCCGAGCCGCACGCCTCCGACGCCGGGATGCGCCGCGAGATGGGCCTGAACGCCGCCCGCGCGCTCTCCGCGCTCGGCGCCGTCGACCACGAGGCCGTCGGGCTCGCCGGCTTCGGCAAGCCGGAGGGCTTCCTGGAGCGCCAGGTCGGCCGGTGGATGTCGGAGCTGGACGGCTATGGCGCCCTCGACGGCTACCCCGGCCCCGACATCCCCGGCCTGGAGCGGGTCGCGGCCTGGCTGGACGCCCACCGTCCCGCCACGTGGCGGCCCGGCATCCTGCACGGCGACTACCACCTGGCCAACCTCATGTACTCCAACGACGGGCCCGAGGTCGCGGCGATCGTCGACTGGGAGATGTGCACCATCGGCGACCCGCTGCTCGACCTCGGCTGGCTGCTGGCGACCTGGCCCGCGCACGGCGACATGAGCGCCACCCTCGCCGGCCCCCTCGGCGACGCGGGCGGCCTGCCCGGCCCCGGCGAGCTGGTCACCGCCTACGCCGAGCGCGCCGAGGCGGCGCGGGGCCGCGACCTGGCGTCCATCACCTGGTACGCCGTGCTCGCCTGCTTCAAGCTCGGCATCGTCCTGGAGGGCACCCACGCCCGGGCCTGCGCCGGCAAGGCGCCCAAGGAGACCGGGGACCTGCTGCACGGCATCACCCTCGGCCTCTTCCGCCGCGCCGAGGCGTTCATCGCCGCCGAGGACGCCTGAACCGGCGGCTGGAAAGATTGGATCATGGAGATCCGAGAAGGCGGCGCCGACGACGCGCCGGTGCTGCTCGCGATGCTGGACGCCGCGGTGGAGTGGCTCGCGAGCCGGGGACGGACCGGCCAGTGGGGCGACACGCCGTGGAGCACCGATCCCGCCCGCGCCGCCCGCGTCCGGGACATCGCCGGGAACGACGACATCCGGATCGCCCTGGTCGACGGCAAGCCGGCGGGCGCGATGGCGCTCTCCTCCGGCCCGCCCCGCTACGTCGAGCCGGTGGACGAGCCCGAGGTGTACGTGACCCTGCTGGTCACCGACCGCGCGTGCGCGGGCCGGGGCGTCGGGAGCGCGCTGCTCCGCACCGCCCGCGAGGAGGCGCTGCGGCGCGGCGCCGCGCTGCTGCGGGTCGACTGCTACGCCGGGGACGACGGGCGCCTGGTCGAGTACTACACGGGCAACGGCTTCGTCCGGGACCGGACGTTCTCCGTGGACGGCTGGCCCGGGCAGCTCCTCACCCGGCGCCTCTGACGCTCGGGGCCGTGCCGCTACCGCATCGCCAGGAGGCGGCCGGCGAGGGCGAGGCGGACGATCTCGGCGCGGGCACGGCCCATCGGGACGGCGTCGCAGCGGATGCCGTACCCGGCCAGCTCCGCGCCCAGGCAGCGGGTGAACTGCGCGGCCGTGGAGGCGGCGCCGGGCGTCCGCCGCGCGCGGGGGAAGCGGACGCCGGCCGCGGGCTCGTCGGTGACGGTGACGATCGAGCCGGTGCGGCGGGTGACCATCCGGCGGGCGACCTCCCGAGAGACCAGGAAGACGCCGGTCGCGTCCACCGCGAACGCGCCGGGCGGCTCGATCCCGGCGACGTTGACCAGCAGCCCGATCGGGCCGAGTTCGCGTTCGGCGCGCTCGACGGCGTCCCCGACCGCGTCGCCGTCGAAGACGTCGGCGGCGCAGGCGATCGCGCGCCCCGGGCCGATCTCCGCGGCGACGGCGCGCGCGACGGCCGCGTCCCGGTCCAGCACGGCGACCCGCGCCCCGGCGGCGGCCAGGGTACGGGCGAGGGCGGCGCCGACGCCGCGGCCGGCCCCGGTCACCAGGGCGGCCGTGCCCGCGAGCGGGGTTCCGTCCATGAGTTCCTCCACCAGCAGGTTAGGTGAACCTAAGTTAGGCATACCTAACCAACCCTGAAACGGGGGTGCGCGTCAAGGGCCGACGCGCCCGCCGTCCCGGGGACCTTTCGGCCCGTTGCCGGGCATCTGACAGGATCGCCCGAATGCCCCACCCCCGGATTGGAGGACGTACGACCCGTGAGTGATCTCCGCTCGGCCGCCGAGCTCAAGGACGTCGCCGACCCCGCCTGGCCCGAACTGCGCGAGCTGCTGGGCCGTACCGACGGGCACCAGACCGCCGAGATACTGCCGGTCGAGGAGGCCGCCGGCGAGGAGGCGCTGCGGCGGATCCAGGTCAGCGCCGGCTCGTACCTGGGCGCGCTGGCCCTGCACACCGGCGGCGTGCTGGTCGCGAACGGATGGGTGCGGGTGCTCGGCGGCGGCTTCCCCGAGCGCGGGCTGCCCAGCCTGGCCGAGGCCAACCCCGCGCTCGGGCGGCGCGGCGGCCCGGCCCCGCCGCTGCTGGTCGGGTACGACGTGCTCGGCGGCCGGTTCGAGGTGAACGGCTCGGACCCCGCCGCCGGCGGCCGCCCGGGCGAGCCCGGGCAGGTGTGCTACTTCCAGCCGGAGAGCCTGGAGTGGAAACTGCTGAGGACGCCGCAGCGCGTCTTCGGGCACAGCATGTGGCTGCGCTTCCTCATCCTCGGCAACCTCACCGACTTCTACTGGACGCTCCAGTGGCCGGGCTGGGAGGACGACGTCGCCGCGCTGCGCCACGACGAGGGCATGAGCTTCTACCCGCCGCTGCCGGCGCTGAACGGCGCCGAGGAGATCGCCGCCGCCTCCCGCAAGGCCGTCCCGATCGCGGAGCTGTTCGCCCTTCAGGAGGAGCTGCGCGGCAGCTGACCGGGCCTCACGGCGCCTCGCCCGCCAGCGCGCGCTCGCGGGCGACCTCGTCCTCCTCCAGGCCCCAGTGCCCCGCGTCGCGGCGCTGCTCGGCCTGCCGGTCGATCCAGCGGTTGTGGGTCTCCCACGCCGTCTGCTTGCTCGTGCCCATCGCCCGGCCGATCTGCGACCACGAGGCGCCGGCCGCGCGCGCCGTGCGCACCGAGAGCTGGCGCCCGTAGCGCGCCTTGCGGGCGATGACCTCGCCGAGCGCGATCAGCTCCAGGGCCTCGGCACGGCCGGGCGGCTCCTCGCCGAACGCCTCGCGCTCGCGCAGCTCCTCGAACCTGGCCACGGCGCTCCGCAGCGTCAGCTCGGTGTCCATCACTTCCGGATCCAGCGCTTCAGGTGTCATGCCTCCGATCCTGTCGTCAGGTTTTCCTGACGTCAAGGTGCCCTGACGGAAACCTCGCGTCGGATTCCCGCCAGCGCGGCCCGCCCGTCCTGGACGAGGCTGGTCGCATGAGTCATCGCTTCCGGTTCGGGGTCGTCGGCGAGTCGGTCCGTACCGCGTCCGGGCTGACCGCGCTGGCGCGGCGGGCCGAAGAGCTCGGGTACGCCACGCTGACCCTGCGGGACCACTTCGTCGCCGAGCCGTTCGGCGACCAGCTCGCGCCGGTGCCCGCGCTCACCGCCGCCGCCTGCGCCACCCGCACGCTGCGGGTCGGGACGCTCGTCCTCGCCAACGACTACCGGCACCCCGTCATGCTCGCCAAGGAGGCCGCCACCCTCGACCACCTGTCGGGCGGGCGCTTCGAGCTGGGCGTCGGCGCGGGCTGGCTCCGCGAGGAGTACCTGCGGGCCGGGATGCCGTTCGACCCCGCCGGGGTGCGCGTGGAGCGCCTGGAGGAGTCGCTGCGGATCCTCAAGGACCTGCTGAGCGGCGGAAAGACCACGTTCACCGGAGAGCACTACCGGGTGGACGGGCTGGAGGTCTTCCCCACCCCGGTCCAGGCGCCGCCGCCCCTGCTGGTCGGCGCGGGCAGCCCGCGCATGCTCGGCATCGCCGGCCGGCACGCCGACATCGTCGGGATCCTCCCCCGCGCGCTCCCCGGCGGGACGATCTCCGAGGAGATCTCCGAGCGGATGCCGGACGCGATCGCCCGCAAGGTCGCCCTCGCCCGCGAGCCGGGCCGCGACATCGAGCTGAGCCTGCTCGTCTCCCCCGCGTTCGGCCCCGACCCGCAGGCCTGCGCCGAGCGGATCGCCCGGCGCCGCGGCTGGGACGCCGGTCTCGTACCGGACATGCCGACGCAGTTCCTCGGGCCGCCCGAGCACATCGCCGGGCAGATGGCCGCCCGCCGCGACCGGTACGGCTTCACCTACTACCTGGTCTCCGACCGCGACATGGAGGCGTTCGCACCGGTCGTCGCGCTGCTCGCCTAGCGCGGGGACGGGCGCGGCCTCAGCGGTTCGCCGGGCGGTCGCGGGCCAGCCGGCCGCCGGCGGCACCGACCCCCTCGACGCGCCAGCCCGGCGGCAGCACATGGTCGCCGTCCAGGTCGGCCACCGTCGCCGAGGTGAACCTGGCGGCGCCGTCGAACTTCACCGCGCGGAAGCCCGTGCTCCCGGAGAAGACGGCCCGGTCGAAGCTGACGTCGCCGCCGAAGACCGCCAGCTCGAAGTCGGCGCGGCCGGAGAAGGAGGCCCCGACGAACCGGGCGTGCCCGGTGAAGGCCGTCTTCCGGAAGTCGGCGTCCCCGGAGAACGCCGCTCGGCCGAACCACGCCGTGCCGACGGTGCAGCCGCTGAGGTCGAAGTCGAAGAGGATCGCGCCGGTCAGGTCCAGCCCGATGCCCGTCCACGGCACCTCGGCGTCGCGCCGCAGATGGGCGGCCAGCAGCCGCTGCGCGGTGAGCCTGACGTCGCGCTCCTGGTGCCAGGACACCGTCGGCTCGGCCGACGCCGCCGCGACCACGGCGCGCTCGCTCGCCGGCACCCCCGCCAGCTCCTCCTCGCCGACGGTCGGCGGCGGCGGCGCGGGCAGGAACGGCATCCGCAGGTAGGCGCAGATGATGTTGACGATCGTCTGCCGGTGGATCGGGTTGTGGTTGCCCAGCCGCTCCAGGGTGTAGAGCGCGGTGACGCGCACCGGGGCCTTGTCCGAGCCGAGCAGCTCGGCGGCCGCGTACAGCTCGGTGACCCGGCGCTCGCCCGCGTCATGGTCGATCAGGGCGGTCGCGATCTCCTGGTGCCGCTGCCGGCGGAACGCCAGCATCAGCCCGACCGCCGCGCCGACCCCCGCCCCGGCGGCCAGGCCCGTCCGCACGGCCTCGAGCCGCACCCGCGCACGGTCCGCGGCCGTCGCCTTGGCGTCGCGGGCCAGCACGTCGTTGGTCGTGCCCAGCATCCACACGGTCGTCACCCAGATCGCGACGCCCGCGAGCGAGGCCGCGACCAGCATCCAGAAGCCCGCCGCCAGCGGCCGCACCCGAGGCCGCTCGTGCGCGTTCCGCCGGGCCTTCGCCGCCCGCCACGCGCGCCGTACCGAACCCAGCACAAGGCACCACCCCGTCCCGCGTCACCGGCCCGGCCGTGCCATGGAAGGGGCGTTGGAGATCATGCTGACGCGTCCTTTCCCGGGAGCCGGCGTGCCAATGAAGACGATCACTCGCGGGGAGGGGGTTTCGGGGGCGCCTCCACCACTTATGCACACACCTTATTATTACCGAACGCGAACGATTGATTACTGACCGAAAGCAAAAGGTTGGAGGATCATCCCTGGTCAGAGCCCTGACAGAGGCCCTGACAACAGGGAAGAGGGATCATTGCCGCCGTCCGTAACCGGCCTGGATCCCGGGCGGGTCTCACTCCCCGGGGACGACCTCGCCGGGCGACTTGTCGGCCCGCAGGCCCCGCCAGGCGGGGTGGCGGAGCCGGCCGTCGCCGGTCCACTCGGCGAAGGCGACCTCGCCGACGAGCTTCGGCTCCACCCAGTGGGCGCCGCGGGCCTCCGGCGGCGGCACGGGCGCGGGCGCCGCGTCGCGCTCCAGGGGCGCCAGCCGCTCCGCCAGGTCGCGGAGCATGGAGTCGGTGAAGCCGGTGCCGACATGGCCGGCGAACGTCAGCGGCCCGGACGGCGCGTGGACGGCCAGCAGCAGCGCGCCGATCGCGCCCGAGCGCCGGCCCGCGCCCGGGGTCCAGCCGATGATGACGACCTCCTGCGTGCGGACGTTCTTGACCTTGGTCCAGCAGCGGTCGCGGCGGCCGGGCAGGTAGCGGGAGTCCAGCCGCTTGGCGACGATGCCCTCCATGCCCAGCCGGTCCGACTCGGCGAACGCGTACGCGAGATCGTCGTAGCTCGGCGGCGTGTCCCAGCGGGACGCCGACAGCCCCATGTCCAGCAGCAGGTCGCGGCGCTCCCGGTACGGGCGGCCGATCAGCGGGGTGCGCCCGGCGTGCAGGACGTCGAAGACGATGTAGACGACCGGGTTCGCGGCCGCGAACGCCGTGATCCGGGCGGGGCTGCGGACGTGCATGCGGTGCTGGAGGGCCTCGAACGAGGGCCGGCCCGCGCGGAAGCCGACGATCTCGCCGTCCAGCACCGCCGGGCCGTCGACGGCCCGCGGCAGCCCGGCCAGCTCGGGCCAGGCGGCGGTGATGTCGCGGTCGTTGCGCGACATCAGCCGCAGCCGCCCCTCCTCGAGGTACGCGACGGCGCGGATGCCGTCCCACTTCATCTCGGCGGCCCACGGCCCCGAGGGCAGCCCGCCGGCGACGGCGAGCATCGGCCGGTACGTCGGCAGCGACCCCATGACCGACGACGTACCGGTGAAAGGGCCAGGTCAACGCCATGACCGTCCCAAGAATGGGCAGCTCGCCGAGCCTAGGGGACGCGGGCCGGCCGCGGCGCGCCGCCGCGTTCAGCGGTCCCCGAGGTCCTCGGCGAGCTCGTCGACGTACAGGCGCTCCGGCTGGAAGCGGCCCGTGCGGTACGCGGCGCGGCCGACCATGTGGGCGGCGACCGGCACCGTGACGATCTGGAGCAGCGCCACCAGCAGCACGGTGGTGACGACGCCGGGGCCGGGGAAGTTCACCGCGACCGCGGCCAGGATCAGCAGCAGCCCCACGGCCTGCGGCTTGACCGCGGCGTGCATGCGGGTGAGCAGGTCGGGCAGCCGGAGCAGGCCGAGCGCGGCGCTCAGCGCGGCACCGGATCCGATCAGCAGGCACAGCGCCGTGACGACGGTCATCGGCCCTCCCCGTCGCGGTGCACCAGGAAGCGGGCGATGGACACCGAGCCCACGAAGCCGACCAGCGACAGCGCCAGCAGCGAGGGCAGCGTCCAGGGTTCGCCGGTGGCGATGGCCTGGACGCCGAGGCCGCCCATCGTGATGGCCACCATGACGTCCAGGGCGACCGCGCGGTCGAGCATGGAGGGGCCGCGGATCAGCCGTACGAGCGTGCACGCGGCGGCCAGCCCGAGGGCTCCGGCGGCGATGGCGATGACGATGGTCACGAGTCCTCCAGGGCTCGGCGGTCGGCGCGGGTTCCGAAGGCGCGGACGACCCGCGCCTCCAGTGCGAGCACCTCGGCGCGCGCCTTCGCGACCGCCCGGTCGCCGGAGCCGCCGAGGATGTGCAGGTAGAGGGTGGAGCTCCGGCGCTGGACCTCCAGCACGAGCGTGCCGGGCGTGGCCGACAGCGCGATCGCCATCGCGGTCAGGATGAAGTCGGACCGGGTTCGCAGCCGTACCGCGATGACTGAGTTGACGACGCCGCGCTCGGCGTGCCCGAACGCCTGCCACGCCAGCGGCCCCGCGCTGCGCAGCAGGTCCACGCCGAAGCGGATGGTGAAGCGGAGCAGGCCGGCCGGGTGCAGCCGCAGGCCCGGGTCCAGCGGCGGCAGCGGGAACACCACGATGAGGGCGACGGAGACCAGGAGGCCGGAGACGGCGTTGGCGAGCGAGAACCTGTCCCACATCAGCAGCCAGATCAGCGTGAGCCACGCGACCAGCGGCAGCGGGATCACCCGGCGGCCGATCCGCAGCGTGGTCCTGGGCAGGTCGTTCACGGCGGTCCCTCCGGTGCGACCGCGCGCACGTAGGCGTGCGGGCGGTCCAGTTCCCCGGCCGTCCGGCCGGTCAGGTCGACCAGCGGGCCGCCGCCCGCGGTGTAGGCGAGGCTGAGCGCGACCATGGCGACGGTCGCGCCGACCATCGCGGCCGGCAGCCGCACGGACGCGGACTGGGCGTCCTCTTCGTCCTCTTCGTCACCGTCTTCTTCGTCGCCGTCCTCTGCGTCGCCGCCGCCGTCCCCGCCGTTCTCCTTCCGCTCCAGGCCGGCCGGGGCCCGCCAGAAGACCTGGTTCCAGACCTTGACCAGCGCGTACAGCGTGAGGAGGCTCGTCACCACGGCCGCCGCGACCAGCACCAGCGCCAGCGGGCCGCCGTCCCGCACGCCCGCGTAGAGCAGGCCGAGCTTGCCGAGGAAGCCGGACATGGGCGGGATGCCGCCGAGGTTCATCGCCGGGACGAAGAACAGCACGCCGATCAGCGGCGCGGTGCGCGCCAGCCCGCCGAGCCGGAGCGCGGACGCGCTCCCGCCGCGCCGCTCGATCAGCCCGCTGACCAGGAACAGCGTGGTCTGGATCGTGATGTGGTGCAGGACGTAGAACACGGTGGCGGCCAGCGCGGCCACCGACCCCAGCGCCACCCCGAAGATCATGTAGCCGATATGGCTCACCAGGGTGAACGACAGCAGCCGCTTGATGTCGACCTGGACCATCGCGCCCAGCACGCCGACCAGCATGCTGAGCAGCGCGGCGACCAGCAGCGTGGTGCGCAGCGCGTCGCCGGGGAACAGCAGCGTCTGGGCCCGGATCACCCCGTAGATGCCGATCTTGGTGAGCAGGCCGGCGAACACGGCGGTGACCGGGGCGGGCGCGGTCGGGTACGAGTCGGGCAGCCACATCGACAGCGGGAAGACCGCCGCCTTGACGCCGAACGCCGTCAGCAGCAGCACCTGCGCGGCCAGCGTGATCCCCGGCGGCAGCGCCGCGATCCGGCCCGACAGCTGCGCGAGGTTGACGGTGCCGGTGGCCGCGTACAGGACGGCGATCGCGACGAGGAACATCATCGACGACAGCAGCGCCACGATGATGTAGATCGTGCCTGCCCGGATCCGGCCGGCGGTCCCGCCGAGCGTGATGAGGACGTAGCTGGCCATCAGCATGATCTCGAACCCGACGAACAGGTTGAAGAGGTCGCCGGCCAGGAACGAGTCGGCGACGCCCGCGGCGAGCAGCAGGTACGTCGGGTGGAACACCGACAGCGGGGTGAGCGGGCCGCGCTCGGCCATGTCCTGCCCGATCGCGTACACCATCACGCAGAGGGTCACCGCCGACGACACCACCAGCATCAGCGCCGACAGCCGGTCGGCGACCAGCGTGATGCCGACCGGCGCGGCCCAGCCGCCGAGCCGGGCGACCAGCGGCCCGGACCGGTCGGCCTCGACCAGCAGCGCGATCGCGATGCCGAGCACGGCGGCCAGCACGGTCACGCTGATGACGCGCTGCAGGCCGGGATGCCGGGGACCGAGCATGATCTTGATGCCGGCGGCCAGCAGGGGCAGCAGGACCGGAAGCGGTACGGCCTGGTTCACCGCGCTCCTCCCGTGCCGTCGGGGTCGTGCCCGCCGGTGCCTTGGGCGCCGCCGTCCGCGTCGTCCCCGTACAGCGTGGGGTCGTCGACCGCGCGGCGCTCGCGCTCGGCGCGGATGCGCTCGCGCAGCTCGGCGCGCGCCCGGCGGGCCTCGCGGCGCCGCTCCCGGCGCAGCCGGCGGTACTCGCGGCGCCGCGCGCGGATCTGCGCGCGCAGCTCGGACCGCCCGCGCGCCACCCGCCGGTCCTCGACGTCGTCGCGGACGTCGTCGTCGCCGCCCTGCCGGCCGGAGCGGTAGGCGATCGACAGCACGAACGCGGCGGACGCCAGCGAGATGACGATCGCGGTGAGGATCATCGCCTGCGGAAGCGGGTCGCTCATCGGGCGCGCGGGATGCACGCCCGGCGGCGCCTTCTCCAGGATCGGCGCCCGCCCGGCCCCGCCGCCGGCGGTGAGGATCAGCAGGTTGACGCCGTTGCTCAGCACGAGCACGCCGACCAGCAGCCGGCTCAGGGTGCGCTCCAGCAGCAGCGTCACGCCCGCCGCGATGAGCACGCCGCCCGCCGCGGCCAGCGTGACCGACGCGCTCACCGGCCCGACTCCTCGTCCGCCCGCCGGTCGGCCTCGGCGCCCAGCGCGCCCAGGATGTCCATGATCAGGCCCAGCACGATGAGGTAGACGCCGAAGTCGAACACCAGCGAGGTCGTCATGTGCACGTCGCCGAGCAGCGGCAGGTGCGCGTCCAGGGAGCCGCCCTCCAGGATCGCGCCGCCCCACAGCAGGCCGCAGAACGCGGTGCCGGAGGTGACGACCATCCCGGCGCCCAGCACCAGGCCGACCTTGACCGGCGCCGCCTCGGCCAGCTCGAACGGCCCGCCCGCCAGGTAGCGGATGGCCAGCGCGAGCCCGGCCACGATCCCGCCGACGAACCCGCCGCCGGGCGCCGAGTGCGCGGTGAACAGCAGGTACAGCGAGTACAGCAGGACGGTGTGGAAGACCAGCCGGGCGACGACCTCGATCACGATGGTGCGCCGCTCGGCGGCCAGCGTGTACGCGGCCGCCGCCAGCCAGTGCGGCTCGCGGTGGTCGTCCTCGTCCTCCTCGGTGGTGTCGGTGCCGGGCGCCGACATGCCCCGCACCGACCACACCGCGGTGCCCGCCGCGGCGTCGGCGGCGCGCGGCCAGGGCGCGCGGCGGCGGCGGGCGAACACCATGCTCGTCACGCCGAGCGCGGCGAGCGCGATCACCGAGCTCTCCCCCAGCGTGTCCCAGGCGCGCATGTCGACCAGCAGCATCGCGACGATGTTGGAGCCGCCGGCCTCCTCGGCCGCGGCGGGGTACGCGCCGGAGATCGGCTCGGCCTGGCGAGCCCGCGCCGCCAGCAGCGTGAGCCCGGCGGCGAGCAGCCCGGTCAGGGCGCCGACGGCCACGTGCATGCGGCGCCGCCACCGCGCCGTACGGGAGTAGCCGCGCGGCAGCTGCCGCAGCACCAGGACGAACACGACCAGGCTCGCGGTCTCCATCAGCAGCTGGGTGAGCGCGAGATCGGGGGCGCCCTGGAGGCCGAACAGGACCGAGACGCCGTAGCCGGAGGCGCCCGCGAGCACCACGGTCTGCGCGCGGCCGCGGGCGCGTACGGCGGCGATCGCGGCGGTGGCGGTGAGCACGGCGACCATCAGCTGCGGCAGGCCGTCCCACCACCGCCAGGGCCCTCCGGCCGGCCACGGCATGCCGGCCAGCACCGCGGCGCCGGCGAGCAGGACGGCGGTGACCAGGATGGTCTCCAGGTATCCGGGCAGCGACCCGCGCTGGACGGTGCCCGTCACCTGGAAGGCGACGTCGTTCAGCCGCCGCATGACGCGCCGGTAGACGGCCTCCGGCTCGGTGGGCGCCAGCCGCCGGTGCAGCCGCCCGAGCGGCCCGCCGGCGAGGAACAGCGCCACGCCGCCGGCCAGGGTGACGGCGGTGAGCAGCAGCGCGGCGCCGAACCCGTGCCACGCCGCCAGGTGGTAGCCGTCGCCGCCCGGGTACGGCTCGGCCTCCCGGACGAGCGGCGCGTGCATGGGCGAGGCCAGCAGCCCCAGCACCACGCCGGCCGCCGACAGGAGCGCGGGCGGCAGCAGGAACAGCGCGCCCGCCGGCTCGGCGGGCGTCCGGTCCCGTCCCTTCCGGGCGCCCCCGGCGAACGCCCCCCACACGAACCGCAGGCTGTACGCGGCGGTGAACGCGGATCCGACGACGAGCAGGGCCAGGAGCAGGGGCCGTCCGCCGATGAACGCCTCGTACGCAGCCTCCTTGCCCGCGAACCCCAGCGTGGCCGGGACGCCCGCCATCGACGCGGCGGCCGCCACGGCGATCGCGCACAGCACCGGCGCGGACCGGGCGAGGCCGCGCAGCTCCCGCAGGTCGCGGGTGCCGGTGGTCTTGTCGATGATGCCGACGACCATGAACAGGGCCGCCTTGAACAGCGCGTGCGCGAGCAGGACGGTGAAGCCGGCGAGCGCGGCGACCGCCGTCCCCTCCCCCAGCAGCACGATCATGAACGCGAGCTGGCTGACGGTGCCGTACGCCAGCAGCAGCTTCAGGTCGGTCTCGCGCAGCGCCCGCCAGCCCGCGAGGACCATCGTGGCGGTGCCGAGGACCAGCACGGCGGGCCGCCACACCGCGGCGCCGGCGAACGCCGGCGCCAGCCGCGCCACCAGGTAGACCCCGGCCTTGACCATCGCGGCGGCGTGCAGGAACGCGCTCACCGGCGTCGGTGCGGCCATCGCGGCCGGCAGCCACAGCCCGAACGGCATGATCGCCGACTTCGACAGCGCCCCCGCCAGGACCAGCGCCAGCGCCACCGACACCGCGGTGCCCTCCGGCGGGGCGGCCACGATCTCCGACAGCCGGAACGTGCCGGCCTGCCGGCCGAGCACGATGAGGCCGACGAGCATGGCCAGCCCGCCGAAGGTGGTGATGACGATCGCCTGGGTGGCGGCGCGGCGGGCGGCGGCCTTCTCCGCGTCGTACCCGATCAGCAGGTACGAGAAGACCGTGGTCAGCTCCCAGAACACGTACAGCAGGATCAGGTCGTCGGCCAGGACGAGGCCGAGCATGGCGGCGGCGAACGCGATCAGCTCGCCGGCGAACGCGCCCAGGCCCGGCTCGTTCCCGGCGAAGTAGCGGCCGCAGTAGGCGACGATCAGCGCGCCGACCCCGCCGACGATGAGGACCATCAGCCAGGCGAGCGGGTCCGCGCGCAGCGCCAGGTCGAGGTGCAGCCCGGGGATCCACGCGACCGTCTCGGCCCGGTCGGCGCCGCCGCCCAGCCAGGGGCCGAGCGCCCACAGCCCGGCCGCCGCGGGGACGAGCGCGAGCAGCGGGAACGCGCCGCGCCCGAGCCACCGCACGAGCGGCGGTGCCAGCGCCGCGGCCGCGCAGTGCACGGCGAACAACACCAGCATGGCACCCCTGGGTGACTGGACAGTGGCTTACGGTGATCAAGGATCACACTAACCGTGCCCGGTGCGCCCGCCCGCCACTCACCCCGCGTGACACTCCGCCGCTTCGTCGTGGCGGTCTCCGCACGGGCCCGCCCGCCCTCCGGTTGACGAAAACCGGCGTTCATAGCGATCCCGCCCGCGGCTAGGGCGGCGGGGCGGTGGATCCGGCGGAGTCCGCGAAGTGGCAGGCGACCGATTGCGGCAGCCCGTCCCGGGGCTCCAGCGCCGGGACGTCCGCCGCGCACGCGTCGGTGGCCATGTAGCAGCGGGTGCGGAACCTGCACCCGCTCGGCGGCGCCGCCGGGGAGGGCACCTCGCCCGTGAGGACGATGCCGCCCGCGGCCGACTCCGGCCGGTCGTGCACGGACGGGGCCGCCGACAGCAGCGCGCGCGTGTAGGGATGCTGCGGGTCGCCGAAGACGTCGGCGGCGGTGCCGTACTCGACGACGGTGCCGAGGTACATGACCGCGACGTCGTGGGAGATGTGCCGGACGACGTCCAGGTCGTGGGAGATGAACAGGTACGCCACGTCCAGCTCGGCCTGCAGGTCGGCGAGCAGGTTGAGGATCTGCGCGCGGACCGACACGTCCAGCGCCGACACCGCCTCGTCGCACACGATGAGCCGGGGCCGCAGCGCGAGCGCCCTGGCGATGGCGACGCGCTGGCACTGCCCGCCCGACAGCTCGTGCAGGCGCCGGCCGCCGTGGTCGGCGCGCAGCCCGACCAGCTCCAGCAGCCGCGCGACCTCGGCGTCCCGGCGGTCGCGGGGGACGATGCCCGGATGCACGCTCCAGCCCTCGGCGATGACGGCGGCGACCGTCATCCGCGGGTTCAGGGAGGTGTAGGGGTCCTGGAACACCATCTGCAGGTCGCGGCTCAGCCGGCGCCGCCGCCGGGGCGGCGCGGCGGCCAGGTCGGCACCGGCGAACTCGATCGTCCCGGCGAACGGCGGCCGCAGCCCCACGATCGCGCGGGCGAGCGTGGACTTGCCGCAGCCGGACTCGCCGACGACGCCGAGCGTGCGGCCGGCCCGCACGGCCAGGTCGATCCCGGCGACGACGGGCACCCGGGTACGCCCGAACCCGTGCCTGCCGGGCCGTTCGTAGCCGGCCTCCAGCCCGCTGACCTTGAGGACGGTCCCGGTGTCCTCGGGCGCGGCGCCGGGTTCGGTGACGGTCATGCGGACTCCTCGGTGAGCACCTGGTCGGAGTGGTGGCAGGCGGTGGCGCGGCCGCCGCCGATCTCGATGAGCGGCGGGTCCTCGGCGCGGCAGAGGTCGGTCGCGAACGGGCAGCGCGGGTGGAAGGCGCAGCCGCCCGGCGGCCGGCGCGGGTCGGGCGGCACGCCGGGGATCGGCTTGAGCCTGCCGCCCGAGTTCCCCTCGCCGGGATCGGCGGCCTCCGGCATCGCCTCCAGGAGCCCGAGCGTGTACGGGTGCGCGGGCCGGGTGTAGACGGCGTCCAGGGGTCCCTGCTCGACGATCCGGCCCGCGTACATGACCGCGATGTCCTGGGCGAGCCGCGCGACGACGCCGAGGTCGTGCGAGACGAGCAGGGTGGCGAGGTCGTCCTCGCGCTGCCGCTGCGCGAGCAGGTCGAGGATCTGCGCCTGGACGGTGACGTCCAGCGCGGTCGTCGGCTCGTCGGCCAGCAGCACCGCCGGTTCGAGCGCCAGCGCCATCGCGATCACGGCGCGCTGCCGCATGCCTCCGGAGAACTCGTGCGGATGGTCGCCGAAGCGCGCCGGGGCGTCCGCGATGCCGACCTCGCGCATCAGCGCGACGGCCCGCTCCCGGGCCTCCCGGCGGCCGAGGCCGAGCCGGCGCCGGAACGGCTCGGCGATCTGCCAGCCGACCGGGAAGCCGGGGTTGAGCGCGGCCATCGGGTCCTGGAACACCATGGCGACCCGGCCACCGCGGGCCTCGCGCCAGCGGCGGGCGGAGAACCCGCCGGTGTCCTCGCCGCCGAGCCGGACCGAGCCGGCGGTGAGTTCGGCGCCGGGCGGCAGCAGCCCGATCAGCGCGAGCGAGGTCAGGCTCTTGCCGCTGCCGGACTCGCCGACCAGCGCGAGCACCCGGCCGCGGCGCAGGGCGAGGGAGATCCCCCGTACGACGGGGGTGACGTGCCGTCCCGAGCGGAAGCCGATGTGGACGTCGCGCAGCTCGGCGGCGGGCTCGCCGGCGGGTCCCGGGGGCGGGGCGGGGGCGGGGTGGGGGGCGGAGATGGTCATGGGTGCCTCTCAGAGCTGGGCCCGCGGGTCGGCCAGGTCGCGGAACGCGTCGCCGACCACGCCGACGGCGGTCACCACGGCGGCCAGCGCGAGCGCGGGCATGGTGGAGATCCACCAGGCGGAGCCGAGGTAGTCGCGGCCCGCCGAGACCGTCGCGCCCCACGACGCGGCGTCCGGCGGGATGCCGAGGCCGAGGAAGCTCAGCGACGCCTCGGCGACCATGGTCAGGCCGATCTGCACGGTCGTCGCGACCAGCAGCGGCTGCCAGCAGTTCGGCAGCACGTGCCGGAACAGGATGCGCAGGTGGCCGGCGCCGAGGACGCGGGCGGAGTCGACGAACTCCAGTTCCCGGGTGGCCAGCGCCGAGGCGCGCACGACGCGGGCGAAGATGACCCAGCGGGTCACCGCCAGGGTGATGACGATGTTGGTGATGCTGGGGCCGAGCACCCCGGCGATCAGGATGGCCAGCAGGATCGACGGGAAGGCGAGCTGGACGTCGCCGATCCGGGACAGCACGGTGTCGGTCCAGCCGCCGAAGTAGCCGGCCGCCAGGCCCGCGACGAGTCCGACTGCGCCGCCGATGACGACGGTGGCGAGCGCGACGACGAGCGAGACGCGGCTGCCGGCCAGGAGCGTCGCGAGCATGTCGCGGCCGACCTGGTCGGTGCCGAGCCAGGCGACGGAGCCGTCGCCGAGCCGTGCGCCCGGTGCCAGCAGGCGGTGCGGCAGGTCGGTCGCGACCGGGTCGTACGGCCGCAGCAGCGGGCCGGCGAGCGCGGCGAGGACGAACAGGGCCAGGACGGCCAGGCCGACCCAGGCGATCGCGGGCAGCCGGCGGCGTCCGGTGCCGCCGGACGCGGTGGCCGGGGCGGGCACCGGAGGGGCGGGGGCGATGGTGCTCATGAGCGGATCCCCTAGGTTTCTCGGGGTCAGGCGTTCTCGGGGGTCACGTGTTCTCGGGGGTCACGTGTTCTCGGGGGTCACGCGTTCTCAGGGGTAAGGCGCGGGTCGAGGGCCACGCACAGGGCGTCGACGAGCAGGTTGAGCGCGATGTAGGAGACGGTGATCGTCACGATGGCGGCCTCCACCACCGCGTAGTCGCGGTTGGTGATGGCGTCGACCATCAGCGACCCGATGCCCGGCCAGGAGAACACCACCTCGACGATGACGGCGTTGGCGATGAAGTTGCCCATCAGCAGCCCGAGGACGGTGACGACGGGCAGGGCGATGTTGCGGGCGACGTGGACGTACATGACGGCGGTCTCGCCGGTGCCCTTGGCGCGCGCCGTGCGGACGTAGTCCTTGGCGCCCTCCTCCAGCGCGCCGTTGCGCACGAGCCGGGCGAGCCAGCCGACGAACGGCAGCGCGAGCGTCACCGAGGGCAGGATCACCGCCAGGGCGCCGCCGCCGGCGGTGCTGGGCAGCCAGTTCAGCGTGCGCGCGAAGATCAGGATCAGCACGATGCCGACCCAGAACGACGGCAGCGCCTGCCCGACCAGCGACCCGGTGGACACCACCAGGTCGGCGATCCGGCCGGGCCGGCGGGCGCAGGCCATGCCGAGCGGGAAGCCGGCCGCGATGGTGATCAGAAGGGCCAGCGCGGCGAGCGCCAGCGTGGCGGGGAACCGGTCCAGCGTCGCGGCCATGGCGCCGCCGCCGAGCCGCCACGAGTCGCCGAAGTCGCCGCGCAGGACCTCGCCCATGTGGGTCAGGTACTGCTGCCAGAGCGGGCGGTCGAGGCCGAAGTCGGCCCGGACCGAGGCGATCTGGTCGGGGGCCGCGTCGGGGCCGAGGATGAGGGTGGCCGGATCGCCGGGCACGACCCGTACGACGACGAACACCAGGCTGATCGCGCCGAGGGCGACGACGACCGCCTGCCCGGCGCGGCGGAGCAGGAACCGGCCCATCAGGGCACCTCCGGGATGGAAGCGCGGACGACGACCTCGGCGGGAAGCAGGATCTGGCCGGGCGGGCCGGCGGCGTCCCGGCCGGTGCCGGGTCCCGCCATCCGTTCGAGGAGCCGGTCCACGGCGGTGGCGCCGACCCGCGCGGCGGGCAGCCGCACGGTGGTCAGCGGGGGCGCGAGGTAGGCGGCGAAGGGGTGGTCGCCGTGGCCGGCCACGGCGACGTCCTCGGGGATCCGCAGCCCGTGCTCGGTGAACGCCCGGTACAGCCCGAGCGCGAAGTAGTCGTTCCCGGCCAGGACGGCGCTCCCGGGGGCCACCCGCCGGGCGAGGTCGCGGCCGATCGCGTAGGAGTCGATCGGGTCCCAGGGCTGCGAGCTGGCCTCGCGGCGCCGCGTGGGAACCCTGATCAGGTGGTCGTCGCCGACCGTGACGCCGTTCTCGGCCAGCACCTCCCGGAACCCGCGGACACGGTCGGCGACCGGGGAGATGTCCAGGTCCTCCTCGACCAGGTACAGGTCGCGGGCGCCCGCGGCGATGAGCACCTCGGTGGCGCGCCGGGCGCTGTCGCGGTAGTCGACGCCGACCAGGTCGGCGTCCAGGCCGGGCAGGTCGCGGTTCACCAGGACGACCGGGGTGCCGGACTTGTCGAGCCGCTCCCAGTGCTCGGTGCCGTGCTGCACCGGGACGGCCAGGACGCCGTCCACGCCCCAGCGCATGAGCTCCTCGACGACCCGCCGCTCGTTGTCGGCGCTGTCCTCGGTGACCATCAGCATGAGCGAGTAGCCGTGCACGCGGCCGCGCTCCTCGATCGCGCTGATCAGCCGGGCGTAGAACGGGTTGGACGGGTTGGTGATGACCAGCCCGATCGTCATCGCGTTCCGCAGCACCAGGGACCGCGCCATCGTGTTCGGCACGTATCCGAGCCGCTCGGCCTCCCGCCGGACCCGCTCGCGGGTCTCGGCGCTCACCGCGTCCTTGCCGGCCAGCGCGCGGGACACGGTGTTGACCGACAGGTCGAGCGCCTCGGCGATGTCGCGCAGGGTGGCCCTGCGGCGTGGCGTCATGGCGTCCTCCGGTGGGTGCCGCGGCCACCGGGGGCGGCCGCGGTCGTCAGAGTGCGGTTCATGGGCATCACCCTCTGCGGACCGCGGACAGGTCCGGCTGGTTGTTCGCGGCCGGCGTGAAGCCGGTGACGCCCGACCCGAGCCCGTACGCGGTGGTGAGCGCGGCCGGGAAGATCCCGACCGCGTCCGACCAGATGGTCCGGCAGGCCTCGGCGTACAGCCGCTCCCGGGCCGCGGTGTCGGCCTCCGCGCCCGCCGCGGCGAGGACCTTGTCGAGCGCGGGGTTCCGGTAGCCCATCCGGTTGGCCTTCGAGGTGTACAGGCGGCCGAGGGTGAACGCGGCGTCACCGGTCGTCACCGTGTTGGTCTGCAGCTCCATGTCCCAGTCGAGCGCGTTGAGGCGCTGGAGCCACTGGGCCTTCTCGACGCTCTGCGGGGCGACCTTCACCCCGATCTCGTCCCAGGCCGAGATCATCGACTGGGCCAGCTCGCGGGCCAGCGGCCCGGTCGCGTCGAACCACATCATCGTGGTGGTGAAGCCGTCCGGGTGGCCCGCGTCCCGCAGCGCCCTGCGGGCGGCGCCGGGGTCGTGGGCGTACGGCGGCTGCTCGGCGTACCCGAACACGGTGGACGGGATCGGCGCGCGCATCCGCTCGGCGCCCGCCCCGAACAGCTTGCCGACGATCTCCTCCAGGTCCAGCGCCTGGACCATCGCGCGCCGCACCCGCGGGTCGGTGAACGGCGCGCGCCCGCAGTTGAACCAGGTCAGGTAGTAGGTCCAGCTCGGCACCGTCTCGACCCGGACGCCGCGCCGCCCGCGGACCTCGCCGAGCTGGTCGGACGGGACCGGCCAGAGCAGGTCCACGTCGCCGTTGCGCAGCGCCGTGATCGCGCTGGAGGTCTCGGCGATGAACGGCATGGAGATGCCCGGCAGCCCGGCGGGGCCGTTCCAGTGGGCGTCGAACCGGGCCAGCTCGACGTTCGTCGAGGGGGTGAACCCGGTGACCCGGAACGGCCCGGAGCCGATCGGCCGGCGCTTCTGGGCCGGGTCGGCGACGAGCCGCGCCGGGACGACGAACAGCAGGGTCAGGTTGACCGGCAGCGTCGCCATCGGCCCGTCGGTCTCGAAGACGACCCGGTGGTCGCCGTCCGCCTTCGCGGCCTTGACCGTCGCCCACAGCGCGCTCTGCGCCGATTTCACGGCCTTGGTGCGGTCGAGGCAGGCCACGACGTCGCGGGCGGTGACCGCTCCCCCGTCGTGGAACCGCGCGCCCCGCCGCAGCTCGAACTCCCAGGTCGTGTCGCCGGTCCGCCGCCACGAGGTGGCCAGGCCCGGGACGAGCCGCTCCCCGTCGCGGCGGACCAGCGTGTCGAACACCAGCCGCTTGACGATCAGCGACGCCTCGTCCACCGCCGTGCCCGCGTTGTACGGGTCCAGGTCGGTGACGGGCTGCCCGAACGCGGCGCGCAGCGACCCGTCCGGCGCGGCCGCGCCCGCCCGGGCGCAGCCGCCGAGCGCGACGGCGGACGCCGCCAGCCCGGCCAGGGCGAGGAACTCGCGCCTCCGCAACTCCATGCCGCCTCCTCTCCGCGCTAGCTCTTCAGCGCCAGGTAGATCATCACGTTGGCGCCCGGGGACTCGGCTCCGGAGTCGGACTCGACCGTGCCCTTCAGCCGCAGCCAGCCGCCGAACTCGCTGGACGTCCAGCTCTCCAGGTCTCCGGTCAGCTCGCGGGCGGGCTCCAGGTCGCACCAGTTCAGCCCGTCGGGGGAGATCTGGGTGGTGACCCGCAGCCGGGTGCCGGGGTCGGTGCGGTCCAGCGTCCGGACGAACCAGCGCGCCTCGGCGGCCCAGGCCGCCTCGTACGGCTCGGTCGCGAACTCGCCCGTCAGGGTGCGGGCGCGTTCGAGTACGGCGGTGAACGACTCGCGCATGTTGGTCAAGCTCCTCACCAGTCCACCGAGATCAGTGCCGAGTCCAGGTACAGGAAGTTGCGCACGTCGGTGTGCGTCCTGACGGAGACGTAGAAGTTGAGCAGGTTGCCCAGCGAGCCGTACTCCTCCTCGTACGGCGGCACCGGCACGTCGCTCATGTCGTACACGACGTCGTTGACCTGCAGCTCCACGTTGGAGCGGGTGCTGGTGTCGATCACCCAGCGGACGTAGTGCCAGTTGACCTTGGTCGGCACCTCGTTGTAGCAGAGCTCCTGCGGGCCGCCGAACGGCTTCCAGTCGTCCGGGTCCGGTGCGGTGAAGTCCGCGGTCGGCGGCAGTTTGAGCTTGCCCTCGAAGTGCTCGCGCGGCGTCGGCTCCGGGACGGTCGGGTACACCCACTCGCGGCGCATCTCGTTGTCGAGGCCGGTGTTCAGGTACCGGGCGACGCAGTGGTAGCGGACGCCGTCGCAGATGTCGGTGGCGATGGTGAACGCGCCGAACTGCTGCTCGGACGGGTGCAGGTTCGCGTCCCATTCGCCGGCGCCGGCCTTGGTCGCGGCCTGGTTCTCCGCCGAGTGCGCCTCGGTCTTGAAGGTCAGGTACGCCTCGAACTGGACCCGGCCGCGGCCCGCCATGGTCAGCCGCCGGATGGCGACGGCGGTGTGGCCGGTGACGGGCCGGGTGGCGACCTTCAGCGCGTAGGTGCCCGACATCGCGCCGTGGGTGCCCACGTCGAAGAAGTCGCAGGAGCTGAGCTGGGGCGGCCGGAAGTCGCGCATGTGGTCGTCGACCGTGGCGAGGTTCCCGTGGCCGTCGTAGTTGCCCAGCAGCTCGATCCAGCCGTGCGTGCCGGTGTTGAACTGGTCGTACGCCAGGATCCGCTTCAGGGGGCTGAATCGGGAGAGCTCCGGGTCGGCCAGGCGCAGCGCGGCGGCGAGGTCGGCGGCCGAAGCGGAGCTCGTGGTGGAGTCGGTGGCGGTCATCGGGCGGGCTCCTCGATCCGTACGTCGGCGTGCACCAGGTTGTGGTCCGAGCGCAGCAGGTCCCACGCCGCGCCGGCCTGCGCGGTCGTCTGCGGGACGAGCGTCCAGCGCCGGACCGGCGTCCCGGCCTTGACGAAGATGTGGTCGATCTTGTCCGCCCCCTTCGGCAGCGGGATCTTGCCGCCGTTGAACGACAGGTACTCGTCGCCGGCCCGCCGCCGCGCGGTCTCGTGGGCGTCGCTGTAGCCGAGGTCGGCGAACGCGTCGTAGGAGCTGGCGCCGTCCTCCTGGGAGGCGGAGTTCATGTCCCCGGCGAACACGACCGGCAGCTTTCGGGTGTAGGCGTTGCCGCGCGTGAGGTACTCGGCCGTGCGGCGCGCGTCGGCGTAGCGCACCTGGTCCCAGTTCTTGGTCCAGCCGTTGGGGTCGGTGGCGCCGTTCTTGCGGTACTCCAGGTGCATGTTGACGACGACGAAGCGCATGCCGGTCCTGCGGTCGCGCAGGGTGTTCCACGTCATCGTCTTGCCGTAGATCTCGGTGGAGTCGGGGAGCCAGAGGAGGTCGTGCGGCAGTTCCCGGCCCCGTTCGTCCAGGTGGGAGAAGCGGCGGGCGTCGTAGTAGGTGTAGCGCCCGGCGCCGGACTTCAGCGGGTAGCCCTGCTCCGGATGGCGGGCACCGGCGTAGTCGGCGGGCGCCTCCCCGTAGCCGCGTGCGCGCATCGCTTCGGTGAGCGGCTTGCGGAACGACTCCACGTCGACGATCGGCTGCGTCGGGGTGGCGTTGTTGCCGATCTCCTGGGTGACCACGACGCCGGCGCGGGCCCTGGCGATGTCGTCCGCCACGGCGGCGGCGCGCCCGTCCGCCCACGGCGGCAGCTTGGTGGCGCAGTCGCGGCCGATGGTCGCCTCGCAGATCTCCTTGGTCGGCAGGCAGCCGTGCCCGCAGACGTTGTACGTGGCGACCCGCAGGTCGAGCTTGTGCGCGGGCCGGCCGGCGGGCGCCGGGGAGGCGGACGCGGGTGGAGCGGGCACGGCCAGCGCGGCGGCGCAGGCGGCCGCGGCCAGCGTGCCCGCCAGGCGGGCGGGGGGACGGAACGTCCTCATGCTTCGGGAGGCCTTTCGGTGTAGGCTTCGTCACATTAACGTTAACGTGATCGCTCACACACCATGGATCGGCCGCCACTCCACTGTCAAGAGCCGAATAGAAGGCGACCCGCCCGCCCGGCCGAAGGGCCGGACGGGCGGGTCGGCGCGCGCGTCGCCGCGCTCAGCGCATGGTCCGCGGCGCTAGCCGACCGCCACCGCCTCCGGACGCGCGGCGGCCGGATCGGCGCGGCGGGCCAGGAGCGAGCCGAGGATCTCCCCGGCCCGGACGGCACCGTTGGACAGCAGCGACGAGGTGATGCCGTGCGTGTGCTCGGTGCCGCCCTGGAGATAGACCCCCGCGCGCACTCCCGGAACCGTCCTGATCCGGTAGTCGCGCTCCACCCGGACCCGGCCCCGCTCGTCGCGCTCGCACAGCCCGGCCGCCGGGCCGAGCAGGCCCAGGACGTCGTACGGCCGGTAGCCGGTAGCGCAGACCACGACGCCCGAGTCCAGCTCGTGCCGCTCGCCCGTGGGCAGGAACTCGTACGCCGTCCGGACCCCGTCCGGGGTCTCGCGGACGTCCAGCACCCGGCAGGCGTTGAGGATCCGCAGCCGTTCCCGGCCCAGCACCTTCTCCTGGTACGAGCGGCGGTACAGCTCCTCGATCAGGTCCAGGTCGACGACGGAGTAGTTGGTGCCCCGGTGGTAGTCCAGCAGCCGCTCCTTCACCTCCTCGGGCGCGCCGTGGAAGTCGTCGACCGCCGCCGGGTCGAAGATCCGGTTGGCGAACGGGCTGTCGTCGGCCGGGCTGTAGCCGTACCGGGCGAAGATCGCGCACACTTCGGCGTCCGGATACGTCCGGTGCAGGTGGTCGGCGACCTCGGCCGCGCTCTGGCCGGCGCCGATCACCGTCCAGCGGGCGGGCGGCGGGCCCTCCATCCCGGCGAGCCGGGTGAGGAGGTCGCGGTTGTGCCAGACCCGCCCGGACGCCTCGACGCCCTCGGGCAGGGAGGGCTGGAGCCCGCCGCCGACGACCAGGTCGCGGGCGCGCAGGACCCGTTCGGCGCCCGAGGCGTCGCGGACGGTCACCGCGAACCCGGTGACGCCGCCCTCGCCGTCCTCGACGGGGGCGGCGGACACGGCCTCGGTGCCGTACCGCACGAAATGCTCGACCCGGGCGGCGGCCCACGACAGGTAGTCGTGGAACTCCACCCGGGTCGGGAAGAACGTCTTGTGGTTGATGAAGTCGACCAGGCGCCCCTTCTCCTTCAGGTAGGAGAGGAAGGTGAAGCCGCTGGCCGGGTCCCGCAGCGTGACCAGGTCCTTCAGGAACGACACCTGCATGGTCGCGCCCTCGATCAGCATCCCCCGGTGCCAGCCGAACCCGGGCTGGCGCTCCACGAAGGCCGCGGTCAGCCGGTCGGCGGGGGCGGCCCGCGCGTTGTGCTCCTCCAGCGCGACGGCCAGGGCGAGGTTGGCCGGGCCGAAGCCCACGCCCACGATGTCGTACGGTCGGTCACCCGGCTGGGACACGGGGGAGCTCCTTCTTAGGTAAGGCTAAGCTAACACTCCCCACCTAAGCACCGGGTGATCAGGACGGTCAACGCCGGACGCCCCGGCGATCGGGTGATCGCCGGGGCGTCCGCGGGTCGTTCCGGGGCGCGGGCCGGGCCCGCGCCGGGCCCGGGTCAGGAGCCGAAGGGCTGCGGCTTGCCGCGGTTGCCCTTGCCCTTGCCCCACTCCAGGACCTCGTACTTGAGGCCGTTGATGTGGCCCTCGCCGGTACCGGCGTTGTACTTGCTCTTCGGCTTCTTGCCGTCCAGCAGGTACCGGAAGGTGTAGGTGTCGAGGTCGAGCATCACGCCCCTGTGAGAAGGCTCACCCGGGCCGCGGTCGCCCACGAAGCCGGTGACGCTGCGGCCGTTGGCGCTCACCTTCACCTTGGTGTGCATGGGCCAGCTCGGGCTGGCGAACAGGCCCTTCTGCATCGGCTTGCCGCCGGCGGGGGCGCCGGTGTCGCCGTTGACGCCCGAGCCGTCGTCCCAGAAGTAGGAGGCCTTCGTCTTGCCGGTCAGGAGGGCCTTCTTCTCGACCTTCTTCCGCGCCGGCTCGTCGGCGTCCTTCGCGGCCGGCTTGCGGGCCGCCTCGGCCAGGCTGCGGGTCTTGGCCGAGTCGTTCTTCTCCGTGGAGTCCTGCTGCGCCATCGGCGTCTGCGACGGCGTCTTCTGCTGCTGAGCGGAGTCATCACCGCTGGCGGCGGCCACACCGGCCACCAGCATGCCTGCCAGGCAGGTACCGGTCACACCGGTCAGGGCAACGTTGAGCGCTCGCTTCTGCATGAAAGTCCTTTATTCGGCGGTCAGGGATGCCGTCTCGCGCAGGGACAGGGGGAGTCCCGTTGGCGCGCGGAAACGGTCCCGAGGCTCGAAGCTCGGGAAGAAGCCGTCGCGGGGCGCCCCGCAGCGAGTAGGGCCCGCGTACATGGCGGACCGCCGTCCGGGTACGGCACGCGACCGTCTGAGCGGGCACGCGCGGAACGCGAACGTTATCTGCGGGAGATATGCCGAACCGGGGGCTCATGGGCCCGTCCGGATGGCCGCTGCATGGGGGCGGCCTGGACTCGGCGAAAGAAGGCCCCGCCTGGCGGGCGGGAGGGCGACGACTATGCGATTGGCCAGGTCAACGGTGCTTTGACCCCGACCTGGCGTCGAGTATATGCGCCATTACCACGATTTGGGCAAACCACACATTTCTTTACCTTTGGGGAGGTAGATCTTCTATGTCGTGGTGCCCGGGAGGTGTAACCAGCGGGTCCGTCCGAGGATTCCCGGATCGTCCTGCCCGATCGGTACGGGCTTTGCGGATCCCTGTGGAACGATGACCCGCATGACCGATCCCGCCGGCCTCCGCACGGCCGACGACGACCTCCTCCCCCCGTCCGACTGGGGCTCCCGTGGCCCCGCCGCCCCCGGCACCCGCGCCGCCTGGGGCTTCGCCCTGCTGGCCGCCGCGCTGGTCGCGGGCCGGATCTTCGCGGCCCCGCTGATCGACGCCCGCGCGCTGGACGCCTGGACGACGATCTTCGTGGCGATCTGCGTCCAGGCGCTGCCCTTCCTGGTGTTCGGGGTCGCGCTGTCGGCCGCGATCACCGCGTTCGTGCCGCCCTCGTTCTGGAACCGGGTGCTCCCCCGCCGGCCCGGCGCCGCCGTCCCGGTCGCGGGCGCGATGGGCGCCGTGCTGCCGGGCTGCGAGTGCGCCTCGGTCCCGGTGGCCGGCGGCCTGATGGCGCGCGGGGTCGCGCCCGCCGCCGCGCTGACCTTCCTGCTGGCCGCCCCGGCGATCAACCCGATCGTGCTGATCGCCACCGCCGTCGCGTTCCCCGGCTCGCCGGAGATGGTGCTCGGCCGGTTCGCCGCCTCCCTGATCGTGGCGGTGCTGGCGGGCTGGGCCTGGCTGCTGTTCGGCAAGGGCGAGTGGATCAGGATCCCGTCCCGGCCGGCCGCCGGGACCGGCGCGGGCGCGCGCTGGGAGGCGTTCCGCCAGGCCATGCGGCACGACATCATGCACGCGGGCGGCTTCCTGGTCGTCGGCGGCATGGCGGCCGCCACGATCAACGTGGCCGTCCCCGCCGACGCGGTGAACGGCGTCGCCGGGATCCCGTGGGCCTCCATCCTGGTCCTGTCGGTGCTGGCCGTGCTGATGTCGATCTGCTCGGAGGCGGACGCGTTCGTGGCCGCCAGCCTCAGCCAGTTCTCCCCCACCGCCAAGCTGGCGTTCCTGGTGGTGGGCCCGATGGTCGACCTCAAGCTGATCGCGCTGCAGACCGGCTTCTTCGGCCGCCGGTTCGCGATCCGCTTCATCCCGCTGACGTTCGCCCTCGCCGTGACGGTGAGCACGATCACAGGAATGATGCTGCTGTGACGAAGGCCGCCCAGAACCTGCTGCTGATCGTGATCGGTGCCGCCGTGCTCTGGATCACCCTCGGCACCGACGAGTACCTCAACTACGTCAAGCCCGGATTCCGCTACCTGCTGGTCGCGGCCGCCGCGGTCCTGGTCGCCCTGGGCGCCGCCGGGCTGCGCGGCGAGTGGCGGGCCCGGCCGGACGACGGACACGGACACGGACACGAGCACCAGCACGCGCCCTGCGACGCGGAGGGGGACGGGCACGGGCATGACCACGGTGGCCGCGGGCCCCGCGTCGCGTGGCTGATGTGCCTGCCCGTACTGGCGATCTTCGTGGTGGCGCCGCCGGCGCTCGGCTCGTACACCGCGGGGCGCGACACCGGCCGCCAGGCGCAGCCGCCCGCCGCGCCGGCCCAGGGCTACGGGCCCCTCCCTCAGAACGGTGCGCCGGTGGCGATGACCATGGGCGAGTTCATCGGGCGCTCGTACGAGGCGCAGACCGGGCAGTCGCCGTACCTCCAGAACGTGCAGGTCCAGCTGACCGGCTTCGTGACCCCCCGCGCCGACGGCCCCGGCTGGCAGGTGACCCGGCTCAAGATGGCCTGCTGCGCCGGTGACGCGGTGCCGTTCCCGGTGGTGGTGCACGGCCTGGAGCGGCCTCCCGCCGACACCTGGGTCCGCGTGGTGGGCACCTGGCGCCCGCCGCGGGGCCGCGCCGTCTCCGGCCTGCACGAGCTGCAGGGCCGGTCGGTCACCAAGATCAAGAAGCCGAGGAACCCGTACGAATGACCGGCGGCACGGCAGGGCCCGCGGCCGGCGGGCGGGCGCTCGTGCTCGGCGGGGGCGGGATCACCGGGATCGCCTGGGAGTGGGGGATCCTGGCCGGGCTCGCCGAGGCCGGGCTCGATCCGGGCGCGGCCGACCTGGTCGTCGGGACGTCGGCGGGCTCGATCGTCGGCGCCCAGGTGGCCTCGGGCATCGAACCCGAGGTGCGCTTCCGGGCGCAGCTGGCCGGCGCCGGGGACGAGATCCCCGCCCGGGTGGGCCGGTCCGTGGTGGCGCGCTGGGCGTGGGCGGCCGTGCGCTCGCGCACGCCCGAAGGGCTCGGGGCGCGGATCGGGCGGCAGGCGCTGGCTGCCCGGACGGTCCCCGAGGCCGAGCGGCGGGCCGTGATCGAGTCGCGCCTGCCGATCCGGGAGTGGCCAGGCCGGCCGCTGCGGATCACCGCCGTGGACGCGCTCACGGGGGCGTTCACCGTGTTCGACCGCGAGGCCGGGGTGCCGCTGGTGGACGCCGTGGGCGCCAGCTGCGCCGTTCCCGGCGTCTGGCCGCCGGTGACGATCGGCGGCCGCCGCTACGTCGACGGCGGGCTGCGGTCGGCCGCCAACGCCGATCTGGCCGCCGGGCACCGCGCCGTGCTCGTCCTGGCGCCCACGACGGCGGGGTTCGGCCCGATGGCGAGCGTGGGGCGGCAGGTGGCCGCGCTGCGACGCGCGGGCTCCCGGGTGGTCGTGGTCTCGCCGGGCCGCGCGGAACGGGAGGCGTTCGGCGGCAACTCGCTGGACCCCGCGGGCCGCGCCCCGGCGGCGCGCGCCGGGCGGGCCCAGGCGCCGTCGGTGGCCGAGGCCGTGCGGGCCGTCTGGGAGGACGCGTGAGCCGAGGCACCCGGTGTCGCGCTGGAGATCACGATCGGGCCGGCGTCGCCGTCCCGGTCTCCCCCGGCCGGCCGCGAGATCTCGCGCCGCCGCTCGCCGAGGCGAGGGGCATCACCGTCGAGGCGTTCGGCCGCCCGCCCGGCTGAGGCGCGGTGCCCGGCCCGCGCGGGGCCGGGAGATCGCGTCAGCGCAGCGGGAAGGCGGTGGGGAGCAGGCCGGGGCCGCCGGCCGCGGGCATCGGCGCCGCGGGGAAGCCCGTCGCCGTCACCGGAACCGAGGGGTGCCGCTGGGGCGGCACCGCCATCGCGGTGTCCGGGGGCGGTGGTACGTGGGTACCGTCGGCGCGCCGCGGTTCGGGGAACTGCTGGGCCTGCCGGCCGCGCCGCTCCTCCAGCACCGCCATCACGGCGCGCGCGGTCTCCTCGTCCATCTTCATCAGGACGGCGGGCCGCCCCGAGGGATCGACGAACGGCGAGACCGACGGTGCGGAGACCTGCTGCGGCAGTGTCTGCCGCAGCTCCTCGCGCAGGTCGTGGGCAAGCCGCAGCGCCTGTCGGTCGCTGTCACTCAAGTGTGCGTTCATCGCGATCTCCGGGGAGTTCACGTGCGGGGGTCCGGGAGCAATCCTGCTAGGTATGTCGTGCATGTGCAAGGGCCGATGCACGTGCAGGATAACGAAAAGTGTCTCATTCGAGCCTTGCGGGACACGTGTGGAAGCACTGACGCCAGGGCGTTCCCGCACCCTCCGCAAGCCCCTGACCGGCGCGGACGGCGGCCCCGCCGGAGCGCCCTCACAGCACCTCCCCGGAGCCGTGAGCCGGCCGCCAAGTTTTTCCAGAACTTCATTCGGGTACGGGTGCACGGCCACGGACCGTACGGCGGCCGCTACGGAACGGCCCGAAGCCGATCACGAAGTGATCGCGGGCGCTTGCGTTCGGTGACGGCGCCTCTCGCGGGCGGCCGCGCGGACGGCTCCTCTACTGTGTGGCCGTGACGACCGACACCCTCACCCTCCGGGCCCTGAACCGGGCGACGCTGGCCCGCCAGATGCTCCTCGCGCGCGAGGAGATCTCCGTCACAGAGGCGGTCGGCCGCCTCTGCGGGATGCAGGCGCAGGAGCCGCGGCCGCCGTTCCTGGGGCTCTGGACGCGGCTCGGCGGGTTCGCCGCCGCGGACCTCCGCGCGGCCCTGGACGGCGGCGCCGTCGTCCGGGCGACGATGATGCGCGGAACGCTCCATCTCATGACGGCCGCCGACTACCTCTCGTTCCGTACGGCGATCCAGCCCGTACTGGACGCGGGACTGAAGGTGCTGGGCGCGCGCGCCGAGGGCATGGACCGGGACGCCGTCCTCCCGGTGGCCCGGCGCCTGCTGGAGGAGTCGCCGCGCACGTTCAACGAGACGCGCGCGCTCCTCCAGGCCGAGTTCCCGGACGTGAACGAGCGCGCGCTCGGCTTCGCCGTCCGGATGTGCCTGCCCCTGATCATGGTGCCCACCGCGGACCGCTGGGGCTTCCCGCGCAGCGCCCGGTTCGCCCTGGCGGAGAGCCGGCTGGGCGAGGCGCCCTCGGACACCCCCGCGGTGGACGAGCTCGTCCTGCGCTATCTGGCGGCCTTCGGCCCCGCCTCCGCCGCCGACGCGCAGGCCTGGTCCGGGCTGCCCGCCCTCGGCGAGGTCCTGGAGCGCCTGCGGCCGCGGCTGCGCGCGTTCACCGGCGAGCGGGGCCGCGAGCTGTTCGACCTCCCGGACGCCCCCAGGCCGGACGCGGACACGCCGGCGCCCGCGCGGTTCCTGCCCGAGTTCGACAACCTCGTGCTGGCCCACGCGGACCGCACGCGCGTCATCTCCGAGGCGCACCGGCCCGGCCTCACGACCAAGAACCTGCGCGTGCGCGCCACGTTCCTCTGGGACGGCTTCGCCCGCGGCACGTGGGAGCTGGAGCGCAAGCGGAAGACCGCGACGCTGCGCCTGCGCCCGTTCGAGCCGCTGCCGCGCGGCGCGCTGGAGGAGCTGGCGGCCGAGGCCGAGTCGCTCGTCGCGTTCGCCGAGCCGGAGGCGTCCGACCTCCAGGTGGTCTCCGAGCCCTGACGGGCCCGGCCCGGACGGGCGCGGGCGGGCGCGGCTCAGGCGATGGTGCGGCCGAGGCCCTCCCAGTACGGCGCGCGCAGGTCCTTCTTGAGGATCTTGCCGCTCGGGTTGCGCGGCAGCGCCTCGACGAAGTCCACCGAGCGCGGCCGCTTGAAGCCCGCGAGCCGCTCCCGCGCGTAGGAGAGGACCTCGTCCGCGCTCAGCGACGCGCCCTCGGCGAGGACCACGACCGCCTTCACGGTCTCGCCCCACCGCTCGTCCGGAACGCCGATCACGGCCACGTCGGCGATGCCCGGATGGCCGGCCAGCACCTCCTCGACCTCGATCGGGTACACGTTCTCCGCCCCGGTGACGATCATGTCCTTGATCCGGTCGGTGAGGAACAGGTAGCCCTCGGCGTCGACGTGCCCCGCGTCGCCCGTGCGGATCCAGCCGTCCCCGGCCAGCAGCCGCTCCGTCTCGGCGGGCCGCTTCCAGTAGCCGGGCGTGGTCTGCGAGGACCGGATCAGCACCTCGCCCGTCTCCCCCGGCGCCCGCTCGGCCCCCGTCGCCGGATCGGCGATCCTGATCTCCACCCAGTCGTACGGCCGCCCCGCCGAGCGCATCAGATGGCGGCGCGGGCCCGCCGGGTCGTGGTCCTCGGGCTCCAGCTGCACGATCGCCCCGGTCGTCTCCGTCATCCCGTACAGCTGGAACAGCGGCGCCCGGAACGTCTCCAGCGCGCGGCGCAGCACCTCGGAGGTGATCGGCGACGCGCCGTACGTGATCGCCCGCAGCGCCGAGAAGTCGCGCTCCGCCGCGCCCGGCACCTGGCACATGAACTGCAGCACCGCCGGGACGATGAACGCGTTGGTGATCCGCTCGCGCTCGAACGTGTCCACCAGCGCGGCCGGGTCGATGTCGCGCACCAGCACCTGCCGGCACCCCGCGTACAGCCCGGCCAGCGCCCAGCCGGTCCCGCCGATGTGGAACAGCGGCATCGGGACCAGGCTCACCGCCGACCCGTCCAGCCGCCAGCGCGGCGCCATCCGCTCGCCGATGGCGAAGTTGGTGTTGCTGAGCTGGACGCCCTTCGGCGTCCCGGTCGTCCCGGACGTGTAGAGCTGCACCACTATGTCGTCCGGCCGGCCGGTGTAGCCGGGGTCGTCCGGGGCGTGGGCCGCCAGCCAGTTCTCGTACGGCTCGCCGGTCACGACGACCTCGCCGGGCAGGACGGCGGCCAGGTCGGCGAACTCGGCGTCCACCACGGTCAGCGGCGCCTCGGCGTCGGCGACGATCGCGGCGATCTCGCCGGGCGTCAGCCGCCAGTTGACCGGGGTCGCCACCGCGCCGATCTTCGCGGCGCCGAAGAGGAGGTCGAAGAACTCGGGGGCGTTCTTGCCCACGTACCCGGCGCGCGAGCCCGGGCCGAGCCCCGCGGCCAGCAGCGCCCGGGCCGCCCGGCTGGAGCGGTCGTGCAGTTCGGCGTACGTCACCGTCCGGCCGTCCCCGGTCACGGCGGGCGCCCCGGGGCGCTCGCGGGCGTGGTCACGGACGATCGACACCACCCGGTAGTCCAACTCCGCCTCCTCCGAATCACATTCGGTAACGGCAGGTAACCCTAGCCGCCGACCTGCGCGTCCCGTAAGAGGAGCCGTGCGCCCATCACCGTACGGACGTGCCCGACTCCGAATAGTGATCAATCCGATACCTCCGTCGATTGAAAGATCCACAAAAGCGTCGCAAGCTTTCCTGCACACCTGAAAGCCCCGCGACCCCACCCCCTATCGCCGACAGGACGCGACCCATGTTCGAGATCTGGGAGACGAGCGAACCCGCCCGCCTCATCAGCGACGCCGGCAGCCTGAAGGTCGCGCTCGAGAAGGTGGACACGATGTGCCGGCTGCGCCACGACCAGGCCGTCGCGCACATCGGCGAGGCCGCGGCGGGCGGCTACCACTTCGAGATCCGCGACCGGGACGGCCGGGCGCTGGCCCGGCTGACCTACGTCCCCGACACCTCCCGCGACTTCCAGAGCGTCGTCGTCGAGGAACTGCACGGGGACGCCTGACGAACCGGGTCACCACCACCGTGCGCTGCGTGGCAGGATGCCGATGGGCACGCGGCGCGGAAGGGAGCGGGAACGGTGGTGGGGGCGACCCGATGGTGGAACCGGAAGACCCGCGACGCGGCACCCCCCGAGAACCCGCCCGAGGAGCCGCCGGCCCATGACCGGCTCCTCGTGGCGCGGCTCCAGCGGGCCGTCACGGTCGCCTGGGGCCGCGGCTGGCAGCCCGCCGACCTCGTCCGGCACACCGCCCGCAGGCTCTCCCCGCGGCACGAGCGGCTCGTCGTCGACGCCATCGCGGCCGAGACGCGCGGGTACGCGACCCTGGGCCCCCAGTGGCGCGAGCAGCTCACCGCCCTCGATGCCCGGATCTGGTGGGACGGCGACTACACGGCCGCCTGGTGCGATGCCGAGGAGGCCGGTCCGGACGCCCTCGCGGCCTGCGCGAGCGAGCTCCTGGACCTCCTCCTGGCCCTCCCCCGGCTCGCGACGATCGGCCCGCCGCCCGGCGCGGCCGTCCCGGACACCCCGCCCGCCGAGATCGACCAGCGGATGCTCGGCAAGGTCCGCGCCCTGCTCGCCAAGGCCGAGTCCACCGAGTTCCCCGAAGAGGCCGAGGCGCTCAGCGCCCGGGCGCAGGAGCTGATGGCCCGGCACAGCATCGACCACGCGCTGCTGGACGCCGACCTCGGCACGGTCTCCGAACCCGCCGGCCGCCGCCTGGCCGTCGACACCCCGTACGACGGCCCCAAGGCCGCCCTGCTCACCGTCGTCGCCGACGCCAACCGCTGCCGCGCGATCTGGCACCGCGAACTCGGCTTCTCCACCGTCCTGGGATTCCCCGCCGATCTCGCGGCGGTCGAACTGCTCTTCACCTCGCTGCTGGTCCAGGCGACCACGGCGATGGTCAACGCCGGTCCCCGCCGCGACGCCGCGGGCCGCTCCCGCACCCGCTCGTTCCGCCACGCGTTCCTGAACGCCTACGCCTCCCGCATCGGCGAGCGGCTCCGCGAGGCGGCCGGACGCGCCGCCTCGGAATCGGAGTCCGAGTCCGGCGGCCGCGACCTCGTCCCGGTCCTGGCCGCCCGCGACCGGGCCGTCGACGACGCCGTCACGGCGCTGTTCCCGAACCTGTCCCGCGGCCGGGCCCGTACGGTCTCCAACCACGAGGGCTGGGCGGCCGGACGCGCGGCCGCCGACCTGGCCAGCCTGAACGCCCGCTCCGAGGTGTCCGGCCGCTGACCGCGTCCCCCCAGGGAGCCTTGGGGGGACGCCGCCTCAGTCCTTCTTGCGGCGGGTGTTGCCACCGCGACCGCGCAACGGGATCCCCGCCTCCTTGAGAACGTTGTAGATGAATCCGTAGGACCGGCCGGTCTCGGCGGCCAGGTCACGGATGCTCTCTCCTGCCGCGTACCGAGGGGCGAGCTCCGCCGCCAGCCGGGTGCGCTCGGCACCGGTGACACGGGTGCCTCTCGCCAGAGTGCGGGCCACGGTTACCTCCTCAATCGACGCGTGAGCCGGGACGGAACGATCGTCCCCGCAGCTCACGGCACTGTTGATCTACCCAACGTACACAATCCCCAATAATCCGCCCCCGATGCCGCGCGAAACGACACAAGACCGGCCACTGGTGGTCTTTTCCACGGCGAACGGCGTGTCGTTACCAGGCGTACCCACAGGTAGACATCCGCCAAATCCCCCGTCCCCCGATGTACCTCTCCTTCCCCGAAGAACCAGACGTTCTAGGAACGATCGGGGTTGTCAAGAAGAGCCCAAATCCGCACCTCACCCACCAAACCGACCACACGCGGCCACCCGGGGCCGGGGGTCATGCGGACGGGGCGTTGCCGCCGGTGGCGCGGAGGTCGTGGACGTTGTGGAGCTTGTGGAGATTGTGGAGGAGTCCGATCTCGGCGACGTTCTTGGTGAGTTCGACGTTGAGCCAGGCCGCGACGTCGCCGAGGGTCATGTCCCGCCCCCAGGGCAGGCCGGCGGTCCGATCGGCCGAGTCGAGGTCGGCGTCGGTGAGTTCGCGGAGCCGGGTGCGCCACTCGTCGTTCAGGGCGCGGAGCCGTCCGGTCGCGGCCGCGATGCCGCCGGGCCAGGTGATCTCCTCGCGGGCGGGGGCGCCGGACCCGAAGCAGTGGCCGAGCGTGGTCGTCCACCAGAAGTCGATGTGCCAGGTCACCCAGGCGATGGTGACGGCGGGGACGGGGTCCGGCTCGGTGTCGGCCCAGTCGGCGATCCAGCGGCCCCGGCCGTCCTCACGGACGGTCCAGCAGTCCGGCGCGGGCTCCCAGAGACAGGCGTCGTCGTCGATGTCGGCGAGGTGGTATTCGAACAGGGCCCAGGCGATGTCGAGCTGCCGGATCAGGAGGTCTGCACGGGTTGCGGTCATCCGGCGACCCTCTCAGCGGCCGGGAGGTCCCGGCCAGCGAATTTGCCGCCGGGCCGCGGATCCGGACGGCGCCCGGAGGCTCCGGGAAGGTCGGGAGCCTCCGGGCGCCGTGCGGGCCGTTCAGAGGTCGGTGATCACCGCCGCGTCGCCCGGGGCGGGGATGGCCTCGGCGGACGGCGGGGCGACGACCACGCCCTGCGAGGCCGCCTCGCGCAGCGACAGGTCGGCCCGGCTCAGCCGGTGGCGCGGCGGCTCGAACGGGTGCGCCGACGTCTCCTCCAGCCCGTCCACGATCAGGAGCTCGCCCGGGTCCATGAGGCGCCAGCCGGGATGGCCGTCCATCGGCTCGCTCGCCACGACGACCGCGGGGACGTGCTCGGACGCCTCGCCGGCCTCCGGCCCGCTCCGGCCGCCGTGCCGGGGGGACAGCACCCACAGCTCGTTGGAGTCGGGGTAGCGCAAGGCCCACAGGCGCCCCGCCTCGGCGATGAGGAGGTTCAACGAGAACACCGGCAGCTCGGCGCCGATCCGGGCGACGGCCCGGACGAGCCCCTCGGTGGTGTCGCCGGCGCGGCGGATCTCGGCGGTGATGTAGGCGAACACCAGCTCGGAGTCGGTCTCGCCCGCCACGTGGGCGCGGTCGAGCTCCGTCAGCCAGGAACCGAGCGTCGGAAGGCCCTTGACCACGCCGTTGTGGGCGAACAGCCGGTCGTTCATGACGAACGGGTGGCAGTTGTGCACCGTCAGGCCGCCCACGGAGGCGTCACGGATATGGGACACGAACGTGTGCGACACGACGTTGCGCGCGTGGAGGGCGAAGTCGGGGCTCTCGAACGCGGCGAGCGGGGCCCGGTCGCGCACCGGCTCCGCACCGAGCGAGAACCAGCCCAGCCCCGCGCCGTGCGGCATCCGGTGGCTCTGCGCCCGCAGGCATTCGGGCGCGTCCATCAACCAGTGCGAGGCCCGGACCCGGGGACCGCCGGTGCTCATACCGAACAATCGGCACATGCCGTTACCTTTCATTTGTTGGTCGTGCGTGTCCGCCCTGGCGCGAAAGAGCGGTGACAGCGGAGATCGCCGGTCGCGGCCGCAGAGAATGAGCGACTGTGGGCATGCCACGACACGGCACCGCGGAACATGACTGCGGGTGACCATGATTTTACCGTGCGCATTGCCCGGCTGTCCGGCGCTTTTCGCCGACGTCCGGTGTCGGCCGTCGTGACGTGCCGTCCGCCCGGGGGCGGGTGGACGGAGCGACACCCCTGTACCCAAAGAGGGCGAACCGGAACGAATTCCTTGTCCCGGATAGACGATTTCTTTTATTCCGTACGAGAACGAGAAGGCGGGACCGGCGCCCCCTACGTCGGCTCGCCCTCCCGCCGCCCCGGCACGGCGGCGGGCACTCCCCGGCGGCGTTCCCGCAGCGTGAACGCCGCGCCGTACAAGCTCAGCGCGACGACCCCGCCGCAGATCGTCCCGATGACCCCGCTGGCCAGGGTCATGTGCGAGGTGCGCGGCAGATCCGGCTGGTTGAACAGGAACACCGCCCCGAGCACGCCGCCCGCGGCCGCACAGGCCAGCAGCGCGCCGCCCACCGCGAGCGCGGCCCGTACCGGCAGGCCCGCCGGCGGCTCGGGGTCGGCGGTCGCCCGGCGCGCCCACCGGCGGAGCCACCAGGCGACGATCGCGAGGCCGCCCACGCCGCTGCCGTACTGCAGCCACCGGTAGAGCTCCATGCCCGCGAACGAGGTCGTCACCAGCCAGGGCATGAGGTCGGCGAACCCGTGATACCGGTGCGTGAACGCGTCCCAGACCACGTGCGTCACCGTCCCGGCGAGCACCGACGGCGGCACCCAGACCAGCGCCGAGCGGTGCGGGCCGCGCAGCGGGCCGCCGAGCAGCCGCCGCGCCCGTTCGGGCGCGAGGGCGGCCAGCGGCCGCTTCCAGAACAGGTGGAACGCCGCGAACAGCCCGATGCCCAGCACGAGGTCGACGGTCACGACGCCCACCGGGTCATGGGTGGCGCCCCGGAGGTCCCCCATCCCGAAGAAGTACGGCACGTCCGGCGCCATCGAGCCCGCGACGAGCGCCGAGGGCACCATGCGGCCGCGGGCGAGCGGGATCACGGCGGCGGGATGGCTGAGAGTGAAGGGCACCCGGCCCCGCCTTTCCTGTCGCGGCCGCCGATCGTCGCGGGCGCGGCCTGGAGCGGTTGGGAGGACAGGATCGCGCACCGCTCCGCGAAGGTCGAAACGGCCCCGGGGAGGGCCGGCCCGCTCCGCGCGGGCGGCTCGTCGCATTTGGCCGCTTGGTCGCGGGGCATGTACGGGAAGACGAAGAACTGTGACCAAATGTCAACGCTCCGTAGCCGGACTGACTATGATCGGCTACCTGACGCCGACCACCCGCTACCCCCCGGGGCGACAATGAAGCGCTTGCTGGCAGACCTCGGCCGCACCGGCTCCCCGAGTGGAGCCGTCCGCTGCGCGTGCGGACTGCTGGGTTGTATGGCCATGGCCGGCGCCGCCTCGTTCGCCATGGCCCTCCCCGTCCAGGCCGACGAACCGCGGCCGCGCCGCACCCTCCCCGCCGACTGCCGGCTGGCCATCCGCACCGGCGACGGCCACATGTGGCGCAAGTGCAGGGAGGCATGGCGGGCGATGTACTACAAGGACCGCCGTTCCGGGCTGGAGCTGCGCCCCCGGGAACGGCACCCCAGCCGCAAGTCCCCGCCGACCCGGCCCGCCGTCCCGCGCGAGACCCGCGAGCTGCCCTCCCCCAGCCCGGTCGCGTCGAGCCCGCCCGCCACGTTCAGTCCGGCCCCGGCCCCTCCGACGGCCGTCCCGTCCAGCGACCTCGCGCGGGAGTCCGCGGCGACGGGCTCGCTCCCGCCGCTGCTGCTGCTCGGCCTGCTGCTGCCGGCGGCCGTCGCCATCGGCTACCCGATGCGCCACCGCCTCTACGCCGTGGCCGGTCCGCCGTTCCTCGTCCCCGGCCCGCCGCCGGGCGAGCCGCCGGCGCCGCCCACGTACCGGCCCGCGATCGATCCGTTCGCCGCGCCGCTGCTGGCCTTCACCGGCCCGGGCGCCACGGCCTCGGCGCGCGTGCTCGCCCTGGCCGCGCTGGAGGGCTGCGCCGACACCGCGCTCGCCGTGGTCCCCCGGCCCGACGCGGGCGCGCTGTTCGGGCTGGCCGAGGACGACCTGCTCGACGACACCGGCGCGGGCCTGTTCATCCCCGGCAACCTCGACGCCGCACTCGCCTACCTGGAGACCGAGCTCGCCATGCGCCGCGACACGGCGGCCGCGCGCTCGCGCCGCCGCCTCCTCCTGGTCGCCGACTGCGGCCAGGAGGCCGCCCGGATCGAGCGGCTGCTGGCCCGCCACCCCGGCCAGTTCAACGCCGTGCTGCTGGGCGACTGGCCGGGCGATCGCGTCGCGGTGGACGAGGAGGGCCTGCCGGACGCCCCGCCGGCCCTGGCGGACGTCCTGCCCCAGCGCCTGCCCGCGATGTCCCGCACGGAGGCCCGCGACCGCCTTCACGCGACCATCGTCCCGACACCGGAGGCACCCCCCACCCGCAAGTCCCGCTCCAAGCGCCGCTGACCGCCCGCACCCGCGCATTCGGGCGGGGCCTTCCCATGGGCGCCGCGTTCCGTCGCCTCACACGAATCGATCGTGCGCGTCGAGTGCCGCGCTCAGTACCACACTCAAGAGCCGCGCTCAGGGCCGCGCTCAGAGCCGTTCGACCAGCATCGGCACCAGGATCAGATTGGTGGTGACATGAATGAAGATGATCACCCAGATGTTGCGGTAGCGGGACCAGAGGTAGCCGAGCATCAGGCCGAACAGTCCTTGCGCGGCGACGATGGCGGCCAGGCCGGTCAGCGGGGCCGCGGCGTCCAGCCGGTCGGAGTGCATCAGCGCGAACAGCAGCGACGAGACCATGATCGCCGGCCACCGGCCGTACAGCGCCTCGAGCCTGGTCTGCAGCCACGCCCGGTAGAAGACCTCTTCGAGCACGCTCGCGGTCAGCAAGGTGATCAGAGAGGCCACGACCAGGGTGATCGGGTCGGGGAGCTCCTGCGTGAGCGGCACCGCGAACGGCCAGACCTGCGAGAGAACGAACCACGCCGCCACCGCGGGCAGAGGCGCGACCCAGGCGGCGGGCGCGGGGATCACCCGCGCCTTGCCGCCGCCACCTCTGATGATTTTGAACGCGATGAGCGGGGCCAGCAGGAGAACGACCACCTTGACCAGCGGATACGCGTCTCCGGAGAACGGCAGCAGGCAGGCGACGACGATCGCCGACGCCAGCAGCGCCCCGGTCTCCTTGCGCAGCCGGTCCCGTGGCGACTCGGCCAGCGGCAGCGGCGGTTCGTCCTTCGGCGGCACCGCGCGGGCCAGCAGGATCGCGGCCAGCGGCGGCAGCGCGACCGCCCACAGCGAGGACCCGGCGGCGCCCGGATCCGCCGACTTCGCGATCTCCGTCTCACCGTTCAGCAGCAGCCAGGCGTAGGCGAGGACGAACACCGCGGCGCCCGCGCCCGCCAGCGGCGCCCCGGGCAGCGCCCGCCCGTTCCGTATTCCGGTCATGATCGATATCGTCCCGACGGCCCCGGCCCCGAACGGTCGTCCGGGAGTCCGATCATTGCGTCGTCCCTTCGGAGTACAGGCCCTCGCCCCTGAGGCGGCCGCGCGCCGCCGGCGGGCGGCTCCGCGGGGTCACGGGTGGTCAAGGGGAGCGGCGCGGGCGGTCCTGAGCGCTCGCAGGGTCCGGCCCGCGGCGGCCGGGTCGGGCGGGTCGTCGGCGGCGCGGTCCAGGTAGGCGGTACAGCGCAGCATCCAGTTGCGCAGGGCGTCCTCGTGACGTTCCTCGTCGCGGCGGGCGCGGGCCAGGGCGCGGTGGCGCAGGTCGGCGCGGGCGCGTTCGGCGAGGGCGCCGTCGGCCGCCAGCGCGCGGACGTCGGCCAGGTGGTAGCGGCCGAGCTGGTCGGCGGGCAGGGAGCGCTCGGCGGCGATGTCGTCGAAGAGGCCCTTCGGCCAGCCCAGGACGAGCGCGGCGCCCTTGGCGTCCACGCTGTCGAGGAGCGGGCCCTTGCGGGTGGCGACGACGTCGCGGACGACGCCGGCGTCGAGCGCGTCCAGGTCGCGGAGCAGGTAGATCGGGTGCCGCCGGTAGCGTCCGGCGACGGTGAGGTCGCCGCGGGCGACGAGCACCTCGATGTCGGCGCGCTCGACGTCGAGGGCGAGTCGCAGCGCGAGCCGGGCCGCGGCCTTGCCCGCGCCGATCGGCGGCTCCTCGCCGAAGGCCTCGATGATCTGCGCCCCGCCGGGGCATCGTTCGGGAGTGCCGGCCGGCCAGCGGCCGTCGGCGTCCGGGGCGGGGACGAGGCCGTGTTCGAGGGCCAGCCGCAGCTGCCAGGGGGCGAGCCCGAGGATTCCGGCCAGCTGGCGGAAGCCCAGGTCGGCGCGGGGGTTCGTGGTACGCATCGGCCTCTCCTTCGATCGGTCACGGACTGCAAGCGTCGCCGACGCGGCGTGGCGGGGACAGTGGAACGAGATTCTGTGGATAACCCGGCGTGCGAGAGTGAAGGGATGAGAGTGGGACGTCTGGGGATGGGGCTGGCCGCGCTGGGCCGGCCGGCGTACATCAACGTCGGCCGGGCGGAGGAGCTGCCGGCGCGGCGCGGGGTGGAGGACCTCCGGAAGGCGACGTGGAGCGTCCTGGACGCCGCGTACGCGGCAGGGGTGCGCTGGGTGGACGCGGCGCGCTCGTACGGGAGGTCCGAGGAGTTCCTGGGCGGCTGGCTGGCCGACCGCGGGCACCGGGACGTCACCGTGTCCAGCAAGTGGGGGTACGCGTACGTCGGCGGCTGGCGGATGGACGCCGAGGTGCACGAGGTCAAGGAGCACAGCCTGCGCCGGTTCCGCGAGCAGTACGCGGAGACGCGGCGGTTCCTGAGGCCCGATGTGTACCAGGTGCATTCGCTGACGGTGGACAGCCCGCTGTTCGTGGACAGGGCGCTGCAGGCGGCGCTCGCGGAGGCGGCGGCCGACGGGGTGCGGCTCGGGTTCTCCACGTCGGGGCCGCGGCAGGGCGAGACCGTCAAGAAGGCCCTGGAACTGGAGGTGGAGGGACGGCGGCTGTTCAGTACGGTCCAGTCCACCTGGAACGTTCTGGAGCCATCCGTGGGGGCGGCCCTGAGCGAAGCACATGGGGCCGGGATCCATGTTCTGGTGAAGGAGGCCCTCGCCAACGGCAGGCTCGCCGTTCAGGCGCCTGGGCCCGTGCGGCGGATCGCGGACGACCAAGGGGTGGGCACGGACGCGGTCGCTCTGGCGTCCGCGCTGCGGCAGCCCTGGGCGGACACCGTTCTTATCGGGGCGGTCAGCACCGCGCAGTTGCGGTCCAACCTGGCGGCGCTGGACGTCGTCCTAGAAGAAGGTGCGCTCGGCTCCTTGGCGGTTCCGCCCGAGCGCTACTGGGAGCAACGTGCCGCTCTTCCCTGGACGTGACGTCGTGGGAGCATGGAACGGCTCACCCGTCATGATCGGAATCGGTGCCCATGCAGCCTCTGCCCCCTGACGCCCCCCAGACCATCGGGCCTTACCGGGTGGCCGCCAAACTGGGCGAGGGCGGCATGGGGCAGGTCTTCCTGGCCAGCTCGCCGAGCCGCCGGCTGGTGGCCGTCAAGGTGATCAGGTCGGAGCTGGTGGGCGACCCCCACTGGCGGGAGCGGTTCCGCCGGGAGGTCGCGTCGGCGCAGTCGGTCAGCGGCTTCTACACGGCGCCGGTGGTGGACGCCGACCCGGACGCGGCGAACCCGTGGCTGGCCACGCAGTACATCAACGGCGTCAGCCTCTCCGCCGCGGTGACCGAGCGCGGCCCGCTCCCGGAGCAGGCCGCGTGCCGGCTCGGGGCCGGCCTGGCCGAGGCGCTCATCGCGATCCACCGGGCGGGGATCGTCCACCGGGACCTGAAGCCGTCGAACGTCCTGCTGGCCGCCGACGGGCCGCGGGTCATCGACTTCGGCATCGCCCGCCCGCTGGACGCCGTGCCACTGTCGCGCTCGCAGATCCTCGGCACGCCCGCCTACATGTCGCCCGAGCAGGCGCTCGGCGAGGGCATCACGCCCCAGAGCGACGTCTTCTCCCTGGGGGCGACGCTCGTGTACGCGGCGGTCGGCGCGGCGCCGTTCGGAGCGGACCGCAAGGTGCGGGGGCGGATCGTGTACGGCGAGCCCGACCTGTCCGGGCTGCCGGACCCCATGCGCGGGCTCGTCACCCGCTGCCTCTCCAAGGAGGCGGTGGACCGTCCCTCTCCCGACCAGGTGCTGACGGCGCTGTCGACGCTGCTGGACGCGCACTACGGCGAGGAGTGGCTGCCTACGGACGTGGCGTCCCTCATCGGCGAGAACCAGGAGACGGTGACCCAGGTCACCGCCATCCTGCCGGCGCCCTAGGAAGGCCCGGCGGCCGGGCCGTCCCGCGCCGCTCCCCGTCAACTCCGCCGTCAACTGCAGGCAGGCCGGGGATCAAGCCGCATGATCGCGTGGATACGATGAGGAACGGAACGTCTACGCAGGTGTGGACGGAGTTGGGAGCGAGAGAGAGTATGTCCGATTTCGAGCTCAACCACGCGGGCGGGCGACTGCCACTCGAGGTGACTCAGGCGACCGAGGGCCCATCGGGGCTCCGCATCGGAAGCCTCATGAAAGAGACCGGCCAGGTCACCCTCGACACGGGCTTCACCAACACCGCGTCCACCACATCGGAGATCACCTACATCGACGGTGACGCGGGGATCCTCCGCTACCGCGGATACCCGATCGACGAGCTGGCGGAGAAGTCATCCTTCCTGGAGGTCGCCTATCTGCTGATCTACGGCGAGCTCCCCACCGCGGAGCAGCTCTGGTCGTTCACCGACAGCGTGCGCAACCACACGCTGCTGGACGAGAAGTTCCGGGCGTTCTTCTCGGCGTTCCCGCGGCGCGCCCACCCGATGGCGGTGCTGTCGTCGGCCGTCAGCGCCCTGTCGACCTTCTACCAGGACAGCCTGGACCCGTTCGACGCCGAGCAGGTCGACCGGTCCAGCATCCGGCTCATCGCCAAGCTGCCCACGATCGCGGCGTACGCGTACAAGACCTCGATCGGGCAGCCGCTGCTTTACCCGGACAACTCCCTCGGGTACGTCGAGAACTTCCTGCGGATGACGTTCGGGCTGCCGACCCAGCCGTACGAGGTCGACCCCGAGATCGTGCGGATCCTCGACATGCTGTTCATCCTGCACGCCGACCACGAGCAGAACTGCTCGACGTCGACCGTGCGGCTCGTGGGCTCCAGCCACGCCAACCTGTTCTCCTCCATCTCGGCGGGCGTGGACGCGCTGTTCGGCCCGCTGCACGGCGGCGCCAACCAGGCCGTGCTGGAGATGCTCGAGGAGATCCACGAGAACGGCGGCGACATCAAGTCGTTCGTGGAGCGGGTCAAGCGCAAGGAGCCCGGCGTCAAGCTGATGGGCTTCGGCCACCGCGTCTACCGCAACTACGACCCGCGCGCCGCGGTGGTCAAGAAGGCCACCCGCAGCGTGCTGGAGACGCTCGGCAAGCCCGACCCGCTGCTCGACCTGGCGATGCAGCTGGAGGACGTCGCCCTCAACGACGACTACTTCATCGAGCGCAAGCTCTACCCGAACGTCGACTTCTACACCGGCGTCATCTACAAGGCGATGGGCTTCCCCACCAACGCCTTCACCGTGCTGTTCGCCCTGGGCCGGCTGCCCGGGTGGATCGCCCAGTGGCGCGAGATGATGAACGACCCCGCCACCAAGATCGGCCGCCCGCGGCAGGTCTACGTGGGCCCCGGCGAGCGGCACTACGTCGACCTGGGCTCGCGCTGAGCGGCGCCCCATAGGCAGGGCACGCGTTCCGGAGGGCCGGGCGATGGTCACGAGACCGTCGCCCGGCCCTGGCCGTTCCGCACGGGCGCGGGCGGCCGGGTTATCCACAGAATCGGGTTCCACTTCCGCGGGTCACGGGCCCGGACCAGGCTGGATCGCAGTCGTCCGGCAACGGCCCGAGGAGGCGTCCCGTGTCCGAGTCCATCCGCTTCACCGTTCCCGAGCAGACCACCTCGTGCTTCGTCGTCGCCGCCGAACGCGCCCCCGGCGATCCACCGCAGGCCGCCCTCCGCCGGCTCCCCGCGCCGTTCGCCACCGCGGCGGTGGAACGGCTCGGCACGCCGCGGCTGCGGATCGCCTCCTATCCCGCGGCCTACTCGCCGTGGAACATCGGCCACGCCACCCGCGTCACCGACGACGATGACCCCGGCCTCGCGGAGCGGGCGCTCGCCGCCACGCACCACATCGGCGTCCAGGCCGTGGCGGCGTCCGGCGACCGCCCGTTCGCGCACCAGCTGGCCCGGGCCGTGGCAGGGGCGATCGCCGAGCACCTCGACGCCGTCCCGGTCGACGCCGACACCGGGCAGATCCTGCCGGCCCGCTCCTGCGCGGATACCCGCTTCCGGCTGGCGGACGGCTGGCTCGGCGCCTGGCTCCAGAACGACCGCGACGGCGGCCGCTGCAAGGCCTCCGAGGACGACATCGACGGCTGCGCCTGCGTCGGGTTCACCACGCGCGGCCTGACCCGCTTCGGCCTGCCCGAGCTGCAGATGGCGGGGATCGCGTGCCCGCACGACCTGGCGGCGCTCAACGTCATCCGCACGACGGCGCAGCACCTGCTGCACCTGGGCCGGCGGGCCGGTCCCCGCACGTTCGCCCGCGACCTGCCGCTCACCGGCGCCGACTTCGCCGCCTTCTGGGGCAGCGGCTCCCCCGCGTGGACGGACGACCCGGTCGTCGTGCGCCTCACCCCGTTCTCCCCGCGGCTGATCCGCGTGGGCCCTCCCGAGGACTTCCCCGGCACCCTGAACGAGTGGCTGTGGGACGAGCTCCCGCCCGTCCTCTACGACCTCCTCAGCTGCGGCGCGGACGACTAGCGGCGCCACGGCGGGATCAGAGGGGCTCGGGGGTGACCGCTTCGGCGCGGGAGGCGCGCAGGGCGTTCAGGCGCTCGGCGGTCAGGTCGTACTTCAGGGTGAAGGCGATGGCGATGCCCATCAGCGCGGCGGGGATCAGGGCGCCGCCGTAGAGGATGGCGTCGATCGCGCCGTCGGGCTGGGTGACCGGCTCGTCCGGCTCCGACGAGACGAAGCCCGCCAGGTCCAGCACCCAGCCCAGGACCAGGGCGCCCAGCGCCATCAGGAAGGTCTCGACACCCGTCCAGAGCCCGGTGAACGTTCCCGCGCGCCGCCTGCCCGAGTTCAGCTCGTCGTAGACCAGGGTGTCGGCCAGCATCGAGAACTGGAGGAGCTGCAGGCCCGCGTACCCGATGCCCATCATCATGACGCAGAAGTGGGCGTATCCCGCCCCGAGCGACGGGGTCAGCGCCAGCCCCGCCCCGGCGACCAGGAACAGCAGGCTCGCCGCGACCATGCTCGCGCGCTTGTCGAACTTGCGCGACACCCGGACCCAGGCGGGCATCAGCACCAGCATCGGCCCGATCAGCGCGAGGAACAGCGTCGTGATCGCACCCGTGTCCCCGACGATGTAGGAGGCGAAATAGGGCGAGCCGGCCAGCATGATCCCCACGGCGAACATCTGCGTCGCGCCGATCGCCAGCAGCAGCATGAACGGGCGGTTCCCGCGCGCGGCGGCGAGCTGCTCCCGGATGGTGCCGTGCTCGGGGACGGCCCGTTCGATGCGGGGCGCCCGCGCCGTGCCCAAGAACGTGGCCGCCATCGCCACCAGCAGCACCGCCCCGATGACCAGCGCCATCATCCGGTATCCCGCGAACGACGGTTCGCCGCCCTCCATGTTGACCAGCGCGGGGGCCAGCCCGCCGGAAAGGAGGATCGCCAGGCCGAGGAAGCCCATCCGCCACGTCAGCAGCGACGACTGCTCGTGGTAGTCGTCGGTCATCTCCGCGGGCATCGCCTTGTAGGGCACCTCGAACAGCGCGTACGCCGTCGCCGCGAGGAAGAAGCACAGGCCGACGTACAGCGCCGCCGCCCCGCCCCGTACCGGGCTGCCCGCGAACGTCAGCGCGAACGCCGGCGGCAGCAGGAGCGCGCCCGCCAGCAGCCACGGCCGCCGGGGTCCGTACCGCGACACCGTGCGGTCCGACAGCCGCCCCACGTACGGGTTGATCACGATGTCCCACGCCTTGGGCAGGAACACCGCCAGCCCCGCCAGGCCGGCGGGCACGCCGAGGGAGTTCGTCATGTAGTAGAGGAGCAGCAGCCCTGGAACGGTGCCGAACGTTCCGGAGCAGAACGAGCCGAGACCGTAACCGACGCGCACCGAGCGGGGAAGGGAGGCGGTGACCATGCGCTATTAGAACCTGTTACACCCGCACGGCGAAAGACCAGGACCATGACTACCGTCGTCCCCGTGGACAACGAATCCCTGGCACGCGTCCTGGACGACGTCGCCGCCGAACGCAGGGCCCAGGACCGCCTGTGGGGCGTGCAGGAGTTCCCGGACGGCACCGGTCCCGAGCACACCGCTCAAGCCGAGGCGGCCAAGGGCGACTGCGCCGCGGCCGCCGAACGCGGAGAACTCACCTGGCGGCACATCCTCGCCGAAGAGTTCTTCGAGGCCCTGGCCGAATCCGATCCCTCGCTTCTGCGCGCCGAACTCGTCCAGACGGCGGCGGTCGCCGTGAAATGGATCCAGGCCCTGGACCGCCGCGCCCCCGTGGCCGGCGAGAAGCTCGTCCGCGACCGCATACCGGACATCATCCGCTCCACCGGCCGGGAGCCCGCGACCCGCGTCGCCGGCCGCTCCGAATACGCCGCCCTCCTGCGGACCAAGCTGTACGAGGAGGCCGGCGAGTACGTCGCGTCAGGCAACCCGTCCGAACTGGCCGACATCCTGGAGGTCCTCCACGCCCTGGCCGCCCTCCACGGCCTCACCCCCGAGGACCTGGAGGCCCAGCGCGCCGCGAAGGCGGCCACCCGGGGCGCCTTCACCCAGCGAACGGTCCTCACCCTCCCCCCGCCCGAACCTCCCGCCCCGGCCGACCACTAGGACGGGCGCGTCCACACCCGGGTACGGGCACCGACCGACCGGCCCGCCCTCCCCACCCGTACGGAACGCCCCAGCACACCGAGCGCGGGTGCGAGACCTGGGCGTCGTCCGTCATGGCGTGGTGGCGAGGTGGGCGGCCAAGGGTGCTGGCAGGGGGTACGGGCGTTCGGGAGGCAGGAGGCGTCTGGCCTGCGCGATCCTGCCTTCCTGGAGGAGGCGGTGGATCTTGCGGACCGCGGGTGTGCGGTCCTCGATCTCCAGGATCCACTCGTCGACGTAGCGGTCGATGATGTGGCGGCTCAGGCCGATCTGGATGCTGCGCTCCTCCAGCTTCCGGCCGCGCAGGGAGCGTTCGGGGTCCCACTGGACGTGGACGCGGGACTTCGCGAACGCGGCGCGCCACTCGTCGCTGGAGGCGAACAGGCGGCGGTCGGGGTCGGTGGGGACGGCCTCGGCGAGGGCCTCCTCCCAGCCGGTACGGGTGATCCGCACGGCGAGGACCATCTCCTGGCCGGGCTTGCGGGCCCAGTCGCTGCGGGCCATGAGCCACAGGAACGAGGGCTTGATCCAGGTCATGCGGCCGCGGGAGAACGGCGGGACGAAGCGGCCGTGCTCGACGGCGGGCCTGCCGATCTCCGGCCGGAACGCCTGGTAGACCGTGATCGAACGGCGGTCGTAGTCGGCGCGGATGGTTCGCATCGGGCTCACCCTGGCGGGGAGCGCGCCGGGGTTCAACCGGTTTTCCGGCGGCGGTGGGCCTTCTGGCGGCAGGCGGAGCCGCAGTAGCGGGCGGGGCGGCCGGTCGTGGCGGGCTTCAGCGGCGCGTTACATATCTCGCAAGTTTCGTTACGTTGCTCGGGTTCCGTTACGGAAGGGCGGAGGGCGTCGCAGGCGAGGGCGGCCATCCGGCCGGGGACGCGGCGGCGGCGCTCCATGCCCACGCAGCCCGCCATGAGCGTGCGGACGTCGTCGAAGTCGACATCGGCGCGCACCGCCCCGGCGTCCTGGGCCCGGCGCAGCAGGACGGCGAACGCATCGTTGAAGTCGGCCTCGACGCAGCGGTCGCGGAACGCGCCGATCCCGTCCTCCATCTCCAGCGCGTCGCAGACCGCGTGGTTGAACGAGGCGCGCTCCACGACCCAGGCGAAGAATCCGTAGAAGGCCCGGCCCGCATCGGCGTCGGCGGAACGCGAGCGCGCCTCCGTGATGATGTGCCGGATGCGGTCCGCCACGACCTCCTGGAACAGGGCCTCCTTGGTGGCGAAGTGGCGGTAGACCGTCCCCGCGCCGACGCCGGCGCGGCGGGCGATCTCGTCCAGGGGCACCAGCAGGCCCGCCTCCGCGAACGCCTCCTGGGCCGCCGCCAGGACGCGCTCGCGGTTGCGCCGGGCGTCGGCGCGCAGATGGTCGGCCACCGGGATCCCTTCTCGTTGACAAACGGGGCGCGCGTTCCGGTATCGTCCGGAAGCGGGGCAAGCGTTCCGATTCTAGCGAGGGAGCGACGATGGTGGTGGAAGAGACCAGGCGCAGGCTGGGCGGCCCGGTCGGGGCCGGGCTGATGGTCCCGGTCGCGCCGGCCGCGGAGTGGCGCGAGGCCGTCCGGCGGGTGGAGAACGCCGGCTACGGGTCGGTCTGGATCAACGAGGCGATCGGCGGCCGCGAGTCGTTCGCGCAGATGGGCGTCCTGCTGGCGGCCACCGAACGGATCGTGGTGGGGTCCGCGGTCGCCAACGTGTGGGCCCGCCATCCGGCGGCCATGCAGGGCGGCGCGGCGGTGCTCGCCGACGCCCATCCGGGGCGGCTCGCGCTGGGCACCGGCGTGAGCATGGGCGGCCTCGTCGAGCAGGCGGGGCTGCGCTGGGAGCGCCCGCTCCAGAAGATGCGCGACTACCTGGACCGGATGGACGAGTCGGCCGGCATGGCGCCGCGGCCGCCCGTGCCGTTCCCGCGGCTGCTGGGCGCGCTCGGGCCGAAGATGCTGGAGCTGGCCCGCGACCGGGCCGACGGCGCGCTGCCGGCGGCGATGCCGGTCGAGCACACCCGCCGCGCCCGCGAGATCCTCGGCCCGGACAGGCTGCTGATCGTCATGCAGCTCGCGATCCCGGAGACCGACCCGGACGCGGCGCGCGGCGTCGTCCGCGGTTCCGGGATGCTGGACCTGCCCGACTCCCCGTACGACCGGGCGCTGCGCGGCCTCGGGTACGGCGACGGCGACCTCAAGAGCGACGCGCTCATCGACCTGCGGTTCGCGTGGGGCGACGAGAAGGCCATCGCCGGGCGGATGCGGGAGCATCTGGACGCCGGCGCCGACCATGTGTGCGTGAACGTCCTCGCCCCGGACCTGCGAACGTCGGCCGACCAGCTGGAACGCCTGGCACCCGCGCTCCTCGCCTGCTGAAGCCCGCTGAGACCCAAAGAGACCCGCTGGGGCCCGCCTAGGGGCCGGGCGTCCGGGGGCGGACCAGGCCGGTCTCGTACGCGACCATGACCAGCTGCGCGCGGTCGCGGGCGTGCAGCTTGGCGAGCAGGCTGCCGATGTGGGTCTTCACGGTCGCGACGCTGAGGTGCAGGTGCTCGGCCAGCTCGGTGTTGGACAGGCCACGGGCGACGAGCGCGAGGACCTCGCGCTCCCGGCCGGTGACGCCGTCGAGTCCCCGGGACGGGCTGTGCGCGGTCTCGGGCCGGCCGGCGAACTCGGCGATGAGGCGGCGGGTGACGGTCGGCGCCAGCAGCGCCTCGCCGGCGGCGACCACCCGGACGGCGGCCAGCAGGTCGGCCGGGACGGTGTCCTTCAGCAGGAAGCCGCTGGCGCCGGCCCGCAGCGCCGCGTACACGTAGGCGTCCAGGTCGAACGTGGTCAGGATGAGCACCCGGACGCCGGGGTCGGCGGCGCAGACCCGGCGGGTGGCCTCGATGCCGTCCATCTCGGGCATCCGGACGTCCATCAGGATCACGTCGGGCGCGGTGCGGGCGGCCAGCTCGACGGCCTCGGCGCCGTCGCCGGCCTCGCCCGCGACCGCGAAGCCGGGGCTGGTCTCGAACAGGACGCGCAGGCTGCCGCGCAGCAGCGCCTGATCGTCGGCGAGCAGGACCCGGACGGGGTCGCGGGAGGGGTCGGTCACTGGGTACCTCGGTCGTACGGCAGGCGGGCGGACACCGCGAAGCCGCCCTCGCGGCGGGGCCCGGCGGTGAGTTCTCCGCCGTACATCATCGCGCGTTCGCGCATGCCGATCAGCCCGTGGCCGGCCGGGCCGGCGCCGCCGGGCAGCACCCGGACGCCGGGCCCGTCGTCGGTCACCTCGACGCGCACCTCGCGGTCGTCCTGGACGACCACGACGCGGGCGGCCGCGGGTGCCGCGTGCTTGACGATGTTGGTCAGCGACTCCTGGACGATCCGGTGCACGGCGAGCGCGAGGCCCTCGGGCAGCTCCCCCACCCGGACGTCCAGGTCGACCCGGACGCCGGCGAGGGCGGCGCGGTCCGCCAGCTCGGCCAGGCCGGCGATGCCGGGGACGGGGACGAGGTCGGCCTCCCCGCCGCCCGCGGCGCCGCCGCCCTCCCCGTTCTCGCGCAGGACGCCCAGGAGGCGGCGCATCTCGGTGAGCGCGCCGCGGCTGGTGTCCTCGATGACGTGCAGCGCGTCCAGTGCCTCCTGGGGGCGGGCCTCGGCGACGTGGACGGCGACGCCGGCCTTGACCGCGATCAGGCTCATGCTGTGCGCGACCACGTCGTGCAGTTCGCGGGCGATGCGCAGCCGCTCGTCGGTGACCGCGCGGTCGGCCAGCCGCCGCGCCGCCGCCGCGGCGTGCTCGCGGCGCTCGCGCATGGCACGGCCGAGCGTCCAGGAGCCGCCCAGGAGCGCCAGCCCGAACGCCGCCCCGGCGCCGGGATGCTGCCAGGCGTCGCGCGGTCCGGCTATCGGGCTCAGGACCAGCACGATCCCGCTCACGGTGCCGATCAGCGACGTGGGGATCCAGCGGCTGCGGGGGCGGGTGAGCGCGACCGGGTACAGGGCGTACGCGGCCGCCACGAACGCGTCGCTGGGCATGCCGAGGGCGAGGGCGGCCGCCGACATCGCGATGACGAGGGCGCAGACGGCGCGCGGCCACCGCCGCCGGAAGGCCAGCGGCGGCCCGGTCAGCGCCAGCACCAGGGCCTCGGCCGGGCCGCCCCCGTGCAGGCTCAGCTGCGCCGACATCACCATCGTGTAGAGCCCGGCGGCGGCCGCGTCGAGGATCGCCAGCCGGCGCCCGCTGAGCCGCCGGACCAGGACTGAATGCGGTTCCGGGTCGTGCACCCGTCGACGGTAGCGGTGCCGCCGCCGGTCCGCCTCCCGCCGGGGGCCGTCATACCCGGGTAGGAGATCGGCGCCCGCCGCCCGCCGGTCCCGGCCCGCGGGCCGAGGGGCGGATCCCGACCGCGCTCCGATCCGCGCGGGCGGGCGGTCGCGGGATCGTCGGAGCATGATCGAGGTACGCGAGCTGACCAAGAGGTACGGCGGTTCCCCCGCCGTGGACGGCCTGTCGTTCCAGGTGCGGCCGGGCACGGTGACCGGTTTCCTGGGGCCGAACGGGGCGGGCAAGTCCACCACCATGCGGGTCCTGCTGGGCCTGGCCGCCCCCACGTCCGGGGAGGCGCTGGTGAACGGGCGCCGCTATCAGGAGATCCGCCGCCCGATGCACGAGGTCGGGGCGCTGCTGGACGCGGGCGCCGCGCACGGCGGGCGCAGCGCGTTCGACCATCTGCGCTGGATGGCGCGCAGCAACCGGATCCCGGTGAGCCGGGTGACGGCCGTCCTGGAGCAGGTCGGGCTGGCGGGCGTCGCGCGCAAGCGGGTCGGCGGGTTCTCTCTCGGGATGCGGCAGCGGCTCGGCATCGCGGCGGCGCTGCTCGGTGATCCGGGCGTGCTGATGTTCGACGAGCCGGTGAACGGGCTGGACCCCGACGGCGTGCGCTGGATCCGCGAGCTGATGCGGGCGCTGGCGGGCGAGGGGCGCACCGTGCTGGTCTCCAGCCACCTGATGAGCGAGATGGCGCTCACCGCCGACCGGCTGGTCGTCATCGGGCGCGGCCGGCTGATCGCCGACACCTCCGTCCAGGAGCTGTCGGACCGGTTCCGGCGCGGCGTCCTGGTGCGCTCGCCGCGCGCGCCGGAACTGTCGGCGGCGCTGGCGGCGGCCGGGGCGGCGGTCGAGCGGGAAGGTGCCGGCGACCTGTCGGTGCGGGGCCTGGACCCGGCCGGGATCGGCGAGCTGGCGGCGGCGAACGGCATCCCGCTGTACGAGGTCACGCCGCGCAGCGCGTCGCTCGAGGAGGCGTACATGGAGCTGACCGCCGGCAGCGCCCAGTACCAGGCCGAGCCGGGTCTGGCCGGCCGCGGCCGTGCGGAAGGGGCGGGCTCGTGATGGACGCCCTGGCCGCCGAATGGCACAAGCTGCGTTCCGTGAAGTCCACCGCGTGGACGCTGGCGGCACTGGCCGGGTCCGTGCTGCTGTGCTTCCTGTGGTCCTGGTTCGTGGCCCGCCACTGGGACGGGCGGCCGCCCGGCGAGCGCGCGTCGATGCGGGCCGCGCCGGCCGAGCAGCCGCTCGTCCTCGCGCTGCCGGTCTGCGCCGCGGTGCTGGGCGCCCTGGCGATCACCTCCGAGTACGCCACCGGGATGATCCGCACGAGCATGGCCACCGTGCCCGCCCGGCCGAGGCTGTTCGCCGCGAAGGCGGTCGTCGTCGCCGGCGTCGTGCTGCCGGCCGGTCTGGCGAGCGTGACGGCTGCGGTGACGGTGGGACGCGCGATCGTCGGCGGCCGGGCCGTGCCGTCGTTCGCCGAACCGGTCACGGGGCAGGTCCCGCACCTGCTCGGGCTGGCCGTGTGGGCGGCGGTGATCGCGCTGGTCGGGTACGGCGCGGGCGCCGTGCTGCGGTCCACCGCCGGGGCGATCACCGCGGTGGTGGTGCTGCTGATGGTGCTCCCGCCGCTCGCTGACCTGCTGCCCGGCCCGTGGGACGCGCGGGCGGGGTCGGTGCTGCTCACCCGCCTGCCCGACCAGATCGCCGCGGCGCCCGCGGCGCCCGGCGGCGCGGAACTGCTGTCCCCCACGGGCGCGGTCGCCGTCCTGCTCCTGTACGCGGCCGTGGCGCTGGCCGCGGGCGCGTTCTCGTTCGTACGGAGGGATTCATGATGCTGGACGCCGTGGCGGCGGAATGGCTGAAGTTGCGCACGGTCCGCTCGACCTACATCATCGCCGGCGTCGCCGTCGTCTTCGCGATCCTCGCGCTGCTGCTGACGGTGCAGGTGGTCTCCGTCTGGGACGGGATGCCGGCCGAGCGCCGCGCGCGGGTGCGGATGGCCGAGCCGGCGATCCTCGCGGGCTGGATCGCCGGGCTGTGCGCGGCCGTGCTGGGCGCGGTCGCCGTCACGTCCGAGTACCGCTCGGGCATGATCCGCACGACGCTGACGGTGATGCAGCGGCGGGCGCCGCTGCTGGCGGCCAAGGCGATCGTGGTGGGCGGCGCGGCGCTGGCGGCCGGCCTGATGATCACGTTCAGCGTCTTCCTGGGCACCCGGCTGATCATCGGGGACCGGCCGATCACCGGGTTCCAGACGGCGATCTCGGCGGAGCTGCCCGGCATCGCCGCGCGGGGCTGCCTGGTGGGGGTGTACGCGCTGCTGGCGTTCGGGCTGGCGGCGCTGCTGCGGTCCACCGCCGGGGCGATCGTCACCGTCGTCCTGCTCTGGTACATCGTGCCGATCGCCACCGGCTTCCTGCCCGCGCCGTGGGACGAGCGCCTCTCGTCGTTCACGCTGGACGCGCTGCCCGAGCAGGCGGTCGGGATGGACAACGCGGACTCGGTGTACGGCGCCGTGCTGCCGCCGCCGGCGGCGGCCGCGGTGATGCTCGCCTACGCGCTGCTCCCGCCGGCCGCCGCCATGCTCGCGTTCCGCCGCCGCGACGCCTGAGCGCCCGGGCGCCCGGGCGGCGCGCGGGACGCGGACCGCCACGCGGCGGTGCAGGAGGGCGATGGCCTCCGGCAGGGTCGGGGCGGCGGCCTGGGCGCGCAGGCGCCGGCCGTCGACCTCGACGACGGCCTGCGCGAGCGCCGGGCGGGGCAGCGCGGACCCGGTCACGACGCTCAGCGTGAGGCGGGCGGAGGTGACGGTGCCGAGGGCACCGTCGAGGGCGGCGAGCAGCGCCCGTTCCGCCGCCGCCCGCTCCGCCTCGGTGACGGGACCGGAGGTCAGGAACTGGATCTCCGGCCGTTCCCGAGTGAACGATTGCATGATTCCCCCAGATAAACGGATTGATCACCGAATGGTCACCGCGCGTACCGCGCACCGGGTGCGGCGGGCCGTACGGCGGCCTCCGTATATAAAGACTTCGTCACCGTTCTGAGCGTTAGCCGGAACGCGCGAGAGCTTCGTCACGCTGTGACTCCGCGTGCCCCGCAGGCCGTTGTATGGCAAACTACCTGCGGGGTCACGCCCGCCCCCGGGCACCGCCCGAGGCGCCACCGGTCACGCGTGACCAGGTGTGACCACCCGCCTTTACCATGACCGCCCGCCCATGCCGAGAGCGGATATTTCACACTTCCCAATTGGCGGTCCTGATCCTCTAGCATGTTGCAGTGCCGTTCCGTCCGTGAACGGTTTCGTCGACTGGCTGGTGACCCCTTGCCCCAGGATTCCGCTGCACAGAAGCCCTCGGCCGATGGCGGATCGGCCGGTGGCCGGCTCATCGACTATCCGCGCCGCGGCGGGCCGACCGTCCTGCGCATCCTGCTCGGCGCGCAGCTGCGCCGGCTCCGCGAGGCGCGCGGGATGTCCACCGAGGAGGCCGGGTACGAGATCCGCGGCTCCCACTCCAAGATCAGCCGGATGGAGCTCGGCCGGGTCGGGTTCAAGGAGCGCGACGTCTCCGACCTGCTGACCCTCTACGGCGTGGAGGACCCGGAGGAGCGCGACTCGCTGCTCCAGCTGGCCAAGGAGGCCAACACCCCCGGCTGGTGGCACCAGTACGGCGACGTGCTGCCCGGCTGGTTCGAGACCTACCTCGGGCTGGAGGGCGCGGCGTCGCTGCTGCGCACCTACGAGGTCCAGTTCGTCCCCGGCCTGATGCAGACCGAGGACTACGCGCGGGCCGTGGTGCGGCTCGGCTACGGCGACGCCCCCGACGAGGAGATGCAGCGCCGCGTGGGCCTGCGGATGACCCGCCAGGAGCGCTTCACCGAGCCCGGCTCCACGCCGACGCTGTGGGCGGTGCTGGACGAGGCGGTGCTGCGCCGCCCGCTCGGCGGCCGCGACGTGATGCGCGCGCAGATCCGGCACCTGATCGAGATGACCGCGCTGCCCAACGTCACGCTGCAGATCGTGCCGTTCGGCGCCCCCGACCACGCGGCGGCGGGCGGCCCGTTCACGATCCTGCGGTTCGCCGAGCCGGGCCTCTCGGACGTGGTGTTCCTGGAGCAGCTCACCAGCGCGCTCTACCTGGACAAGCCCACCGACGTCGACACGTACATGCGCGCGATGAACAACCTCTGCATCGCCGCCACGCGGCCCGACGACACGGTCGCGTTCCTGCGCCGGATGCTCGACGAGATCTGATCCCCCTCACGGGCGGCGGCCCCGGGTGTCCCCCGGGGCCCGCTCTCGGTCGGCTTTGGGAGACCCGCCGTGCCCGGCCGCCTTGACAGCCGGATCCGGCCACGCCGTTCCGCGCTGTCAGATCCGGTCACGCTCGGTGGCCGTACGCTCGCCGCGGCCCCCGCAAAGGAGGGCCGGCGAGCGTACGGCCGGCCGGAGTCGATCAGGACCGGTCAGAGCAGCGGGGCCAGCTCGCGCCACTGCGCCACCGGCGGCTCGTCGCCGTCCGTGATGACCTGGAGCGCCAGATGGTCGGCGCCCGCGTCGAAGTGCTCGGCGAGCCGGCGGCCGACGGCCTCCACGTCGCCCCATGCGAACACCGCGTCGATGAGGCGGTCGCTGCCGCCGCCGGCCACGTCGCCCTCCTCGAAGCCCAGCCGCAGCAGGTTGCTCGTGTAGTTGGGGAGCTGGAGGTACATCTCCAGGTGCCCGCGCGCGGCCGCCCGGGCCCGGGCCGGGTCGCTCTCGAGGACGACCTTGACCTCCGGGGCGAGCAGCGGGCCGGTGCCGAGCGCCTCGCGGGCGCGGCGGGTGTGCTCGGGCGTGATGAGGTACGGGTGCGCGCCCGCCGCGCGGTCCTTGGACGCCGCCAGCATCTTCGGCCCGAGCGCGGCGAGCACGCGCCGCTCCGGCGGGGAGCCGGCCGCGTCGAGCCGGTCCAGGTAGTCGATCATCGCGCTGTACGGGCGGGTGTAGCGGTCGCCGACCAGCGCGCCGTGGCTGGCGCCCAGGCCGAGCAGGAAGCGGCCGGGATGGTCGGCGGCCAGCGCCGCCTCCTCCTTGGCGACCGTCTCGGGCTCGTAGTCCCAGATGCTCAGGATCCCCGTGGCCACCACCAGCCGCGACGTCGCCGCGAGCAGCCGCTGCGCGTGCCGCACGCCCGGGCTGCCGCCCAGCCACGCCGCGCCGTACCCGAGCGCCTCCAGCTCCGCCGCCGCGTCCTGGTTGCGCTTCGGGTCCCCGAAGCGCAGCTCGCTGCTCCACACGCCCAGCCGGCCGATGTCCATGCCTGTCCCCTTCAAGATCGAGTGCGGTTCCCCCGCACAACCCCCCGGCTCCTACCCGCCATTCCCCGCGTCCCCCCTGTTCTCCGTGTTCTCGGTGTTCTCGGTGTTCTCCGTGTTGGCCGGGCGCCCCGCGTCTCCCCCGCCGTCCAGGACGCGCTCCGCACGGCTCCGGCTCGTACCGCGGAACTCCGCGATGACGGCGCCGTCGGCGACCCGCCGGACGGTCACGTCGTACACGCCGCCGCGGCCGTACAGGACGCGCTCCTCGGCGACCGCCTCCAGCACGTCGCCGTCGTACGCGGGCGCGGTGAACACGATGTCGGCCGCCGCCGCGACCGTGACGCGGTCGTGGGTGTTGCACGCGTACGCGAACGCCGAGTCGGCCAGCAGGAACAGGTAGCCGCCGTGGGCGAGGCCGTGGCCGTTCACCATCGCGGGCGTGACCGCCATCCGGATCCGCGCCCGCCCCGGCGCGACGCCGGCGACCTCCATGCCCAGCTCGACGGCGACCCGGTCGCGCCCGTACATCGTCTCGGCGCACCGCCGCGCCGTCTCGTCCGCCGCGCTCATCGGTTCAGCGTATTGATCGTTCCGCACGGGGGAAGGTGATTCGGGGTACCGGTGTTGATCGATTCACCGGATCGCGTCCGACCCATCCATTCCAGAAGGAGAGACCCGATGCTGTACGGGCAGGAACACGTCAAGCGCTACCAGGAGACCGACGGCGCCGAGGGGCACGACTGGCAGAACACCACGGTGCTGCTCCTCACCACCAAGGGCCGCAAGACGGGCAATCCGTTCACCACGCCGCTCATCTACCAGGAGGACGGCGGCAACCCGGTCATCGTCGCGTCCAAGGGCGGCGATGACGACGACCCGGGCTGGTACAAGAACCTCAAGGTGAACCCCGAGGTGCAGGTGCAGGTGAAGGGCGACAGGTTCACCGCGCGGGCGCGGACGGCGACGCCGGAGGAGAAGCCGGCGCTGTGGAAGAAGATGGCCGCGACCTGGCCGGCGTACGACGAGTACCAGACCAAGACCAGCCGCGAGATCCCGGTCGTGGTCCTCGAACGCGTCTGACCGGACCCGTCGGCGGGTCCGATCGCGCGGTTCCCTTTCACGGGGCGGGCGCGGGCGTGTAGCGTCGGGTGAACATGCGTTCGACCGTTCGAGCCTGCCGAGGTGCTGAGGTGCCGACGTCACCGCCGCCGCGACTGCTGAAGCGCTGGGGCCTCGCCGACCCGTCGCCGCCCGTCGCGCTCGGCGCCGGGCGCTGGCGGGTCGACACCCCGTCGGGGGCGTACCACCTGCGGGAGTACGCCCCGGACGCGCGCCGCCGGGTGGCCTTCCAGCACACCGTCACCGCCGCGCTCGACGCGGCCGGGCTGCCGGTGCTGGCGCCCGTGCCGGCGGTGCGCGGCGGCCGCACGCTCGTCACGGCGGGCGGGCTCGGGTATGCGCTGCACCCGTGGGCGTCGGGCCTGCGGCGCGGCGGGCTGGAGCTGGCGTTCGGCCAGTGCGAGCGGCTCGGCCGGCTGCTGGGCGAGCTGCACGCGGCGCTGGACCGGCTCACCGCGCCCGTGCAGCAGAGCCTGCTGGTGCCGACGCCGCGCGCGGCCGACGCGGTGGCCGCGCTCGACGGCATGCTGGCCGCGCTGCCCGGCGACGGCAACGACTTCGCCGCGCTCACCGAGCGGCGGCTGCTGGAGCGCCGGGCGCTGCTGACCGGGATGGCCGACCACCAGCCGCCGGAGATCGAGGTCTCCACGGTCGGCCATCTGCACGGCGCGTTCCACGCGGGAAACCTGCGGTACGGCGGCGCGGGCAACGTGACCGCGGTGCTCGGCTGGGACGCGCTGACGACCGGCCCGGTCGCCGGCGAGCTGGTCCGGGCGGCGGCGGCGCTGTTCGCGTGCGAGGACGAGCGCGGGCTCGACCTCGACCGGGTGCGGGCGTTCGTCCGCGGGCACCGCGCGGTGTTCCCGCTGGACGGCGGGCAGATCCAGGCGGCGGTGCACCGCGAGTGGTGGGAGCGGCTGTGCGACGTCGGCCCGCTGCGGCACCGCTACGTGGGCCCGCCGGCCGGCGACGGCGCGGGCGACGGCCCGGACGGCGACACGGGCGGGGGCGCCGGCGCGGCGGCGGCCCTGGTCGGCTGGTGGTCGGAGCATCTGGACCGCACACTGGACGTCTTCGCCGCCCCGTACGACGAACTGCCTGAGGAGACCCCGGGCGACAGCCCCGCCTACGGCTGATCCGCCCGTACGACGCCGATGCGAGAAAGGCCGATCATGACCGCTGTCGCGCTGCTCGGAACCGGGATCATGGGCGCGCCCATGGCCCGCAACCTGCTCCGGAACGGGCTCGAGACGCGGGTGTGGAACCGCACCCGCGCACGCGCCGAGCCGCTGCTCGCCGAGGGCGCCGTGGTGGCGGGCTCGCCCGCCGAGGCCGCCGCCGGCGCGGACGTCGTCATCACGATGCTGACCGACGGCGACGCCGTGCTGGCGGCGATGCGCGACGCCGCGCCCGGATTGGGCGAGGGCCAGATCTGGGCGCAGACGAGCACGGTCGGGGTTGCCGCGCTCGGCCCGCTCGCCGAGCTGGCGGACGAGCACGGCCTGACGTTCGTGGACGCGCCCGTCCAGGGCACCAGGCAGCCCGCCGAGCAGGGGAACCTCGTCGTTCTCGCGGCCGGGCCCCAGGAGGCGCGCGGGCCACTGGAGCCGGTGTTCGGCGCGATCGGCGCCAGGACGCTGTGGGTCGGCGACGACGGCGCTCAGGGCAACGGGACACGGCTGAAGATGACCACCGTCGGGTACGGGATCGCGCTGACCTCGATCGTCGCCGAGGCGATGGCGCTGGTGAAGGGGCTCGGCCTCGATCCGGCGCTGTTCGGCGAGGTGGTGACCGGCGGGCCGATGGACAGCCCGTACCTCCAGGCGAAGCTGGCGGCCATCATGGCCGGCGACTTCGAGCCCAGCTTCGCGCTGCACAACGCCGAGAAGGACACCCGGCTGATCGGCGAGGCCGCGCGAGCGGCCGGGATCGAGGTCGACATGGCCGACGCGGCCGGCCGGCGATTCCGCCGCGCGATCGAGCAGGGGCACGGCGACGAGGACATGTCGGCGACCTACTTCGCCGGGTTCACGTCCTCGTAGGCGGTGCCCGCGGGCAGGGCGGCGGGCAGGTGGGTGAAGGACCCGGCGAGCAGCTGGAGCTCCTCCGGCCCGCCGCCGCTCCCCCGCAGTTCGAGCACGGCGCCGTTCGGCACCGTGCACGTCCGCTGGAAGCGCGCGAACGCCCGCATCTCCGCCGCGTCCGGATCGGTGACGCCGGTGGTGAGCGACCACATCAGCGCGCGCATGAACAGGCCGTGGGTGAACACGGCCGTCAGCCCGCCGCCCGGCCGCCGCGCCAGCCGCGCGAGGAGGTCGCGCGCGCGAGCGACGACCTCCTGGAACGTCTCGCCGTCGCCGCCGTTCGCGTACGCGGGATCGGCGCGCTCCCAGTAGGCGACGGCGTGCGGGCGGCGCTGCGTATTGGTCGTCCCGGGCCCGTGCAGGCCGCCGAGGAAGGTGAACTCCTGGACGGGCCATTCCTCGTACGGCACGTCGGGGAACCGTTCCCGCGTCGGCCGCGCGGTCTCGCGGGCGCGCACGAACGGCGAGCTCACGATCAGCGCGGGCGGCCCGGTGAACGCGGCGGCGACGCGCTCGGCCTCGGCCCGGCCGCGCGGGGTGAGGGGCGCGGCCCCGGGGCCGTCGGTGGGGAGCCCCGCGTTCGACTCGCTCTGCCCGTGCCGGATCAGCCACGCCCGCGGGCCCGCCGTTTCGATCATGGACACAGGCTGGCACGCGCGCGCCGGGGCGCGAAACCCCCGGCCCGGCGGGCGCGGCTCGTTAGGGTGGGGCGATGGCACGCACCACCGAGCCCGCGACCGGGGACTACTGGAACCACAACACCCACTACCACGGCCTCGTGCTGCGGGCCATGCCGCGCGGATGCCGCGAGGCGCTGGACGTGGGGTGCGGCGACGGCCTCCTCGTCCGCCGGCTCGCCGGGCGGGCCGGGCACGTCACCGGGATCGACTCCTCCGCCGAGATGATCGCCGCGGCCCGGAAGGAGAGCGGCGGGCTCGCCAACGTCGACTTCATCGAGTCCGATCTGCTGGCCTGCGACCTGCCCGCCGAGGGCTACGACTTCGTGTGCAGCGTCGCGGCGATCCACCACATGGACTTCACCGCCGCGCTGACGGCGATGCGCGACGCGGTGCGCCCGGGCGGGAGCCTCGTCGTCATCGGCCTGGCGCGCAACGGGTCGTTCCAGGAGAGGCTCCGCGGCAGTGTGGGCCTCCCGGCGCACCGGTTCCACCACTGGCGCAACCGTGCGCGGGCCGGCGACCCGGCCGCCCCGATCGCCGATCCCGAGATGACGTGGGGCGAGGTCCGGGACGAGGCGCTGCGGATCCTTCCCGGCGCGCGCTACGAGCGGCTCGCGCTCTGGCGCTACATGGTCTCCTGGCACAAGCCCGCGCGCTGACGCCGGCGGCCGCACTCCGGCACCGGCACGCGGCGTATCTACAGTTCTCGTGATTCCCTACATAGAACGCAGGTCGGGCAAAACCGGCGTCACGGAAGGGCTCGCCCGGCAATGCCCCGCCGTACGGCGCCCGGGTAAATCCCTTCCCGCCCGCGACACGCGAAACTGGAAAAGACTGGAACTGTCTGGAAGCTGCTGTACTCTCACCCGCATGCCCCCGTCCCACGGCGTTCCGACTCCCGAGGCACGGGGCCCCGAATCGGCGGGCCCCGAAGCGCTGGAGGCGCGCATCGCCGAATTGCGCACCGCCGTCCGGCGCGCGATGGCGCGGAACGACCGGCAGACCGCCCGCGCGCTGCGCGCGGAACTGCGCGAGACCGAGGACGCCTGGGACGACGCGGTGCTCGGCGAGCCCGCCGGCGCCGCCGTCCCGGAAACGGCGGCCGCGGAAAAGCCCGCGCCCCGAAGCAACGCCCGGGAAAAGGCCGCCCGGGGCGGGAACGGGCGGAAAAAGGACGCCGGCAGAACGAGTCCCGAGCGCGGGCTCGTGCCCGTCCGCGACCAGGTGCACCAGGCGCTGACGCTGCTCGGCGTCCCCGCCGCGCCCAAGCTGATCGGATCGGTGTACGCGGCGTTCTTCCCCGGCGAGATCCCCGGCACCCGGCTCACCAGCCTGCGGCGCGACGAGGAGCGCTCGTTCCGGACCGCGCCGTACGCCCGGCCCTACTACCTGTGCGCCGCGCTCACCGCCGACCTGCTGGCGCCCGCCCGCGGGCTGATCACGGTGAGCACCTGGCCGCTGGAGCAGCGGGTGGTCGGCCCGCTGAGCCCGCGCACCGACTTCCTGCGCGCCGCGCTGCGGGTCGCCGAGCACGCGGCGCGCGGCGGCGACCCGTCCCCGGACGCCCAGCGGCTGCTGTGGCGGTTCGCCTCCAACATCCCCGGCACGCCCGGCGGCCCCGGAGACCGGGCCGGCACCGTCGACCCGGCCGCGCTGGCCGAGGCCGCCGGGGCCGAGCTCGAGGTGCATCTCGACGCCGACGGGAAGGCCCGGCGGCGGGCCGCCGAGCGCGCCCGCACCCAGCTCGACGACGCCGAACGGCTCTTCGGCTCGCGCCTGCGGGCCATGCGCGCGGCGTCGGGCACCGACGGCCGGGCCCCGGGCCCGGCGTCCGGACCGCCCGCGCCGGCCCTGCGGCCGGTACGCGGGACGGGCAAGGCGAAGGGCACCCGCAGACCCCGCGGGACCGACGCGCCGGCCGCGCCGGCGCCGCGGCCCCACCGCACCACCCACGAGGACGACCGATGACCGAAACCGCCCTGGAACCCACCCTCGACCGGCTGCGCGGCGGCACCCCGCCCCGCAACCACGACGCGCGCACCATCGCCGCGCTCACCGCCAACCCCGGTTGCGCGCGGCGCGGGGTGATGGACGCCGCCGGCGTCGACAAGGACTTCCTGGCCCGCGAGCTCGGCTTCCCCTCGCCGTTCGGCCAGTCGCAGTTCGCCATCACGCGCGGCAACGCGTTCGAGGCGCAGGTGAAGGCGGACGGCTGCGCCGAGCTGCTCACGCTGCTGCGCGACACGCTCGGCCTGGACGTGCCCGAGGTCGCCTACGACGACCTGGAGGTGGTGGCCGGGCACGAGGGCCGCGAGCTTCGGCACGGCCGCACCCGGCGGCTGCTGGCGCGGGCGCTGGAGACCGGCGAGGGCACGCTGTTCGACCATCCGCTGCTGCGGCTGGACATCGCGGGCCAGACCGCCTACCTGGAGCCGGACGTGATCGCGTTCCAGTACGCGGGCCGGCTGCACGTGATCGAGATCAAGTCGTTCGCGGTGGTGGACGGGCAGGCCGAGCCGGAGCAGGTCGCCGCCGCCGCCCGCCAGTCCGCGGTGTACGTGCTGGCGCTGCGCCGGCTGGTGGAGGAGCTCGGCCATCCGCGCGAGCTGGTGTCGCACGAGGTCTTCCTGGTGTGCCCGGAGAACTTCTCCAACCGCCCGTCGGCGACGCCGGTGGACGTGCGGCCGCAGCTGGCGGTACTGGAGCGGCAGCTGGCCCGGCTCACCCGGATCGACCGGATCCTCGGCGAGCTGCCGGGCGACCTGACGTTCGCGCCGGGCGAGGCGCTGCCGAACTCGGTCAGGGCGGTCGAGGCCCGGTACGCGCCCGAGTGCATGGCCAGCTGCGAGATGGCGTTCTTCTGCCGGGACGAGGCGCGGGCCTGCGGCGCCACCGGCACCCTCGGCCGCTCGGTCCGCGACGACCTCGGCGGGGTCGACTCGATCCCGACCGCGCTGGCGCTGGCCGACGGCTCGCTGGAGCCGTCCGACGACCTGGCCGAGACCGCCGCCCAGCTGCGCGCCGCCGACCGGCTGCGCCGCGAGGTCCTGGGCGGCGCCGCATGATCCACCCTGGCCGTTCTACCCGTTCTGTCCTTTCTGTTCGTTCTGTCCGTATCCCGGAGGTCCCCGCGACGTGAGCGTGCTCACCTCGCTCGCCCAGCTGGAGGCGGCCGCCACCGGCCGCGCCCAGCCGCTGGCGACGGTCCGGCACCTGCACGTGTCGGACGCGCCGCTGGTGCTGATCCCGCTGAAGCTGGCGGGTGAGGCCGCCGCGCCGCTCGCGGTGATGCTCGGCACCGATCCGGCCGACCCGACGCTGCTGGTCGTCCCGCAGCCGCGCAACCGCGACCTGCGGTTCGCGTTCGCCGCCGACCTGGCGAAGCTCGTGCTCAACCATGTGGAGACGAGCCGGGGCGCGGTCGAGGAGCTGCCGCCGGGCAAGGGGGACAAGGAGGGCGAGGAGCGCATCCGGTACGGCGACGCCCCGCAGCTGCTGGTGCCCAACCGGGGCGGCGTGGGGTTCCTGCGGCTGCTGGGCCGCTCGACGCGGTTCCGCCGGACCGAGGGCCCGTACGCGGTGGACGCCGCGGTGCCGGTGCTGGGCCGCTGGCTGACGTGGTTCGCCGACCGCAACGACCATCCCGGCTCGTCGCTGCTGCTGGCGATGACCGAGGCGCTGCGGCTGCACTGGGCGACCGGGCAGAGTTCGCTGGAGGACGGCAACCTCGCCGCGCTGATGGGCTGGATCGCCCCGCCCGGCGGGCTGGACGGACCGGCCGCCGCGGCGCGCGCCGAGGACCCGCTGATCTGCCCCCCGGCGGGCCCGGCGACCGACCCGTCGTTCGACAACGAGGTGCTGGCGCCCGCGATCGCCGCGTACGACCAGGCGGGCCGCGACCCGCGCGCCGGGGAGCGCGTCCGCCGGGCGCTGTCCGACCAGCTGTTCCCGACGTGGGAGCTGATGTGGCGGGCGGTGGAGGCGCTGCGGAGGCTGCCGCCGGGCGCGAGCGTGGCCGCCCGCTGGGAGCGGGACCGCGACTCGTTCACCTACTACCACCAGACGTTCGGCGAGGCGTACCCGCAGGCCCGCCGCGACCCGCCGGTACGGGCGGCGCGGCGGCTGCACGACCTGGAGCGCGCCCAGGACGCCTACGAGGCGCAGCGCGCCTTCGACGACCCGCTCGTCATGGCCGAGCACCGGCTGGCCGGGCAGGCGTTCGGCGGCACGGTCGTCGACAGCGACCCGACCCGGCTGGACGAGACGGGCAAGCGCCCGAAGCTGCGCCCGCACCTTCGGGTCGGCACCGAGGACCCGGTCCGGCTCGACATCGGCACCACGGTGTGCAGCGCCGAGCGCCCGTCCCTCAAGGGCAGGATCGTGGAGATCGACGAGCGCACCCGCAGCGTGCTGCTGGAGCTGACCGGCGGGATGGGCCGCAAGCTGGAGCCCCCGCCGGGCGTCGTCCCCGAGATCGGGACGCGGGTGGTGTTCACCTCGCACACCGCCGACTCGTTCGGCGTGGCGAAGTTCCCCGACAAGGAGGAGACGCCGTGGACGCACGGCGGCCCGCCCGAGGAGTACGTGGCCAACGACGAGGACGCGGCGGAGGAGTGGTCGTAGTGGAGGGCATCGATCCGTCGGTGGCGGCGACCAAGGTCGTCGAGGAGGTGCTGGCCGACCTGGACGGCGGCCACCGGGGCGTGGTGGTCGACTCCCCGCCCGGCGCGGGCAAGTCGACCCTCGTGGTCCGGGCCGCCGCGCACCTGGCCGCGGCCGGCGAGGCGCTGATGATCGTCGCGCAGACCAACGAGCAGGTCGACGACCTCATCGACCGGATCGGCGTGAAGCATCCGGACGTGACGCTCGGCCGCCTCTCGGCCTCCACGTACACCATCTCCGACCGCGTGCTGTCGCACCCCGCCGTCAAGGTCGCGACCAAGGCCGACCAGCTGGCCGAGTGCATGGTGGTGATCGCCACCGCCGCCAAGTGGGCGACGCTGTCGGAGGGCTCGTGGCCGTGGGCGATCGTGGACGAGGCGTACCAGATGCGCTCGGACATGCTGCTGCGCATCGCGGGCCGCTTCCAGCGCGCGCTGTTCGTGGGCGACCCCGGCCAGCTCGACCCGTTCTCCACCGTCGAGGTGGAACGCTGGGCGGGCCTGTCGTGGGACCCGATGCGCAGCGCCGTCTCCGTGCTGCTCGCCCACAACCCCGACCTGCCGCTGCACCGCCTGCCGGTCTCGTGGCGGCTGCCCGCCTCGGCCGCGCCGGTGGTGTCGGACGCGTTCTATCCGTTCACCGGTTTCCGCTCGGGCACCGGGCCGGGCGACCGCCGGCTGGAGTACGGCGCGGGCGGCATGGGCACCAGCTACGACCGCGCGCTGGACGAGGCCGCCGCGACCGGCTGGGCGCTGTACGAGCTGCCCGCGCGGCACACGCTCCGTACCGACGCCGAGGCCGTCCGGGCGACCGCCGCGCTTGCCGTGCGGCTGCTGCAGCGCGGCCCGGTGGCGCACTCGGAGCAGGGCACGAACCCGGTCGGCGCCGACCGCGTCGCGATCGGCGCCGCGCACCGCGACCAGGTCACCGCGATCCGCGCGGCGCTGGGCGAGCACGGCGAGGGCATCACGGTCGACACCGCCAACCGGCTCCAGGGCCGCGAGTACGACGTCACGGTCGTCCTGCACCCGCTGTCGGGACGGCGCGACGCGACCGCGTTCCACCTGGAGTCGGGGCGCCTGTGCGTCCTGACCTCACGGCACCGGCACGCGTGCGTGGTCGTCGCCCGCGCCGGGATCCCCGAGCTGCTGGACGCGCACCCGTCCACCGAGCCCGTCCACCTGGGCGTCCCGGTGAAGTTCCCCGACGGCTGGGAGGCCAACCAGTCCGTACTGGCCCACCTGGCGGAACACCGAGTCCGAGCACACACCTGACCCCAGCCCGAATGGGGGCCAGGGGCGGAGCCCCAATGGGAGGACGAGGGGGCGAACCCCCCAGCGGGAGCGCAGGGGCGGAGCCCCAAAGGGGGGACGAGGGGGCGGAGCCCCCAGCCGGGGGGTGCGGGGGGCGGAGCCCCCTGCCCGAGGGGCGGGGACCCCGCAAGGAGCCCCGGCGACTGGAGGGGGCTCCGCCCCTCGGGCCCGGGTGGTGAGGAGGGTCGCCCCTCCTCAATGAAAAGAGCCCCGGCGACTGGAGGGGTCCCCGCCCCTCAGGCCCGGGTGGTGAGGAGGGGCGCCCCTCCTCAATGACTCGTCGCGCTCCAGCGGCCGTTGCGGCGGGTGATCGTGATGGGGTGGTCGAAGCACTCGCTGACGAGTTCGGTGGTGAGGACCTCGTCGGCGGGGCCCGAGGCGAGAACGGCGCCGCCGCGGAGCAGGAGGGCGTGGCTGGTGCTGCTGGGGAGCTCTTCCAGGTGGTGGGTGACCAGCACGGTCGCCAGGTCGGGACGGCGTTCGCGGACCTCGTCGATGGCCGACAGGAGGCGCTCGCGGGCGGCGACGTCGAGGCCGGTGGCGGGCTCGTCGAGCAGGAGGACCGGCGGGTCGGGCATGAGGGCGCGGGCGATGAGCGCGCGGCCGCGTTCGCCTTGGGAGAGGTGGGGCCAGCGGGCGTCGGCGCGCGGTGTCAGGCCCATGAGCTCGATCAGCTCGCCGGCGCGGCGCAGCTGCTCGTCGGTCGGGGTCCAGCGCGGCACCAGCTCGATGGTTCCGGTGGCGCCGGTCAGGACGATCTCCCGTACGGTCCGCGCGGACTCCAGCGGGTGCCGCGGGTCGACCTGGCCGATCAGCCTGCGCAGGGTGAAGACGTCCACCCGGCCGAGGCGGTGGCCGAGGATCTCGGCCGATCCGCGGGTGGGGTGGGTGTAGGCGCCGAGGATTCCGAGGAGGGTGCTCTTGCCTGCGCCGTTGGGGCCGAGGAGGGCCCAGTGCTCGCCGGCGAGGACGGTGAGGGTGACCCGGTCCAGGAGGAGCCGGCCGTCCCGGACGAGGTCGATCTTGTCGGCGTTCAGGACGACACCGCGCGGTGCCGCCGGTTCATGATCGGACACGGCGGTCACGTTAGCCGACGGCGGGCGGGCGATTCGACAGCGGGGCCCGGCCGGATACTGTGAGAGCCGCGGCACCTCAGCGATCAGGGAGGGACATGGAGGACATCGGCTTCATGTGCGCCCGCTGCGGCGGCGAGGTCCACGACGTGACGCACAACCGCG
>NZ_JBEZWH010000035.1:0-78581 GCF_040703975.1 Spirillospora sp. NPDC029432
GCCCTCGGCACACGCCTGAAGCAGGCCGTCAACTCCGGCCAGATCGAACTGATCCGCTCGTTCACCATCACCCGCCTCACCACCCCCACCACCGGCAGAGTGCAGATCACCGGCACCACCCCCCAAGGCGAACAGACCATCACCGCCGACACCATCGTCGCCGCCACCGGATTCCGACCCGACCTGAACATGCTCCGCGAAGTCCGCACCGATCTCGACCCCGCCACCGAAGCCCCGATCAAGCTCGCCCCACTCATCGACCCGAACTTCCACTCCTGCGGCACCGTGCCCCCACACGGCGAACGCGACCTCGCCCACCCCGAAACCGGCCTCTACATCACCGGAATGAAAAGCTACGGCCGCGCCCCCACCTTCCTCATGGCCACCGGCTACGAGCAGGTCCGCTCCATCACCGCCGCCCTCGCCGGCGACCGCACCGCCGCCGACACCGTCCAACTCGACCTGCCCGAAACCGGCGTCTGCTCCACCGACCTCGCCGCCGAAGGCGCGGCGGCAGCAGAGGAAGGCGGCTCGGCCTGCTGCGGGTCCGGGGCGCCGCAACCGGTCAGGAGGGGCTGACGGAGAGGGCGTGGTGGAACACGCCGCGCGGGTCCCAGCGGCGTTTGACCTGCTGCAACCGGGCGTAGCCGTCCTTGTAGTAGAGGGTGTGCCATGGGACGCCCGAGGCGTTCCACGCCGGGTCGGCCAGGTCGCGGTCGGGGTAGTTGATGAACGCGCCGCCGGCCGGGACGCCGCCGCTGTCGGCGTAGACGTCGCGGTAGAGCTCGCGGAGCCACGCCAGGTGCCGGGCCTCCTCGGCCGGGTCCTCCCAGCCGGCGGTGAAGCCGACCTTGAAGATCGAGTCGCGGTGGGCGGTGGCGGTCGCGCCGGGCCGTACGGCGTTGACCTGGCCGCCGTAGGTGTTCACGAACACGGTCCCGCCGGGATGGGTGTAGTCGGTCCTGGTCAGATGCCGGTGGATGGCGGCGGCCTGCCGATCGGTGAAGCGCCGCCGCAGGTAGCCCGATTTGATCTTGACGCTGTAGAAGGGGCCCGGCGCGTCGTCGAGGCCGTGGACCGCCGCGGTCAGCCAGGGAAGTGTGGAGGTCCGGCGCGCCGGGCGTACCTCGACGCCGCCGCCGAGCGCGGTGGTCAGGTCGTCCAGCAGCCGCGCGGCGCCGCTGCCGGCGGCGACCTGGCCGATCAGCGTGAGGTTCCCGGCGGTTCTGGTGTTCAGCAGGAACTCGCCGTACAGCGCGCACGCGGGCGACCCGGGGGCCGAGTTGCGCTCGCCCCACTCCCCGTAATTGCGCATGAGCCGGACGAACGCCTCCCGGTCGAGCCGCTCCCACGGCCATGACAGGGTGAAGTCCAGGACCGTGGCCGGAGGAGCCGGCAGCGGCCGGCCGCCCGGCGACCGGAACCAGTAGCGGGTGACGATCCCGAAGTTCCCGCCGCCGCCTCCGGTGTGGGCCCACCACAGGTCCCGGTTGGGGTCCGACGGCTCCCGGGTGGCCACCACGATCCTGGCCTTGCCCGACCGTCCGACGACGACGGCCTCCACCGCGTACAGGTGATCGACCGACAGGCCGTGCAGGCGGCACAGGGCGCCGTAGCCGCCGCCGGCGACATGGCCGCCGACCCCCACTGCGCCGGCGGTTCCGGCCGGGACGGTCACGCCCCACCCGACGTACAGCCTCCGGTACATCTCGCCCAGCGTGGCGCCCGCCTCCACCTCGAAGGCGCCGCGGCGCCAGTCGTAGCGGACGGCCGCCATCTCGGAGAGGTCGATGACCACCCGGACGTCCTGGTCGTCCACGAAGTTCTCGAAGCAGTGGCCTCCGCTGCGCACGGCGAGCCTCCGGCCGGTACGCACCGCATCGTCCACCGCGCGCACGACGTCTTCGGCGGAGCGCGCCACATGGATCTCCTCCGGGCGCCCCTCGAACCGCCGGTTGTAGCCCCGGCGCACCATCGAGGCATAGCGCGGATCCCCCGGCCTCACGCCGATAGGCCCCTGGACGGACGCCTTCCCGGGAGGCGCGGCCACCTGCGCCAGGGGCACCGATGCGGCGGCCACCGCGCCGCCCCGCAGGATCGTCCTTCTCGTGTGTCCGGCCACAGGGGCCTCCTTGATGGGGGGAGTGTTCAATCGCACGCTAGGAACGGGCGAGCCGAACGGTCGCCACGCTGCGGAGCCAATCGGGATCTACCCCGCGGGTCTCACGAGCCGCCGGTGCGCGCCGCGTCACCGGTGGCGCGGGTCGCCGGACTCGCGGGCGTTCCGCTCGGCGGCCTTGCGGAGCTGGTACCTGGCCTGCTGGACGACCCGGATCGGCAGCTCGGGCAGGTGCCGCGACGCGCCGCGGTGCCGCCGCCAGCGCTGCCGGGCCCGGGTGCGGTGCTCGACGCGCAGGTGCTCGATGAGCCGGTCGATGTCCATGGAGACCTCGCCGTACAGCGGCCACAGGTCGCCGGCGGCGGCCCGCTCGTGCAGGCTCTGGGCGAGGCGGGCGCGGCGGGCGCGGGCCACGTCGACGTGCACCTCCAGGTCCTGCTCGGCGAGGAACGGGGTGGCGTCGCGGGCCAGGTCGGAGCGGGCCAGCCGGCCGTACGCGGCGATGCTCGCGGCGATCTCGGCGAGCGCGTCGCCGAGGTTGCGCCGCAGCGCGGGGTCGGTGAGCAGCCGGCCGCGCGGCCCCAGCCGCTCGTCGTCGGCGAGGGACCGGGTCAGGCCGCGCAGCGACAGCGTGAAGTGCTCCATCGTCTCCATCGCGTTGCGCAGCGCGACCCCGGCGTCGATGAGCCGCCGCGCCCGGGTCCGGGGGTTGAGGCGCACGCTCTCCTCGGCGGCGCCGAGGTCCCGGTCGGTGCGGCCGATCTCGCGGGCGAGGTGCTCGGCCTTGTCCTGCCAGCCGGCCGCCTCGTGCTGGGCGGGCTCGCCGCGCAGCCCGTCGGCGATCTCCGCGATCAGGGCCCGCAGCCGCTCGGCGATGTCCTGGACGGCCTCCTCCGCCGGCCGTACCCGCACGGACGGCGCCAGCAGCGTCGCCGCCAGCCCGGTCGCGGCGCCGATCAGCGTCTCCAGCACGCGGTCGATCGCGCCGCTCTCGCTGGCCGCGCCCAGCGCGAAGATCAGCATCGCGGAGATCGGCGCCTCCAGCACGTGCTCGCCCAGCCGCAGCACGTGCCCGATGACCAGGGCGGTGAGGATGGTCAGGCCGAGCGTCCACCAGGAGAACCCGATCGTGCTCGCGGCCAGCACCGCGACCAGCACGCCCGAGGTGACGGAGGCGACCCGCAGGATGCCCGCCCTGATCGTCCCGTAGACGGAGAACTGCACGACGAGCAGCGCGGTCAGCGGCGCCAGCAGCGGCTGCGGCCCGCCCTCCGGCAGCACCGCCAGGGCGAGCACGAACGACAGCGTGGCGGTGATCGTCAGGCGGGCGATGCGGAAGACCGTGGACCGCGCCTCCGTCGTCACGCGGAGCGGCGATCGGCCGGCGCGGCCCTCCGGGTCGGAACGGCGGCGAAGGAACACGTGTGGCATGTGAGCGGCATGGGTCGTGAGCGGCGGGCGCTCTCGGGCGGCGTACGGATCTCGTGTGCCCGCGTCGTCCCACTCCATTCACGGCCGGCCCGGGCGCACCACGGACCGGCCGTGTCCTCGTTCATGACTTTGCGTCCGCTTTGCGGTGCCGGTCACATGTCCCGGCGGCGCAGCAGGACGCCCGCCGCGAGCCCGAACGCGAGCAGGTAGCCCGCGATGACCAGGCCCGCGTGGACGGGCCCGGTGAGTTCGGCGACGGCCGGGGTGTCCTCCCGCGCGCCGAGGGAGGCGACGAGGGAGCCGGCGGCGCCGCCGGGAAGCCACGCCTGGAGCGCGTCCACCCAGCCCAGCAGCGGCGCGGCCAGCCCGCTGATCAGGTTCTGCACGGCGAGCATCCACACCAGCCCGATCCCGACGGGCAGCGCGACGGCGCGCAGGGCGACGGCCAGGAACATGCCGAGCGCGGCCCACATGGACGCGATGAGCCACGCGCCCCCCAGGCCCGCGGCGGCGCCCGGCGTGTCCGGCCAGGTGACGGCGGCGCCCTCGGCGAGGGTGACGGCCAGCCCGGCCGCCGCGCTCACCGCGAGCAGCGCGACCACCAGCAGCAGGCAGCCCAGCACCACCGTGGCGCCCTTCGCGAGCAGGACGCGGGTCCGCGACGGCTGCACGACGAGGATCGTCTTCCACACGTCCCACGCGTAGTCGCTCCCCGCGACGAGGACGCCGAAGATGAGCGCCAGCGCCCCGGTGAACGCCGGCAGCCCGCCGATGGCCGAGCCCGCGAACTCCGCCGTCAGCAGCGGCGCGAGCCGCTCGCCCTCATCGGCGCTCCGGTATCCGGCGTACGGGATGAGGTAGGCGAAGGTCAGCGTCAGCGCCATGGCGGTGGCGAGGAGCAGCCAGTTGGCCGTACGGCGGCTCTGGACCCCGATCTCCGCCCGGGTGTCAGACCACATCACGGCTCCCCTCGGTGAGCTCGAAGAAGACCTCTTCGAGGTCGGGCACGTGCCAGCGCAGCTCGCTGACCTCGACGCCGCCGGTGACGAGCGCGCGGTTGACGGCCGCGGCCATGCCGGCGTCCACAGCCAGGTGCAGGTCCTCGCCCGCCCGCAGCACGGCGTCCGGGCCGAGCATGCGGCGCAGCACGGCGGCGGCCTCGTCCGGCCGATCGGCGCGCACGCTCAGCCGGCCGGCGCCGCCGAGCTCGCCGATGGGCCGCTGCGACACCAGCCGGCCGCGGTGGATGATCCCCACCCGGTCGCAGATCTGCCGGACCTCGCCCAGCAGGTGGCTGCTCAGCAGGACCGTGCAACCGCCCTCGGCGAGCCCGCGGATCGTGCGGCGCATGTCGGCCATGCCGACCGGGTCGAGCCCGTTCGTCGGCTCGTCGAGGACGAGCAGATCGGGGTCCTTGAGCAGGGCGGCGGCCAGGCCGAGCCGCTGCTTCATCCCCAGCGAGTACGCGGCGTACCGGTCCCCGGCCCGCCCGGCGAGCCCGACGAGGTCCAGGACCTCGGCCACCCGGCCGTCCGGGACCCGGGCCCGCCGCGCCAGCGCCCGCAGGTTCTCCCGGCCGGACAGGAACGGGTAGAACGCCGGGCCCTCGATGAGCGCCCCGACCCGGCCGAGCGCCGGGGAGGGCCAGCTCCCGCCGGTGTCGCCGAGGACGCTGACCGAGCCCGCGGTCGGGCGCACCAGCCCGAGCAGCATCCGCAGCGTCGTCGTCTTGCCGGCGCCGTTGGGGCCGAGGAACCCGTAGACCTCCCCGGCCCGCACGTCCAGGTCCAGGCCGTCCACCGCGAGGACGGGGCCGTACCGCTTGGTCAGCCCGGTCGTCCGCACCGCCGCCGTCATCGGGAGGCACCTCCCCGGCGGCCGCCGCGGATCCGGCCCCACGGCTTGGCCACGGCGAGCACGGTCGCGAACGTCAGCGTCGTCAGCGACACGGCGGGCGGGTAGAAGAGGCTCGAGACGTCCTCCGGCTCCGGGACGCCGGCGCCGAGCGTCCGGCCGTACTCGCCGACCTCGGCCATCCCCGGCTGGAGCGCGACGATGATCAGGACGCACAGGAGCACGTTCAGGACGAGCTTGACGGCGACCCACCAGTACCGCAGCAGGCCCCACCGGGTGCCCAGGCCCAGGATGACCCCGGTGACCAGGCAGACCAGGGCCGACACCAGCATCGGCCACACCACGAACGCGGCCAGCGCCTGGTAGGCCAGCCCGCGCATCTCGTCCGTCGAGCCGAACCGCCCGGTGAGGACCAGGACCGCCACGATCACGTCGATGCCGATCCAGGCGCCGGCGGAGACCACGTGCGCGGCGAGGATCGCCTTGCGCCACCTCCTGCCGATGCGGACCATCGGCTCGGCCCGCCGGGCCGCCGGGGCGGCGCGGGAGCCGGTGCTCCGCGCGAGGCCCTTGTCGTAGATCGCCATCTCGTCACGTCCTCTCAGGTCAGGCCGGTAGCCCCTCACGTGACGACGGTCCCAATTCGCTCCCCGGATTCCGTCCCCTGCCGGACGGCTTCTCCAATACGCCGTCCGGGGCGAACTCCCGCCCGTCCGGTACGCCCCACGGCGTACCGCCCGAGCACCCACCGCCGCACGGCCCCCGGCGCAGGGCGGCCGCCTACACCACCGGGAGTAGGCGGGGCCCCGTCACGGCAGCGGCCGGGCGCACAGGTAGGCCCGCGACAGCCCCAAGGCGAGAACGGTCAGGCCCGCGCGCCGCCGAAACCGGCGCGGTCATGGGCGATGAACGGCAGCAGCCGGGCGCTCGCGGCGTGCGGGTGCGGCGCTCAAGGTAGTGGGGCGGGTCCGCGGCCCGCCGCGTCCGCGTCTCGGGAGTCAGGGCTTGCGGGCCACGCCCGCGATGCCGATGCTGGGCACGGAGTCGTGCTCGGCCTGGACCGGGGAGTCGGGCCGCCAGCGGTGCGGCGGGACGAGCCCGGGCGCGACCGGCTCCAGCCCGTCGAAGAACGCCTTGAGCTGCTCGACGCTGCGCAGGTGATGCGCCACGGCGCCGGTCTCGGCGTACTGCCGCAGCGCCTCCACCGCCCGCTCGTCGCCGTCGTCGCCGTCGGCGTGCACCAGGTAGCTGCCGGACGGCAGGGCGTCCAGGACGGTGGCCACGATCTCGCGGGCCCGCTCGTACGGGTCGAGGTGCCCGGTGATCCCCATCAGCATGAGCGCGATCGGCCGGTCGAAGTCCATCAGTTCCCTGGCGCGGTCGATGATGGGGCCGGGGTCGTTGAGGTCGGCGTCCAGGTAGTGGCACTCCCCCTCGTCGCTGCTGCTCAGCAGGGCCCGCGCGTGGGCCAGCACCATCGGGTCGTTGTCGACGTAGACGATGCGGCTCTCGGGCGCGACGGCCTGGGCCGCCATGTGCGTGTTCTCGACGGTGGGCAGGCCGCTGCCGATGTCCAGGAACTGCCGGACGCCCGCCTCGCCCGCCAGGAACGCACGGCCCGCCGCTGGAAGTCCCGCGAGACGCGCGCCACCATCGGCTGGAACGGGAAGATCTCGGCGACCCGCGCGCCGACCATCCGGTCGATCTCGTAGTTGTCCTTGCCGCCGAGCCAGTAGTTCCAGATCCGCGCCGAGTGCGGCACGCTGATGTCGATCTCCTGTGACAGGCCGCCGCCCTGCGGGCCCATGCTCATTCGCCGTCCACCTCACCGACCGGGGAGTCCAACGCCGGTCCTCAGTGTGCGGTCCGGTCCCGTACCACGGGCCACTGTGGCCACACCCGGCCGTGCGGCCGGCCGCGGGAGATCGGCCCGCGCCGGCGGGACGGGGCGGGCGGCGTACTCCTCGGGCGCCGGCGGCATGTCGCCGCCCGGGCCGGGCCCGCCCAGACGGCGGCCGGCGGCGCCCGCCAGCAGGCCCGCCGCGACGAGGAGCGCGGCGCGCGCGGCGTCCGCGCCGCCGGTCAGGACGAGGTCGCCGGACCCGGCGACGTCGAAGCCGGTCACGAAGGCCCAGGCGATGCCGCCGAGCGCGGCGCCCATGAGGGGCGTCCCGAGCAGGGACCAGAGGACGGCGCACGCCGTCACCGCCGTGAACCCGGCCTGCCACGGCGCCTCTTTCAGGACCACGGCCAGCAGGAAGGAGCAGGCCGTGCCGGCGGCCAGGGGGAAGGCGACGGTTTCCAGGTGCCGCATCGCTGAGCCTCCTTCGCGCGCCTCACCGCGCGCCGCGCCCCGGCATCCGCTACCGGGGGGACGCATGCCAGTGAACCCACCGTCGCGGGGCGCGGAGCAGGCGTTATCGCGGTCTTGACGCCTTCCATGCGAAACCCTGATGCCGCCGGGCGGGAAAGTTCCGGGATCCACCCGCAGATCTTGGCCGGGTGCGGCCAAGATCGCGGGTTGACGCGGCACTGGATCGATCCATTTCGAAGCCGACGTGGAACGCGCGCAGGCTTGCCAAAGGTGGTCCGGCGATTGGTCACTTTTGTCCCCTTGTTGGGGTACCGGCCCTTCTTCACGATGCACGTGACTCAGGGCGCGTCATCCGGACCGGCCCTGACTCACTGGAGGCACAGTGAGGATGAGACCCATCCGCCCCGCCACTGTCGTGTGCATGGCGGCCGCCACCACGGCGGCCATGCTGACCGCAGTACCCGCCGCGCAGGCCGCGGCGGCCCCCGCCACCACGCCCGACCCGGGCCGGCTGGCCACCGAACTGGCCCAGCGGCTCGGAACCCGCACCGCCGGCTCCTACCTGGACGGCGGCCGGCTGGTCGTGACCGTGGCGGACGCGAGCGCGGCCCGCGAGGTCCGCGAGGCGGGCGCCGTACCCAGGAACGTCGCCCGCAGCGGCGCGGTGCTCGGGAAGGTCACCGAGGCCATCGGCCGTTCGGTCACCGCGACCGGCACCGCCTGGGCCGTGGACGCCGCCACCAACCAGGTCGTGCTCTCCTACGACGACACCGTGACCGGCGCGAAGCTCGCCCGTACCCGGGCGGCCGCGGCGGCCCACGGCTCGGCCGTACGGCTGGAGCACATCCCCGGCAAGTTCACCACCACCATCTCCGGCGGCCAGGCCATCTACACCGGAGGCTCCCGCTGCTCCCTCGGCTTCAACGTCCGCAACAGCGCCGGCCAGCAGTTCTTCCTGACCGCCGGGCACTGCACCAACATCGGCGCGACCTGGTACGCCAACTCCAGCGGCAGCACCGTGCTCGGCACCCGGGCGGGCTCCAGCTTCCCGGGCAACGACTACGGCATCGTGCGCTACACCAACACGACGATCTCCAAGCCGGGGGACGTGTACCTCTACTCCGGCTCCCAGGACATCGCGAGCGCCCGCAACGCGGTCGTCGGTGAGACCGCCCGCCGCAGCGGCAGCACCACCGGGGTGCGCAGCGGCCAAGTCACCGCGCTCAACCAGACCGTCCGCTACCCGCAGGGCACCGTGTCGGGCCTGATCCGCACGACGATCTGCGCGCAGGGCGGCGACAGCGGCGGCTCGCTGTTCGCCGGCTCCGCGGCCCTCGGGCTCACGTCCGGAGGCAGCGGCAACTGCACCACCGGCGGGACCACGTTCTTCCAGCCGGTCACCGAAGCGCTCAGCGCGTACGGCGTGAGCGTCTACTAAAAGGAGCCGGGGATCCCCGGGGCGCCGCGAACGGCCCCGGGGATCCCCCGTGAACAGGACGCGAGCACGGCTCCACCGGGGTTAGCGCCGCCGCGATCCGGGCAGCATGATCACGCTCTGCCGATCACGAGGGGCGAGGGAGCGCATGGTCTGGGTGATCCTCATCGTGGCCGGGCTGCTGGAGACGGTGTGGGCGGCGGCGCTGGAGGCGTCCGCCCGGTTCACCAGGCTCTGGCCGACGGTCCTGTTCGTCGTGGCGCTGGCGCTGAGCATGTGGGGGCTCGGGCACGCGCTGCACTCGCTGCCGCTCGGCACCGCCTACGCCGTGTGGACGGGGATCGGCGCGGTCGGCGCCGCCGTCTACGGGATGGTCTTCCTGGACGACCCGGTGACGGCCGCCCGCCTCCTCTGCCTGCTGCTGATCGTCGCGGGCGTCGTCGGGCTGCGCGTCATCACCACCTGACCGGCGGCCGGGTGTGATACTTCCCGGCCCGGTTCGGGCCGAAGAAGTTGGTCAGCATCCCCGGCCGCGCGGTGAAGTTCAGAAGGTCATCGGCGTCGGCTGCGCGTCGGGGCGCATGGCCGCGTCGGTGCCGCCGTCCACGTAGAGGACCGCGCCGGTGGTGAAGCGGGCCTCGGGGCGGAGGAACTGGTGCACCCAGTACGCGATGTCCTCGGGCCGGCCGAACTCGCCCAGCGGCATCGGGGTCGGGAACTCGTCCACGTCCTGCTCGGCGGCGTCGCCCGTCGAGCCGAGCATGAGCGGGGTGAGCACGGCGCCGGGGGCGATCGCGTTCAGCAGGATGCCGCGCCGCGCCCACTCGGGCAGGACGGCGGTCCGGCGCAGCCAGCGGGCCAGGGCGAACTTGGACGAGGCGTACGCCGAGATGCTCGGCGGCGCGAGCTCGGCGAACTCGGCCGGCATCTCCGCCTGGGCCGCGTTCGCGCGCTTCCGCGCGGCCTCCTCGTCGCCCGCCAGGGCCAGGTTCACGGTGTCCTCGTCGATCAGCGGGACGGTCGTCGCGGAGTTGGACCCGATCACTACGGCGCGGCCCGCGTCAGCGCGTTCGAGGGCGGGCCGCAGCCCCTCCAGAAGGGCGACGGGGCCGAAGTAGTTGATCGACAGCACGGCGGCCGCGTCCGGCATGTTCGGGCCGACGCCGGCGATGGCGGCGACTCCGTCGAGGCGCCCGCCGCTGATCGCGAGGATCTCCTCGACCGCCGCGCGGCGGCCGTCCGCGGTGCCGAGGTCGGCGACCACGTCGGCGTCCCGCAGGTCGACCCCGATCACGGTGTGGCCCTCGCCCTTCAGGACGGCGGCGCTGGCGGCGCCCATTCCCGACGCGGACCCGGTGACGGCGTAGGTTCCCATGTTCGACTCCTCCTCGATGCGGGTGGCGACTTCAGTCAATCACTGATTGAAAGGTATCTCCGGTACCTGTGATGCAATGGCCGGATGGCCGACGACGACTCGCTCACGACCCGGGCACGGCTCCTGGCCGCCGCGGAGCGCCTCTTCATGGAGAAGGGCGCCGACCAGGTGTCGGTCCGGGCCGTCAACGCCGCGGCCGGGCTGAACCCGGGCGCGGTGCACTACCACTTCGGCTCCCGGGAGGGGCTGGTCGCGGCCCTCCTCGAACAGGAGCTCCTGCCGCTGTGGGCGGACCGCCTGGAGAGCCTGGCGCGGCGCTCGGAGGCGGCCGGGGCGGCGCTGGACGTCACCGAGCTGGTGACCGCGCTCGTCGAGCCGTTCGAGGAGCTGGCGCGCACCGCCAAGGGGCGCATGCTGTGCCACCTGCTCGCCCGGTCGGAGCTGCCCGCCCGGCGGCCGCCGCACGCCTCGGCCTGGTTCGGCCCGGCCCCGTTCGAGGTCATGCTCGCGCGCGCCCGCCCGGAGCTGCCGGTACGGGAGGTCGCCGAGCGCTGGCGGCTGGCGTTCACCCTCCTGCTGGAGATCTACGGGCGCCCGCTGGCGGGCTCCCCGGAGGCCGCCGCCGCGCTGCCGGAGACCGGCACCGTCATCGCCTTCCTGGCCGCGGGCCTGGCGGCCCCGCCGGCGGGTCAGGCGAGCACGCAGTGAGTGCCGCTGAAGATCGTCGGCATGCACTTGTTGCAGTGGACGCACAGCGACCGCGTCCGCGGTTCGGCCTGGATCCGGTCGATCAGGTCTGGCTCGCGTAGCAGGGCGCGGGCCATGGCGACGAACTGGAACCCCTCGGCCATCGCCCGGTCCATCGTGGCGCGCTCGGTGATGCCGCCCAGCAGCACCAGCGGCAGGTCCAGCGCGGCCCGGAACTGCCGCGCGCCGTCCAGCAGGTACGCCTCCTCGTACGGGTAGGCGCGGATGAACCGGTCGCCGACCAGCTGGATGCCCAGCCGCTGCGGCTGCGGGAACGTCGCCGCGAACTCCCGGACCGGCGCCTCGCCCCGGAACAGGTACATCGGGTTCAGCAGCGAGCTTCCGGCGGTCAGCTCCAGGGCGTCCACGCCGCCGGCGCGCTCCAGCCACCGGGCGACCTGGAGGCTCTCGTCGAGCCAGAACCCGCCGGGGACGCCGTCGTCCATGTTGAACTTGGCCAGGATCGCGATGCGGTCGCCGACGGCGTCCCGCACGGCGCGGACCACACCGAGGGCAACCTTGGCGCGGTTGGCCAGCGAGCCGCCGTACCCGTCGTCCCGCTTGTTGATCTTCGGGCTGAGGAACGAGCTGGCGAAGTAGTTGTGCCCCAGGTGGATCTCGACCGCGTCGAAGCCCGCCTCGACCGCCAGCAGCGCCGCGTCGGCGTGCGCCCTGGTGATGCGCTCGATGTCCGCGCGGGTCGCCCTGCGCGTCATCCGCAGGCTCTGCGCGTTGAACGAGGCGGACGGGCCCAGCGACGGCAGCCCGTTGGACTTCCCGTTGGCGACCGGCCCGGCGTGCCCGATCTGCGCGGACGCGGCCGCGCCCTCGGCGTGCACCGCGTCGGTCAGGCGGCGCAGCCCGGGCAGCGCCTCGGGCCGCATCCAGATCTGGTCGCGCTCGGTGCGCCCCTCCGGCTGGACGGCGCAGTAGGCGACGGTGGTCATCCCCACTCCGCCCGCGGCGTGCCGCCGGTGGAACTCGATCAGCTCGTCGGTGACCAGCGCGCCCTTGGTCATGCCCTCGAAGGTGGCGGCCTTGATCGTCCGGTTGCGCAGCGTCAGCGGGCCGAGCCGGGCGGGTTCGAACACGTCGGGAGTGGTCGGTCGATCATCCATGCGGGCCTCCTCGGATCATGTTTCAATCACTGATTGAAACACGATTCATTCTAGGTCCGCTCCCGCGTGCCCGAACCCGCCGCCCGGTCAGCCGACCTGGACGTCGATACAGGCGTAGAAGGCGTTGGCGGTGTCGGCGACGTTCCACACCGCCAGTACCTTCTGGCGGCCGGTGACGCCGCCGAGGTCGATCGTGTGGGTCACGGTCGGCGGCGGCTGCCGGTCCCCGCCGTCGATGAGGGCGACCCGCCGGCCGCCGACGTGGTACTCGTAGTCCCGGGTGCGGTGCTGGGCGGTGAACGTCCAGGTGAACGTCACCGTGCGGCCGACCGAGGCGGCGTGCCAGCCCTTGCCGTCGTCGTCGAGCTCGGCGAAGCGGGCGTTCCCGCCGCTGCAGCTCAGCAGGCCCTTGGGGCCCTCGACGCTCTGCGGCTCCCACTGGATCGGGCCGCACGGGACGGTCCGCTGCGCGCACTGGGCCTGCCGGCTGGGCGGCGCGGAGACGTACCCGTGGGCGTTCGCCGCGGCGGCCGGGAGGACGACGGTGACGAGGGGAGCGGCGGCCGCGCCCGCCGCGACGGCGGCGAGCCGGCGTCTGGATCTCTTCATGCGGGGGTCCTTGCGTAGGGGCGGCCGGACTCGCGCCGCGGCCGCCGGGGCGGGGGACGGAGATCTCCTATAGACAGGAAACTTTCCTATCTTTAAAGGACGCTAAACGCCGCTCCCCCGACCGGCAAGCCCTTCCCTGAATGATCATCCGGGCTCCGATATGACCAGCCCAGGTCACCCGCCGAACCGGCATTTCCGCAAAACCGGATTCGGCAAGAACCGCCCGCCGCACGGGCGGTCCATCGGCGAAATCGGCCGACGGACCCCGGGCGCCGCCCGGTTCGTCTCAGGCGGTCAGCCGCCGTACCCGAGCCCGTGGCCGAACGGGTACAGCGTCCCCGACTGGTCGCGTGCCGGGATCGCCACCGGCAGCCGCCCGGCCGGCTCGATCTCGCCGAACAGCGCCCGGGCCGCCGAGCGCAGCGCCTCGGCGGTGTAGGAGTACGTCGCCAGGTACGTGCGCGCCTCGGGGAAGTAGGCGATGTCGTACGGGTCGCGGGCGGCGATGACCACTACCGGCTTCCCGGTGGCGACGAGCGCCCGGACGAGGTTCATCTGCCCGGGGCCGTTGTGGCCGCTCTCCTCCTTGACGTCCCAGGCCCGGTTGGTGACGGCGACGACCAGGTCGGCGTCCCGCGCCGCCGCGACCGCCCCGTCGATCCGGTCCCGCCCCGGGCTCAGCCCGGTCTCCCGCACGGTCGCCGCGGCCCCGCGGGCGCCGAACTCGCCCGCCAGCGCCGCCGTCGTCGCGGCGCCCCATCCGGTGACCAGCACGTTCCGCGGCCCCGGCGCCAGCGGCAGCAGCCCGGCGTCGTTCCTGACCAGCGTCGTCGTCCGGTCCGCCGCCCGCTGGGCCGCCGCCAGGTGCGCCGGCGCGCCCACGATCCGGTCGATGCGGCCCTCGTCCGCGTACGGGTCGCGGAACAGCCCGCGCCGCTGCTTCAGCTCCAGGATCCGGTAGACCGACGCGTCGATGCGCCGCTCGGTCAGCTCTCCCGTCCTGACCGCGTTCACCACCGCGGCGAGCTGCCGGGGGAACACCCCCGCGCCGGACGCGTCCGCCGGCGGCTTGAGCAGCACGTCCACGCCCGCCTTGAGCGCCAGTACGGGGATGCGCTCGTCGCCGTACTTGGTCCGCACGCCCTGCATGTCGAGCGCGTCGGTGACGACGACGCCCCGGTAGCCGAGCCGCTCGCGCAGGATGCCGGTGAGGATCGGCCGGGACAGGGTCGCCGGGTCCTCCGAGGCGTCCAGCGCGGGCACGATGATGTGCGCGGTCATGATGCTGTCGGCGCCGCGGGCGATGGCCGCGCGGAACGGCGGCAGGTCGAGCCGCTCCCACTCCTCCCGCGTGTGCCCGATCCGCGGGACGCCGATGTGGCTGTCGGTGGTGGTGTCGCCGTGGCCGGGGAAGTGTTTGACGGTCGGCGTCACCCCCGCGCTCCGGTAGCCGGCCACTTGCGCGACCACCATGTCCGACACCAGTCCCGGGTCGGAGCCGAACGACCGCACGCCGATCACCGGGTTGGCCGGGTTCACGTTGACGTCGGCGTCGGGCGCGTAGTCCTGGTTGATCCCGATGGCCCGCAGCTCCCGCCCGGTGATCCGGGCGAGCGCGCGGGCGTCGCCGGTCCGGCGCCCGGCGGCGAGCGCCATGGCGCCGGGCGACTGGGTGGCGGGCGGCGGCACCCGCGCGACGATGCCGCCCTCCTGGTCGGTCGCGATCGTCGCCGGGACCGGGACGCGCTGCGCCATGGCGGCCCGCTGGATTCCGTTGGAGAACGCGGCGAGCTGCCGCGGGCTCGTCACGTTCGCCGGGCTGGCGGCGTAGTAGATGAACCCGCCGGGGCGGTAGCGGGCCACGACCTGGGCGGCGTTGTCGACCCCGTACAGCCGCCGGTTGGCGGCGACGTCCGCGGGGTCGGCCGTGTCCGCGCTCTTGCCGTACACCTGGAGGACGAACAGCTGCGCGGCCTTCTCCTCCAGCGTCATCGACCGCAGCAGCCGGAGCAGCCGCGGATCCTTGCCGCCGGCGTGCGCGCCGGGGACCGCGAGACCGGAGAGGACCAGCGTGGCGGCGGTGAGCCAGGCCAGGAAGCGGCGTGCGCGGGAACGGGTCATGACGGCTCCCTTTCGCCCCCGAAGGCGATCAAACCTCGGCGTCCTGATCGGCACGCTAGACCCGCGCGGCACCCCCGTCCACGGCAAGATTCGACGAGCGCCGCCGCGGCCCGGGGGTCAGGCCGGCCGGACGCGGACGGGCATCGACGCCCAGGCGCGCAGCGTGTTGTTGAGGTGCCGTTCGGGCGGCCCGTCGAGTTCGATGCGCTCGACGCGCGCCGCCAGCGCCGTGAGCACGGCCTCCGCCTCCAGCCGCGCCACGTGCTGGCCGACGCACTGGTGCAGCCCCATGCCGAAGCCGACGTGGGCGGACGGGTCGCGGCCCAGGTCGAACGCGTCGGGCTCCGCCCAGCGGCGCGGGTCCCGGTTGGCGGCGCCGAGGAACATCAGGATCTTCCGGCCGTCGGGGATCACCGTCCCGGCGATCTCGGTGTCGCCGGTGGCGGTGCGGAAGAACGTCTGCACCGGCGACTCCCAGCGCACGGCCTCGTCGAACGCGACGCGGGCCAGCCCCGGGTCGGCGCGGAGCCGGTCCCACTGGTCCGGGTGGGTGGCGAACGCGTACAGCACGGCGCCCAGGCCGTGAACGGTCGTGTCGACACCGGCGGTCAGCAGGGAGCGGACGACGAGCGGCGCCTGCTCGGGCGTGATGTCGCCCTTGTCGGCCGCCTCCCAGATCCGGGCGCCGAACCCGCCCGGGGACAGCCGCTCGCGGGCGCACTGCGCGTTCACCCACCCCGACAGCTCGCCGACGCGGGGCGCGCCCTTGGCGACCAGGTCGTTGTGCGGGCCGAAGGCGTTGAAGGCGTGGTCGCCGTACGGCAGGAGGTTCTCCCGCCCTTCCCGGGGCAGCCCGACCGCGTCCGGGAACACGCGTAGCGGGAACGCCTGCGCAAGCGCGGGAACGGCGTCGAACGAGCGGTCGGCCAGCACCCGGTCCACCAGTTCCTCCGCCTCGGCGAACCAGGCGTCCCGCAGCCGCCGCAGCGCCCGCGGCCCGAGGATCCCCGCCAGCACGGCGCGGGGCGCGTCGTGCCGGGGCGGATCGGCCTCCAGCAGCAGGCTCGGCGGGCGCCACGGCTCCTCGTACCGGAAGTTGGCGAGCCCGACCCCCGCGCCGGACTGGAACGACTGCCAGTCGGTCAGCGCGGCGTGCACGTGCTCGTAGCGCGCCAGGGCGTACACGCCGTAGCGGCTCAGGTGGACGACGGGCCCGGCGTCGCGCAGCGCGGCCTGCAGGGGCAGCGGGTCGCGGAGGACCTCGGCGGCGAACGGGTCGGCGTCCAGGGACGGCGTGGTCACAGCGGTCATCGCGGGTTCCTCCGGGGTCACAGGTCCAGGACGAGGCGGTCGCCGGCGGCCCGGGACACGCACACGAACATGCAGTCGCCGGCCGCGCGCTCGGCGTCGTCCAGCAGGGAGTCGCGGTGGTCGGGGACGCCGTCCAGGACGGTCGTCTCGCAGGTGCCGCACAGGCCCTGGCGGCAGGACGACAGCACGGGGACGCCGGCCTCGCCCAGCGCCTGGAGCAGCGACTGCCGCGGGCCGACGGTCAGCGTCCGGCCCGAGCGGCGCAGCTCCACCTCGAAGGCGCCGTCGACGGCGGACCGCCGGGCGGCGGCGACGAAGCGTTCGGTACGGAGCAGCCCGGGCGGCCAGCCGGCGCAGCGGCGCTCGACCGCGTCCAGCAGCGCGCCGGGGCCGCAGCAGTACACCTTGGTGCCGGCGGGGTCCGGCAGCCAGGCCGCCAGGTCCAGCAGGCCGTGCTCGTCCTGCGGCACGACGGCGACCTTGTCCCCGTACGGCGCCAGCTCGTCCAGGAACGCCATCGACGCGCGGGTGCGGCCGCCGTACAGCAGCCGCCACCCGATCCCCAGCAGCTCCGCCTGCACGATCATCGGCAGCAGCGGGGTGATCCCGATGCCGCCGGCGATGAACAGGTAGCGCTCGGCGGGGACCAGCCGGAAGTTGTTGCGCGGGCCGCCGATGCCGACCAGGTCGCCCTCGCGCAGCTCGTCGTGGACGAACGCGGACCCGCCCCGGCCGGCGGGCTCGCGCAGCACGCCGACGCGGTAGGAGCGGGCGTCCCAGCGGTCGCCGCACAGCGAGTACTGGCGGGTCAGGCCGCCGGGCAGCACCAGGTCGACGTGCGCGCCGGGCGTCCAGTCCGGTAGCCGGCCCCCGTCGGGGCGCGCCAGGGTGAGCGCCACGACGCCGTCCGCGACGGGCGTCTTCGCCGTCACGCGCACTTCGGCCGGCGGGTCTGCGGCGGATGCCTCGGCCATGGGAACTCCTCGGACTCGGGGTGTGGTCCGAGGATCGGACGGCCGCCGCCCGCCGGGCCACGCCCTTCCCATTCAATGAGCGGGCGGCGTGGCGCCGGTCACATCCGGCGGGCGGTCAGTCCGAGAGCGCGCGGCTGAGGGCCATGCCGGTGAGCTGCAGCGGGCGGTTCAGCGCCCACGCGGCGCCGTCGTTCGGGACGACCAGCCCGAGCGCCGCGACCACCTGCCCGTTCCGCCGCACCGGCACGGCGATCCCGGTGGCGTCGGGGTGGATGTGGCCGGGGCAGAACGCGAACCCCCGGCGGCGCACCTCCGCGAGCTCGGCGCGCAGCGCCCGCCCGTCCCGCAGCGTGTGCGGGGTGAACGTCTCCAGCGGCCCGCGGATGATCTCCTCCTGGAACGCTGGCGGCGCGTGGGTCAGCAGGATCAGCCCGGCGGACGAGGCGTGCAGCGGGAGCCGCCCGCCGACCCGGGTGACGTTGACGACCGCCTCCGGCGCCGAGAGCCGCTCGACGAACAGCGCCTCGCGGCCGTCCAGCACCCCGAGCTGGACGGAGTGGCCGACGACCGACCGCAGGTCGCCCATGTACCGCATGGCCGCCTCCCGCAGGCTCTGCATCGGGGAGGCGCGCTCGGCCAGCTCCCACATGCGGGTGCCGATCCGCACCCGGCGCCGCTCGTCGCGGGCCAGCAGGCCGTGCGCGACCATCTCCTTCACCAGCCGCGCCGTCGTCGCCGGCGGCAGCGCCGCCCGGCGGCCGATCTCCCCGACCGTCAGCACCCGGGAGTCGGGCCCGAACGCGTCGAGGATCCGCACCACCCGGGTGAGGACCGATTCCCCGCTGGACGACCTGGCCATGCGCCCCATCCTCACGGCCCCGCCATCCGAACCGGGGCGAACCCATCCATTGAATGGAAAGCCGATGGCCGCGGGATGTGAGCCAGATCATGCTCGGGCGACCGTTTCCCACCCCTGAAGGAGGCGAGCTCGACGTGAGTTCCCCGGGTACCGATCCGCGCGGCCGCCTTGACGGCGCGCCGATGTCGCCGCTCCAGTGGACCGCGATCGCGGTGTGCGTGCTGCTGAACGTGCTGGACGGCTTCGACGTGCTGGTCATGGCGTTCACCTCCGACGCCGTCTCGGACGAGTGGGGGCTGTCCGGGTCCGAGCTCGGCCTGCTCCTCAGCGCCGGCCTGGCCGGCATGGCGCTCGGCTCGATCTTCCTGGCGCCGCTCGCCGACCGGCTCGGCCGCCGGGCGATGATCCTCACCGGACTGGTCCTGGCCTCGGCGGGCATGGGCCTGTCCGCGGTCAGCCAGAGCGCCGTCCAGCTGGGCGCGCTGCGCGTGCTCACGGGCATCGGCATCGGCGGGATCCTGGCGAGCAGCAACGTCATCGCCGCCGAGTACGCCAACCGGCGCTGGCGGGGGCTGGCCGTCAGCCTCAACTCCACCGGCTACGCCATCGGCGCGACCGCGGGCGGCGTCATCGCGGCCGCGCTGCAGAGCGGCGGCGGCTGGCGCCCGGTCTTCGCCTTCGGCGCCGTCGCCACCGCCCTCCTGATCCCGGTCGTGCTCTGGCGGCTGCCCGAGTCGCTGGACTTCCTCCTCACGCGGCGGTCGCCCGGCGCCCTCGACCGGCTCAACAGGCTGCTGGCGGCGATGAGGCAGCCACCACTCGACGCGATGCCGCGGCCGGCCCTGCCCGGCGGCGACGACGCCGCCGGGCGGCCCGCCTCCTCGCTGCGCCGGATCCTCGCGCCGGAGCTGCGCCGCAACACCCTGCTCACCTGGACGGGCTTCTTCCTGGTGATGTTCGCGTTCTACTTCGTCACCAGCTGGACGCCCAAGCTGCTGGTCGAGGCCGGGATGTCGGCCGACCAGGGGATCACCGGCGGCGTGCTGCTCAACCTGGGCGGCATCTTCGGCGCCACCCTGCTGGGCGTGCTCGCCGCCCGCTTCGCCCTCAAGCACGTGCTGGTCGGCTACCTGGCCGCCACCGCCGTCCTGCTCGCGCTGTTCGTCCCGGCCGCCTCGGTGTACGGGCTGCTGCTGGCCCTGGGCGCGCTGATCGGGGTGTTCGTGAACGGCTGCGTCGCCGGCCTGTACGCCCTCACCCCGTCGGTGTACGAGCCCGCGGTCCGCGCGACCGGCGTCGGCTGGGGCATCGGCATCGGCCGGATCGGCGCCATCCTGTCGCCCGTCGTGGCCGGGCGGCTGCTCGACGCGGACTGGACGCCCGGGCAGCTGTTCCTGCTGGTCACCGCCGTGCTGGTGCTCGGCGCGGCGACCGTGAACGCCTTCCGCCTCGCGCCCGGCGGGCGGGCGGCGGAGGTGCCGGTGCGGTCGGGCGCCTGACCCGCGGACGGGCGGCGCTCCCGGATTCCTTTCCGGCATCCGGGAACGCCGTTCCGGGCGCCGCGTGACCGGGGTCACCATCGTTGCCACCGGCGCCCCTCCCCCGGGCGCCGGTCCCGCCCCACCCACGAAGGAGCCGCCTGTGTCGACCATCCCGCGCGACCAGTGGTACGTCGCCGCGTACGGGCGCGAGATCGGCCGTGAGCTGTTCGGCCGCACCATCTGCGGCGAGCCGGTGCTGTTCTGGCGGACGGCGGCGGGCGCCGTCACCGCCATGGCCGACCGCTGCGTCCACCGCCGCTTCCCGCTGTCGCAGGCGCCGAGCCGGCTGGTGGACGACCAGGTGGTGTGCGGCTACCACGGGTTCACGTACGGCGCCGACGGCGTCTGCGCGGCCGTCCCCGGGCAGGCGCGGGTGCCGCGCACGGCCCGGCTGAAGACCTATCCCGTCGTGGAGCGGGACTCGTTCGTCTGGATCTGGATCGGCGACCCGGCCAAGGCGGACGCGGCCCGCATCCCGCGCGCGCCGTGGCTCGACTCACCCGACTACACGACGGTGTCGGGGATGGAGCCGCTCCAGGCGCGGTTCGGGCTGCTGGTGGACAACCTGCTCGACCTCAGCCACGAGACGTACCTGCACGGCGGCTACATCGGGACGCCCGAGGTCGCCGCCACCCCGATCACCACCGAGGTGGACGAGGAGGCCGGGATCGTCTACGTGTCCCGGCACATGGACGACGCCGAGTGCCCGCCGTTCTACGCCAAGTCCACCGGGCTGAGCGGGCGGATCATGCGGTGGCAGGACATCGAGTACGCCCCGCCCTGCCTGTACAAGCTGCACTCGCGCATCGCGCCGCCCGGCGTGCTGCCGAACCCCGACGGCACCGACCCGGACGCCTTCCACGTCGAGGTGGTGTACGCGATCACGCCGGAGACCGAGCACTCCACCCACGACTTCTGGGCCGTGGCCCGCGACTTCGCCCTCGACGACCAGGGCGTGACCGACTTCCTCGCCGAGAACAACCGCACCGTCGTCCTGCAGGACGTGGTGGCGCTCGACGTCCTGGAACGGGTGATCGCGGCCGAGCCGGACGGCTACCAGGAGCTGTCGATCAACATCGACACCGGCGGCCTGGCGGCCCGGCGCATGCTGGCGCGGATGGCGGCCGGGCAGGCGGCCGGGCAGGTGGCCGGGCGGGAATGAGCGACGTGGAACCCACCCGCATGCTGGACGGGCGGGCCGTGATGCGCGTGGTGTGGCTGCCGGGCGGCGACCTGCTCCAGGGCACCTGCCACTGCGGCGCCGCGCGCGCCGCCGAGGGCCCGATCGAGATCTGGGAGTGGCTGCTCGCCCACCCCGACGGGCACGAGGGGGCGGGCCGATGAACGCGGAGGCCGAGCGGAAGCTGGTCGTCCACGCCCGCGAGCGGGTGGCCGAGGGCGTCGTGGCGCTCGACCTGCGGGACCCGGACGGGGCCGCGCTCCCGGAGTGGGAGCCCGGCGCGCACATCGACCTGGTCGTCGGGGACGGCCTCGTCCGCCAGTACTCCCTGTGCGGGGACCCGGCCGACCGCGCGGCCTGGCGGATCGCCGTGCTGCGCGAGCCGGCCGGCCGCGGCGGCTCGGCGGCCGTCCACGACGGGCTCCCCGCCGGTACGGCGGTCCTGGCGCGCGGGCCCCGCAACCACTTCCCGCTCCGCCCGGCGGACCGCTACCTGTTCATCGCCGGCGGCATCGGCATCACCCCGATCTCGCCCATGGTGCGGGCCGCGGCGGCGGCCGGCGCGGAGTGGCGGCTCGCCTACGGGGGCCGCACGGCCGCGTCCATGGCCTTCGGCGCGGAGCTGGAAGCGGTCTACGGCGACCGGGTGGAGCTGCGGCCCCAGGACCGGCACGGGCAGCTCGACCTCGCCGGCCTCCTCCGCCGGACGGCCCCCGGCACCCTCGTCTACTGCTGCGGCCCGGCGCCGCTGCTGGAGGCCGTCGAGCGGCTCTGCGCGGACCTGCCGCCCGGCATCCTGCACGTGGAACGCTTCGTCGCCAGGGACGCGGGCGATCCCGTACGGGCGGAGTCGTTCGAGGTCGAGCTCGCGCTCAGCGGCCGCACCCTCACCGTGCCCCCGGAACGGTCGATCCTGGAGGTCGCCGAGGAGGCGGGCGTCCAGATCCTGTCATCCTGCAGGGAGGGGACCTGCGGCACCTGCGAGACGGCCGTGCTGGACGGCACGGTCGACCACCGCGACTCGCTGCTGACCCCCGAGGAGCGGGCCGCGAACGACACGATGTTCGTCTGCGTGTCCCGCGCCTCCTGCCCGAAGCTGCTCCTCGACCTCTGACCGCCTGGGGGACCTCATGCCGGTGTCCGCCGCCGACCGGACCGGGCCCGTCGTGGCCCGCGCGCTGCGGATCGTGGGCGCGTTCACGCCCGACCGGCGCGCGCTCACGCTCAGCGAGCTGGCCCGGCACTCCGGGCTGCCGGTCTCGACCGTGCACCGGCTGGCCGCGGAACTGGTCGCGTGGGGCGCCCTGGAGCGCGACGCGGACGGCCGCTACACCATCGGCCTGCGGCTGTGGGAGATCGGGTCGCTCGCCCCGCGCGGGCTGGGCCTGCGCGAGCGCGCGCTGCCGTACCTGGAGGACCTCTCTCAGGTCACCCGGGAGAACGTGCAGCTGGCCGTACGGGAGGGCACCGAGCTGGTGTTCGTGGAGCGGATCGCCGGGAGCCGGGCGGTACCGGTGCTGACGCGGGTCGGCGGCCGCTTCGCGCTCACCGCAACCGGTGTGGGGCTCGTGCTGCTCGCGTACGCGCCCGCCGAGGTCCAGGAGGAGGTCCTGGCGCGTCCCATCAAGCGCTACACCGAGCTCACCATGACGGATCCGGGCGCGGTCCGCGCCGCGCTCGCCGACACCCGCGCCCGCGGCTACGCGATCAGCGACCGGCAGGTGACCATGGACGCGCTGTCCGTCGCCGCCCCGATCACCGGCGCGCACGGCGAGGTCGTCGCGGCGGTGTCCCTGGTCGTGCGGCACGGCAGCGCCCTGCCCCACGCGCTCGCCCCGCTGCTGCGCACCAGCGCCCGCGCCATCTCCCGTGCCATCTCGCGCGCCTAGCCGGCATCCGGGCCGCGGTCAGGGCGCCGGCCCGTCCAGTGCGGGCAGGGACGCCGCCACGCGGGCCGCCGTCTCCCGCAGCCAGATGTGCGCCGCGTCGTGGGTGTGGACGGGGTGCCACCACATCGCCTCCTGCAGCGGCACCGCGCTGAACGGCAGCGGCAGGGCGCGCGTGCGGGTGCCGCCGTCCAGCAGCCGGGCCAGCCGCCGCTGGATCAGCGCGACGCGCCGGGTGCCCGCCACGACGTGGGGCAGCAGGTGGAAGTCCTGCACCGAGATCTCCACCCGGGGCTCCAGCCCCATCGTGCCGAGCTGGCGGGTGATCGGGGCGTCGAACGGGCGCAGGTAGACGGCCCACGGCAGCCGGGCCAGATCGTCCAGGGAGATCCGGTCGGCCACCTCGGGATGGTCGTCGGCCACCAGGCACGCCCACTCGTCGCGGAACAGCTCCACGGTGGGGAAGCCGCTGATCACGCCGTGCGGGGTGAGCACGCCGTCCACGCCGCTGAGCAGCGCGCCGGTGTCCTCCACCAGCGTCGGCCCGATGTGCTGGAAGCTCAGGTGGACGGCCGGCGCCTCGGCGTGCAGCACGCGGGCCAGGGCGGCGCCGAACACCGCGACGGCGTAGTCCGAGGCCAGCAGCGTGAAGTGGCGCTCCTCGGTGGCCGGGTCGAAGTCGGCGCGGCTGGTGAACAGCCGTTCCAGCACGGCGTACGCGTGGGCGGCCGGCTCGCGCAGCGCGGTGCCGAGGGGCGTCAGCTCGTACGCGTTCCCGGACCTGACCAGCAGCTCGTCGGAGAAGTGGCGGCGGAGGCGGGCCAGCGCGGCGCTGGTCGCGGGCTGGCTCAGGCCGATCTTGAGGCCGGCGCGGGTGACGTTGCGCTCCTCCAGCAGCGCGCGCAGGGCCACCAGGAGGTTCAGATCGAGGCCGGACAGGTTCACGACCTCAGACTATCTGCCTGATGGATGACTTCCATACTGACAATCGATTTCCCTGATTGTGATCCATGCCGCAGGGTGGTGGCCGTGGAAAGCACAGTGGTGACCCAGACGCCTCTCGCCGGACCGTTCGCGGTCGGCACGTTCGCCGCGGAGGACGGGCAGGCCTACCCCGGCCTGGTGATCGGCGACCAGGTCCTCGACCTGCGCACCGCGGGCCCGCTCGCCCCGTACCTGGCCGCCGGGCCGTCCGTCCGCGCCCTGCTGGAGCGGTGGGACGAGGCGTTCCCGCTGCTGCGCGAGGCCGCGGACGGCGGCGCCGGCGAGCGGCGCCCGCTGGCGGGCCTGCGGGTGCTCCCGCCGGTCCGGCCGCGGCAGGTCCTCCAGTCGGGGGCGAACTACCGCACCCACGTCATCGACCTGGCCGTGGCGCACGAGCCGGAGGGCGGGCGGCCCGCCGAGCAGGTGCGCGAGGAGACGGCGGCGATGATGGACCGCCGCGCCGCCGAGGACCGGCCGTACCTGTTCATCGGGCTGCCGTCCGCCATCACCGGGCCGTACGACGACGTGGTCCTCCCCGACTGGTGCGCCAAGCCCGACTGGGAGCTGGAGCTGGCCGCGGTGATCGGCCGCCCGGCGTACCGGGTCTCCCCCGAGCGGGCGGCCGAGCACATCGCCGGCTACACGATCGCCAACGACCTGACGGCGCGCGAGGCGGTGTTCCGCCGGGACATGCCGGAGATCGGCACCGACTGGCTGCGCGCCAAGAACGCCCCCACGTTCACCCCGCTCGGCCCGTACCTGGTGCCCGCCGCGTTCGCCGGCGACCCCGGCGGCCTGCGCGTCACGCTCAAGCTGAACGGCCGGGTCATGCAGGACGAGTCCACCAAGGACATGGTCTTCGACGTGGCGCGGCTGGTCTCCTACGCCTCGCAGGCGGTGGAGCTGCTGCCCGGCGACCTGGTGCTGACCGGCAGCCCCGCCGGGAACGGGATGCACTGGGGCCGCCTGCTCCGGCCGGGCGACGTCATGGAGGGGACCATCACCGGTCTCGGCACGCAGCGCAACCGCTGCGTCGCGGAGTCCGCGGGCGGTGCGGAGTGACGCTCGACCGCACCGATCCGGAGGCCGCCATCGCCGAGGCCGCGGCGGCGTGCTCCAACTGGGGCCGCTGGGGCGAGGACGACGTCCTCGGCACCCTCAACTTCCTCGACGAGGCCAAGCGCCGCGAGGCCGCCGCGCTGATCAGGCACGGCGTCTCGTTCTCCCTGGCGCAGAGCTTCGACACCGACGGGCCGCAGAAGGGCTGGCGGCGCCGTACCAACCCGGTCCACACGATGACCGACACCGGCGCGGACGCGGCCCTCGGCACGCAGGGCTTCCCGCACGGGTTCGGCGGCGCCGACGACGTGATCGCGATGCCGCTCCAGTGCTCCACCCAGTGGGACGGCCTCGGCCACATCTTCGACCACGGCCGGGCGTGGAACGGCCGGCCCGCCGAACGGGTCGTGACGTCCGAGGGCGACCTGGTCACCGGGATCGAGCACATGGCGCCGCACGTCGCCGGGCGCGGCGTCCTGCTCGACGTCGGCCGCGTCGCCGGCACCGGCGGCGAGCTGCCGGACGGCTTCGCGATCACCGAGGAGCATCTGGTGGCGGCCGCCGCCGCGCACGGCGTCGCGGTGGGCCGCGGCGACATCGTGCTGGTGCGCACCGGGCAGCTGGCGCGGGCGCGCCGCAACGGCTGGGGCGACTACGCGGGCGGCCCGGCCCCCGGCCTGTCGTTCACCACCGCCCGCTGGCTGCACCGCACCGAGATCGCCGCGATCGCCACCGACACGTGGGGCTTCGAGGTGCGGCCGAACGAGTTCGACCACGCCTTCCAGCCGCTGCACCAGGTCGCCATCCCGCACATCGGCCTGCTGGTCGGCGAGATGTGGGACCTGGACGCCCTCGCCGCGCACTGCGCCGCCGACGGCGCGTACGACTTCTTCCTCACCGCCGCGCCGCTGCCGGTCACCGGCGCGGTCGGCTCCCCCGTCAACCCCATCGCCGTCAAGTGAGGCCGCCGTGCCAGCTGTAGAGAGAGTCCTCGTCGTCGGAGGCGGCACGGCCGGGTCGGCCCTGGCCGCCCTGCTGGCCCGCGGCGGCGTCACGGTCGACATCGCCGAGATCAAGCCCGATCTGACCGCGCTCGGCTCCGGGATCACCCTCCAGGGCAACGCCCTGCGCGTGCTGCGCGACCTCGGCGTGTGGGACGAGATCGCCGCGTCCGGCTTCGCGTTCGACTCGCTGGGCATCCGGGCGCCGGACGGGAGCCTGGTCGCCGAGATCCCCGACGCCCGTACCGGCGGGCCCGACCTGCCCGCGACGCTCGGCATGGAGCGGCCGCGGCTGGCCGCGGCCCTGGCCGGCGCGGTACGGGACGCGGGCGCGCGGACCCGGTTCGGCCTGACCGTGACCGCGCTCGACGACCGCGGCGACTCGGTCACCGCGCACCTGTCCGACGGGACGAGCGAGGCGTACGACCTGGTGGTGGGCGCCGACGGCATCCGCTCCGCGGTGCGCGGGCTGATCGGCGTCGGCGCCGCGCCGCGCCCGGCCGGAATGGGCATCTGGCGCATCCACACGCGCCGTCCCGAGGGCGTCGAGCGCACGGACCTCGTCTACGGCGGCCCGTGCTTCATCGCCGGGTACTGCCCGACCGGCCCCGGCACCATGTACGCGTACCTGGTGGAGGAGGCGCGGCCCCGCGAGTCGGTCGCCGACGCCGACAAACCCGCCCACATGCGGGCGCTCGCCGAGGGGTACGGCGGGGCCTGGGACGAGATCCGCGCCGACATCACCGACCCGGACCGCATCAACTACACCTGGTTCGAGTCGCTGCTGGTGGACCGGCCCTGGAACCGCGGCCGGACGGTCCTGATCGGCGACGCCGCGCACGCCTGCCCGCCCACCCTCGCCCAGGGCGCCGCGCAGTGCCTGGAGGACGCCTGGGTCCTGGCCGAGCTGCTGCTGAACGCCGGCGCCGTCGACCAGGGGCTGTTCGACGCGTTCATGGACCGCCGGTACGAGCGGGCGCGGGCCGTCGTGGAGGCGTCGGTCCGGCTCGCCGAATGGCAGCTGGACCCGTCCCCGGACGCCGACGTCCCCGGGCTGATGGGCCGCATCGCCGCGATGGTGACGGAGCGCCCATGACCGTCCCCACCATCGACGCGCACGCGCACGTGCTGCTGCCCGCGGTCGAGGAGGCCGTCGCCGGAGCGCCCGGCCACGCCGCGCACCGCGAGCTGGAGGCCCGCCGCAACGGCCCGGCCGCCCTGGCGGAGAACGGCCGGATGATCGGCGCGCGCATCGGGCGGCTGACCGGCGTGGAGGCGCGGCTGGCCGACATGGACGCCGCCGGGGTGGACGTCCAGATCGTCGGCCCGTCCCCCTCGCACTACCACTACTGGGCGGACCGCGGCCTGGCTCGCACCGTGTACCGGCTGGCGAACGAGGGCACGGCCGCCCACTGCGCGCGGGCCCCCGGGCGCCTGCACGGGCTGGGCCTCGTCCCGCTCCAGCATCCGGACCTGGCGGCCGGGGCGCTCGACCATGCCCTGGACCTCGGCCTGAAGGGCGTCGAGATCTCCTCGCACGCGCCCGGCCGGGAGCTGTCGGACCCGGAGCTGGAGCCGTTCTGGAGCCGGGCCGAGGAGCGCGGCGCGGTGGTGTTCCTGCACCCGTTCGGCTGCACGCTGGACGAGCGCCTCGACCGGTTCTACCTGTCCAACACCGTCGGGCAGCCGGTCGAGAACGCCGTCGCGCTCTCGCACCTGATCTTCGGCGGCGTCCTGGACCGGCATCCGGCGCTGAAGGTGCTGGCCGCGCACGGCGGCGGCTACCTGCCGACCTACCTGGGCCGGGCCGACCACGGGTGGCGGGTGCGCCCCGACGCCCGGACGTGCGCCGAGCCGCCGAGCGCCTACCTGCGGCGGATCTGGTTCGACTCCCTCGTGTACGAACCGGCGGCGCTGCGCGCCCTCATCGACGCGGCGGGGGCGTCCCGGATCGTCCTCGGGTCCGACCACCCGTTCGACATGGGCGTGCCCGACCCGCTCGACCGGCTGCGCGCCGCGCGGCTCCCCGAATCCGAGTACGACGCGATCCGCGGCGGCAACGCCGCGGCCCTCTTCGACCTCAAGGAACACTGAGCATGACCGACCGACTCATCACCCATCTGCGCCACGTCGACCTGGCGGTGCCCGACTACGACCGGCAGCGCGAGTTCTACTCCGGCGTCTGGGGCCTCACCGAGGTCGCCACCGACTCCGGGATCTCCTTCCTGGCGGCGGAGGGCTCGCCCGAGCAGTACGTCGTCCGGCTCCGCCGCGACGAGCGGAAGCGGCTGGACCTGGTCGCGTTCGGCGCCGAGACCCCCGCCGACGTGGACGCACTGGCGGAACGGATGCGCGCCGCCGGCGTCACCCTCGTCACCGAACCCGGCGCGCTCGACACCCCCGGCGGCGGGTACGGCTTCCGCCTCTTCGACATCGACGGCCGCACCGTCGAGATCTCCGCCGGCGTCGCCGTGCGGACGCACCGCAGGCTGGAGCCGCGCGAGGCGATCCCGGTCCGGCTGTCGCACGTCGTCCTCAACAGCCCCGACCTGGACGCCACCCGCCGCTGGTACGAGACGCACCTCGGGTTCGCGCTGTCGGACACGCTCTCGTCCCCGCACATGGGCGAGGTCATGCACTTCATGCGCTGCAACCCCCAGCACCACAGCCTCGCGCTCGCCAAGGGCCCGCACACCTCGCTGCACCACATCTCGTTCGAGATGCGCGGGATCGACGAGTACATGTACGGCACCGGCCGCCTCATGCGCGCGGGCGTCCGGCACATCTGGGGGCCCGGCCGCCACATGGCGGGCGACAACACGTTCTCGTACTTCCTGGACCCGCACGGCAACACCGTCGAGTACACCACCGAGCTGGAGAACCTCGACGAGGACACCTGGCACCCGCACGTGTACGACTTCTCCCGGCCCGAGGTCACCGACCAGTGGGGCACCGCCAACCCGATGAACGAGCTCGTCGCCAAGGAGTCGTTCAACGACCCCGACGGCGGCGTCTTCGTCGCCCCGCCCGTCTGATCCGAAAGCAGCGCACCATGCGACTCGCCACCTATCTCCACCAGGGCCGGCGCCGCTGCGGCAGCGTCGAGGACGGCCGGATCCTGCCGTTCCCCGAGGGCACCGAACTCCTCGGCATCGTCGCCGGCGGCCCCGTCCCGGCGACCGGGCCGGCCGTGCCGCTCGGCGAGGTCCGGCTGCTGCCGCCGGTCGAGCCGCCGTCCGTCCGCGACTTCGTCGCCTTCGAGGAGCACGTCGAGGGCGTGCGCCGCAGCGTCGACGGGCGGAGCGGCGTCCCGGACGCCTGGTACGACGCGCCGACCTTCTACTTCTCCAACCCGTACGCCATGGTCGGCGCCCACGACGACGTGCCCGTACCGCCGGGCTCGGCCGTGCTGGACTTCGAGCTGGAGGTCGCCGCCGTCATCGGCCGCGAGGGCGCCGACCTGTCCCCCGAGCGGGCCCGCGACCACATCTTCGGCTACACGATCTTCAACGACTGGTCGGCGCGCGACCTCCAGTCCCGCGAGATGCGGGTCGGCCTCGGCCCCTGCAAGGGCAAGGACTCGGCCACCACCCTCGGCCCCTGGCTGGTCACCGCCGACGAGCTGGAGCCGTACCGCGACGCCGGCGGCTTCCTGCGGCTCGCCCTGACGGCCGAGGTCAACGGGGAGGTCGTCGGGCGCGACCTGCTGTCCAACATGGGCTGGCCGTTCGAGGAGCTGGTGGCGTACGCCTCCCGGGGCACCCGCGTCCGCCCCGGCGACGTGCTCGGCTCGGGCACCTGCGGCAACGGCGGCTGCCTCGCCGAGCTGTGGGGCCGCAATGGATCCCAGGACCCGCCTCCGCTCAAGCCCGGGGACACCGTCACCCTCACCGTCGAGGGCATCGGCACGGTCTCCAACACGATCGTCCCCGGCACCGGTCCGGTCCCCGTCCCGCGCGCCCGCCGGCGCTCGCGGGAACGCCCCTGAACCGGCCCCGGAAGCCCCGCGCCGGCGTCAGCGGGCCGTGACACGCCGGACGAGGTCGAGCGCGCGGGTGAATATCCGTTCCGGGTCGGCAGCCCCCATCCAGAGGTGGTCCGCCCCCTGGACGAGGTCGAGCTCGGCGCGGACCCCGCGCGCCCTGAGCGCCCCGGCGAGCCGCGCGCTCTGCCCGGCGGGGACGAACCCGCCGTGGGCGATGGGGAACGGCCGTACGTGCCGCCGCGCGCGCGGCGTCGCCCGCGGCCTGCGCTCCTGAAGGGCCGCCGGGCGCCGGGCCGGGACCGGACGTCAGGGGCGTGCCAGGCACCCCCCTCCGAAGCGGAAACATTCTCCCGAGCCGACATGTTTCCGCAGGTCATCGGGTACTGCGCGCACTGTGAACGATTCGCAACGCATTGAAGTGGCCTGGCCTGGTTTGGGGGTCGCCGTCACGGCCGACCTCGATGACCGCAATCCGGCGCTGGCCGAGGCGCTCTGGAAGGCCCTGCCGTACCGGAGCCTGCAGGGCCACGCCCTGGTCGCGGGCCACCACCTGTTCCATGTGGCGCCCGTCCACGACCTGCTCCATCTGCCCGCCGCCCACCGGGTGGACCGGCGGACGGTGCCCGACGGCACCGTGTTCTGCTCGAAGCTGCAGCATCTCGGGATCAAGTACGGGGAGCTGACCGAGCCGATGCCGGCCACCCCGGTCGGGCGGGTCGTGCCGGACGACCTGGACGCGCTCGCCGAGGCCGGGCGCGCGGTGTGGGAGTCGGTGTACGCGTCCAAGAAGCCGGTCGTCGCCGAGGTGCGGCGCGCCGGCGAGCCGGGCGGGCACCGGGTGCCCCGGCTGCGCGCGGCCGGCCCGGAGGCCGACGCGCTGATCGGCGAGCTGCACGCCGAGACCGAGCGGATCTGGCTGGAGCCGCCCGCCGAGCTGGTCGACGTCCACGACGGGCGCATCGCCTCGGGCGCGGGGAGCTACGGCACCGTCCTGACGACGATGCTGTTCGTCAACGGGGAGACGCGGCCGCTCGGGTACTGCACGTACAGCGGCCTGGTGCGGGCCGCCCGCGAGGGGATGCCGCTGGAGTCGCTGCGGCACATGGCCCGGACGCTGATCGCCGTGCCGGCGGAGTTCCTGGCGTACTGCGGGCTGGAGAAGCTCGGCGCGTTCACCGAGCGGGTGATGGACTCCCTGGAGCTGATCCGCACCCGCGACGACTTCGCCGCCGTGATGGCGCACATGGCGCTGTACGTCAACTGCCTCGGCGGCTGGAACCTGCACCTGTTCCCGTGGCAGGTCGGCGACCATCTGGCCCGCGCCGGGGCGGCGCGGTGACCGGCGGGCGGGTCGCGGTCGTCGGCGGCGGCGTGATCGGCCTGTCGGTCGCCCGCCACCTGGCCGAGGCCGGGGTGGACACGGTGCTGCTGGAGCGGCACGGGCTCGGGTCGGGGGCGTCGCGCGCCACCGCCGACGTCCTGCGCGCCTACTTCGCCGGGAACCCGGCCAGCTCCGCGATGGCGGTGCGGAGCCTGGCCGCCTACCGGGAGGCCGCGCCGGCGGTGCCGCTGCGGCGGACCGGCTACCTGGTGCTGTTCACCGACGCCGAGCAGATCGCCGCGTTCGAGGCCGACCTGCCCGCGCAGCGCGCCGCCGGCGTGGACGTCCGGCTGGTCGGCGCCGATGAGGCCAGGCGGCTCAACCCGCTGGTGGGCGACATCGGGCTGCTGGCGGCGGCCTGGTCGCCGCAGGCGTACGTGTCCGACACGGCCGCCATCGTCGGCGCGTTCGCCGCCGCGGCCCGCCGGGCGGGCGCCGAGCTGCGCACCGGCTGCCCGGTCACCGGGATCGACGTCGCGGCGGGACGTGTGGACACCGCGGACGGGAGCCTGGCCGCCGCCGGGATCGTGTGCGCCGCGGGCGCCTGGTCGGCGCCGCTGGCGCGGGCGGCGGGGGTGGAGCTGCCGCTGCCCGAGCCGGTCGAGCAGGAGCTGCTGGCCGCCGGGCCGCCGCCGTCCGGGGAACCGCTGCCCGACATCCCGATCACCCTGGACGCCGGCAGCGGCCTGCTGGTGCGCCGGCGCGGCGGCGGGCTGCTGATCGGCATGGGGTACGCGGACGCGGACCGGGAGCGCTGGCGCGCGCGGGTGCGCGACCGGCTGGCGGTGACCTATCCGGCCCTGGCGGGGGCGGAGCTGCGCACGGCGTTCACCGGCGTGCGGGACGCCAGCCCCGACCGGACGGCCTTCATCGGCGGCGTGCCCGGCGCGACGCCGTTCCTGTACGCGGCCGGGTTCTCCGGCCACGGCCTGTGCGTCGCGCCCGCGGCCGGGCGCCTCGTCCGGGACCTGTACCTGGAGCGCGAGCCGGACGTCGACGCGGGACGGTTCGCGGTCGGCGCCCAGAGATCGTGAACGGACGTGAGGGGGCGCGGGGAGGCGCGGAGGACGTGAAGGACATGAAGACCGGGAGGACCGCGGCGGACCGGGAGCCCCCGTGCGTCGCGCTTGACGCGCGGACCGAGGACGTGCACGCGGTCAACGACCTGCTGCGGCGGGCGGGCCCGCTGGTGCGCGTGGAGATCGAGGGTGTGCGGGCGTGGGCCGCCGCCCGCTACTCCACCCTGGAGACCGTCCTGACCCACCCCGACCTGTCCAAGGACATCCGGCACTGGTCGGCGGAGGCCCGCCGGGGCCTGCGGCCTGGCGGGTCGATCGCGCAGGTCGTCGGGGACGCCTCGATGGTCAACTCCGAGGGCGAGGCGCACCGGCGGCTGCGGGCGCCGCTGGCGAAGGTGTTCTCGCCGCGCCGCGTCCGGGAGCTGCGGCCGCGGATCGAGGCGGTGGCCGGCCGGATGCTGGACCGGCTGGAGGAGCTGCCGCCCGGCCCGGCCGACCTGCGGCGGGAGTACGCCTACCCGCTGCCCTGCGAGGTCATCGCCGACATCCTGGACATCCCTCGGGAGCGGCGCGCCGAGCTGTACGGGCACGCGCACGTGACGACGCAGATGAAGGCGGACCGCCGGCGGATCGAGGACGCCCGCGCCGGGCGCCGCGCGGTGCTCGCCGACGTCATCGCCGAACGCCGGCGCGCGCCCGGCGACGACCTGGTCAGCGAGCTGATCGCGCTGGGCGAGGACCGGCTCACCGCCGAGGAGCTGCACGACACCTTCGAGACGCTGTTCGTCGCCGGGCACGTCACGACCGTCAACCTCATCACCAACGCCGTGCGGGCGCTGCTGTCGGCGCCGGACCAGCTCGCCCGGCTGCGCTCCGGCGAGCTGCCGTGGGACGCGGCGGTCGAGGAGGCGCTGCGGCTGCACTCCCCCATCGGCCTGTTCCCGATGCGCTACGCCGTCCGCGACGTGCGGATCGACGGGGTGCTCGTGCGCGCGGGCGAGGCGGTCCTGGCCTGCTACGCCGCCGCCGGGCGGGATCCGGACGAGTACGGGGAGCGCGCCGCGCGGTTCGAGGTGACCGAGCCGGCGCCGTCCCACCTGTCGTTCGGGCAGGGCCCGCACTACTGCCTGGGCGCGCCGCTCGCCCGGCTCCAGACGGAGATCGCCCTGGCCGGGCTGTTCGCGGCGTACCCGGACCTGGCGCCCGCCGGGCCGCTGGACGGGCTCGGCTCGCTGGACACGGTGATCGGGGTCAGCACCCCGACGCTGCCGGTGCTGCTCGGCCGGCGGGCCCGGTGACCGGCACGCTCGGCCGGGCGGTGCTCGCCGGGCTGCGCGCCGCGGGCGGCCGCGACGTGCTGGTGGCCGGCGGGCGCCGGCTGGGCGGGGACGAGGTGCTGGCCATGGCGGCGGCCGGCGCCGCCCGCCTCACCGCGCGCGGCGTCCGGCCGGGGGCCGCCGTCGCCTGCCTGTACGGCGCGTCCCCCGAGTCGGCCGTCGCCCGGCTGGTCACGCTGGTGATGGGCTGCCGGTACGTCCATCTCGCGGCGGGGATGCCCGTCGCGCCCGCCGCCGCGGTGATGCGCGCGATGGGGGCGGCGGCGCTGCTGTGGGACCCGTCCCGGGAGGAGGACGCCGGCCCGCTGCTCGCCGCCTGCCCGGTGCCCGTCCGCGCGCCGCTGGACGCCGCGCTGCTCGCGCCGTCGGCGGTGGCCGGGCCGGTGTGCGCGGCGGGCGCCGGCGCGGTCGCCGGGCCGGGCGCGATCTCCGCGGTGATGTTCAGCAGCGGCACGAGCGGGGCGCGCAAGGCCGTGGCGTACGGGCACCGCACCGAGGCCGCCCATCTGGCCGCCGCCCGGAAGATCTTCGGTCCGGGCCCGTGGCGGCTGCTGGCGGCGCCGGGGGTCCAGTACCTCCCGGCCCTCTTCACGCTGTGGACGCTCGCGGGCGGCGGCACGGTCGTGCTGGAGCCCGCCGTGGACGACGCCGCCCGGCTGGCCGGGCTGATCGAGCGCGAGCGCCTCACCCATGTCATGGCCGGCCGCCCGGTCCGGCTGTACGGCGTCGCGCCCGACCTGGGCGCGCCCCCGAACGGCCTGCGGCAGCTGATCTACGGCGGCGAGCCGGCGGTGCCCGCCCGTACCGCCGCGCTCACCGGGCGGCTCGGCGGGGTGCTGACGCAGACGTACGGCACCACCGAGGGCGGCTTCCTGACCGCGCTCGCCCCCGGCGACCACCGCCGGGCCGACCTGCTGGCGTCGGCCGGGCGGGCGGTGCCGGGGGTCGAGCTGCGCGTCCGCGATCCGGCGGGGACGGACCTGCCGCCCGGCGAGGCCGGGGAGGTCTGGGCGCGTACGGAGCAGGTCATGCTCGGCTACCTCGGCGACCCGGAGCGCACGGCCGGGGCCGTGCGCGGCGGCTGGCTGCGCACCGGCGACCTCGGCCGGCTGGACGAGGACGGGTACCTGTTCCTGCTCGACCGCGCGCCCGCCTGACCGGCCCCGGGCCTGCCGCGGGGGCCGTCCCGCTCAGACCCTCCCCGCTCTCAGGGGCGACCCTCCTCCACCAGGCCGAACTCCGGCTGAGTGACGATGCGGATCCCGCCCATCGCGGTGTCCGGGCCGAGCGGGTCGCGCCAGATGTTCCACACGGGCGACATGTCGAGCCCGCCCATGTACCGGACGTTGGACTTGGCCGCCTCGTCCTCGACGTCCTCCGCCTCGGCCTCCAGCGCGCCGGTCATCGTGCGCCGCCCGGTCTCGCGCGCCTCGCGCACGTCGGTGAGCCCGGCGGTGATCCGGGTGAACGACTGGATCGCCTCGTCGCCGTCGCGGCTGTCCTCGTGCACCAGCTCGTGGGCGTGCGAGAAGTACTCGTCCATGCCGATGTACTGCTTGTAGAGCCGCGACACCAGGATGAGGAACCGGGAGTAGGCGCGGCGGTAGACGTAGTCGAAGAACGCCAGCGCCTTCGCCTCCTCCATGTCCTTGCGGAGCGTGGTGGCCACGGCCGCCGCGCCGACCAGCGCGCCGTACTGGGCCAGGTGGACGCCGGTGGACAGCAGCGGGTCGAGGAAGCAGACCGCGTCGCCGACCATGATGTGGCCGGGGCCGCAGAACCGCTCGGACACGTAGGAGTAGTCCTGCTCGGCGCGCACCTCGCTGGTGAGGGTCGCGTTCTCCAGGAGCCACCGCATGTCGTCCGACCGCCCCAGGGCGTCCCGGTAGTAGGCCTCCAGGGACGGGAATCCGGGGCGCTCCTCGGTGAAGCACCGCTTGTACGTGACGTACCCGACGCTGTACCGCGTCGGGGTGAGCGGGATGTGCCAGTACCAGCCGTCCGGCGCGGAGACGACGTTGATCGCGCCTTCGGGGCCGTCGGGCAGCGCGCGGGCGCCCTCCCAGTAGCCCCAGATCGCGGTGTTCTGGAAGACCTCGTGCGGGCGGCGCATGTCGAAGTGCTGCCGGGACAGCACTCCGGCGCGGCCGGACGCGTCGATGAGGAAGTCGAACCCCGTGTGCTGGATCGTGCCCGAGGCGTCCACCCAGCTGGCCGAAACCGGCCGGTCGCCGTGGAACGCGACGTCCTTGACGGTGGCGTTCTCGATCACCTCCGCGCCCTGCTCGGCGGCGTTGCGCAGCAGGATGTCGTCGTACGCGGCCCGGTCGACCTGCCAGGACCAGGCGTCCGGATCGACCAGCCTGCTCCAGTCCAGCAGCCACTTGTCGTCCTTCCAGTGGAAGACGCCGCCGCGCTTGGTCTGGAAGCCGTGGGCCTGGACCGCGTCGAACGCCCCGGACAGGCGCAGCGTCGGCAGGCAGGAGGCGAGCAGGGACTCGCCGATGTGGTAGCGGGGGAAGGTCTCGCGCTCCAGTAACCGGACGTCGACGCCCGATTTCGCGAGCAGGGCGGCGGCGGTCGAGCCGGCCGGCCCACCGCCGATCACCAGTACCTGGACGTGGTCGGTGTAGCTCATGTGGTGCCTCCCGCGACAAGGAAGGGGCTCATTTGGCAAGAAAAGCACTGATAACCCTGGGCGCTAAGTCATGAGCCTGTAGCTCGACGTCACGGATTGTGTGGCGGTCGCGCAACTCGCCGCATCCGTCGTGAGAGTTTCAGGATGGGGTCTTCCGGACTGACCCCGGGTCCCGTTCCGGCCGGTCGAGGGCCGTGCCCGCCGAGAGAGCCGCGTTCCCGCCGCGCGCCGGCCGGGGCCGGGGCCGGGGACCCCGTACGGGCTCCTTGGGCCCTGTGGAGGTGGACCGTGACCCTGCTCCGCCGCGCGCCGTCGGAAGCGCCCGCACCGCCGGGACCCCCCGGGGCGGCCGGCGCGTTCACCGATCCGCTGACCAGGATGCTCCTCGCGGGCGAGGGGCTGACGACCCCGCTGCTGGAGGCGATGCTCAACACGCGGCTGCGGGTCCGCGTGCTCCGCCAGGAGGTCACCGGCGCCGGCACGGTCCCCGCGGAGATCGCCGGGCTGCTCGGCATCGGCCCCGGCGAGGAGGTCCTCGTCCGCCGGTCCTCGCTGCTGGACCCGCGGTCGTCCCCGGTGTCGCTCAACCACGTCGTCGGCCGCCACCGGCCGGGCGACCCGGCCCTGGACCTGCACACCCCACTCGGCTACAGCGTCCTCGGCAGGGGCGGCTCCCAGCGCCGCCGGATCGTCCACATCGGGCGGGACGTCTGGCGCCGCGGCACCAAGGCCGTGCCGTGCGCGGTGAAGGCGTACCTGATGCTGATCGAGGGCGAGCCCGCCTTCTACGTGCGCGAGTGCTTCAACCCCGCCCACGTCTCCGCCGCGGTCACCGGGAACGCCGGCGGCGGCCTCGCCCCGGAGCCCGAGCCCGGCCCGGCCGCGGAACGGCCGAACGGCTCCGCCTCCCGGCCCGGTGGCGGGACCGGCCCGTCCCTGCCGCCGCTGCCGCCGCAGGCGCGGCACCAGCCCGCGTGGCCCGACGAGGCGGAGCTGCGACGGTGCCGGGCCCGCCTCCGCGCCCTGCCGCCGCTCACCACCCGGGACGAGTGCGCGGCGCTCACGGCCGAGCTCGCCGCCACGGTGAGCGGCGACGCGTTCCTGTTACAGATGGGCGACTGCGCCGAATCGTTCGCCGGCTGCACCGCGGCGGCGATCCGCGACCGGCAGGCGCTCATCGCGCTGGCGGCGGGCCTGCTGGGCGCCGGCACCGGGCGGCCCGTCGTCACCGTCGGGCGGATCGCCGGGCAGTACGGCAAGCCGCGCTCCCGCCCCACCGAGACCGTGCGCGGGCCCGGCGGCACGGCCGCCGAGGTCCCCTCCTACCTCGGCGACATGGTCAACTCCATCGACCCGGCCGGGCGCACCGCCGACCCGCGCCGCATGGTCGAGGCGTACTTCCACGCCGCCGCCACCCTCAACCTCCTGCGGGCCGACCCCGTCCCGCGGTTCGAGGCGGTCAGCGCGCTCGCCGAGCGGGCCGCCGCCCCGCCGGGCCACCCGGCGGCCGGGGACCTCCTCGGCGACATCGGCCAGCTCATCGCCGCCGCCACCGCCCGCACCGAGGGCGCCCGCTGCCTGCACAGCATGCTGCCCGCCCTCTACACCAGCCACGAGGCGCTCATCCTGCCGTACCAGGAGGAACTCGTCCGCCGGGACGCCGACGGCACCTGGTGGGACTCCTCGGCGCACCTGCTGTGGGCCGGCGACCGCACCCGGCATCCGGACGAGGCGCACGTCCGGCACCTCGCCCGGATCGCCAACCCGGTCGCGGTGAAGCTCGGGCCGTCCGCGCGGCCGGAGGACGTGACGGCGCTGTGCCGCCGCCTCAACCCCGGCCGCGTGCCCGGGCGGCTGACGCTCGTCACGCGGCTCGGCGCCGGCCGGGCGGCGCGGCTGCTGCCGCCGCTGCTGCGCGCGGGCCGCGACTCCGGCGTCCCGGTCGGCTGGGTGTGCGACCCGATGCACGCCAACATCCGGACCACCGCCGCCGGGCGCAAGTTCTGCCGCGTCGGCGACGCCGTCGCCGAGATCCGCGCGTTCTTCGCCGCCCACCGCCGGGAGGGCACCCGGCCCGGCGGGCTCCATCTGGAGACCGCCCCCGAGGACGTCACCGAATGCGCGGGCGGCCGGCAGCGGCTGGAGGAGCGGGACCTGGACCGCGCGTACCGGACGCTGTGCGACCCGCGGCTCAACCCGGCCCAGACCGTCGACTGCGTCCTCGCCGCGCTGGCCGAGCTCCGCGCCGGCGAGCGGGACCGCGCCGCGGGCTGAGCCGCCGTGCCCGCCCCGTCCTCGGCGCCGGCCGGCGTCGTCCCGCCGCTGGCCTCGCACGAGCTCCTCGTCTTCCTGCTCCAGATCGGCGTCCTGCTGGCGCTGGCGCTCCTGCTGGGACGCCTCGCCGCCAGGTTCGGCCTGCCCGCCGTGGTCGGCGAGCTGTGCGCGGGCGTGCTCGCCGGCCCGTCCCTGCTCGGCTGGGCGGCGCCGGACCTGGCCGCGTGGCTGCTGCCGCAGGACGCCGGGCAGATGCACCTGCTGGACGCCGCCGCCCAGATCGGCGTGCTGCTCCTGGTCGCGCTCACCGCGATCGAGATCGACCTCGGCCTGCTGCGGCGCAACCGCGTGACCGCGCTGCGGGTGAGCGCGGCCGGGCTGGTGGTCCCGCTCGCCCTGGGCGTCGCCGTCGGGTACGTCCTGCCCGCAGCGCTGCTGCCCGGCGAGGGCGCCGCGGAACGTACGGTCCCGGCGCTGTTCCTGGGCGTGGCGATGTGCGTGAGCGCCCTGCCGGTCATCGCCAAGACGCTGATGGACATGAACCTGGTGCACCGCGACATCGGCCAGCTCATCCTGACCGCGGGCGTGCTCGACGACATCGCCGGCTGGTTCCTGCTCTCCCTGGTGTCGGCCCTGGCGATCGGCGGGTTCACCGCCGCCGGCGCCGCCGCGTCGCTGCTCTCGCTGGCCGCGGTCGCGGTGGCGGCGCTGCTCGCCCGCCCGCTCGTCCGGGCGGTGCTGCGGGCCGCCGGGCGGTCCACTCCGGCGGTCACGCTCGCCGCGGTCGTCGCGCTGACGTTCCTGGCCGCCGCCGCCACGCAGGCCCTCGAACTGGAGGCGATCCTGGGGGCGTTCGTCTGCGGGCTGCTGATCAAGGCGGCCGGAAATGTCGAGCTCGCCCGGATCGCCCCATTGCGGACGCTTGTTCTCGCTGTTTTCGCGCCGCTCTTCTTCGCCACCGCCGGGCTGCGCATGGACCTCACCGCGCTCGCGCGCCCGGACGTGCTCGCCCTGGCCCCGCTGATCCTGCTGATCGCCATCGCGGGCAAATTCCTGGGCGCCTATCTCGGCGCGACGCTCAGCCGGCTGGACCGCTGGGAGGCGCTCGCCCTGGCCGGCGGGATGAACGCGCGCGGCGTGATCGAAGTGATCGTCGCGATGGTCGGGCTGCGGCTCGGCGTGATCACTCCGGCGATGTACACGATCATCGTGCTGGTCGCGATCGTGACGTCGCTCATGGCCCCGCCGGTCCTGCGCATGGCGGTGCCGAGAATCGAACTGAAGAGCGAGGAGGAATTGCGCCTAATGTCGGATACGCGCATTCCAAGCTAGATCATTCACCGCATTTATGATCGATTTCCATGAACGCTTGCACGCCTCGCGGAACCGGCTATAACCTAGCCGCCCTGTCACGGAACTCATATGTCATCGAAATTGACATCCGTCAGTAATCGCTGGGGCGTCCCTCCCTTTCGGTACCGCCCGGAAGGCGGAATTTCGGCTCCATGGAAATTGAGGATGTATCAATGGCTCGATCCGGTACGACGCGCGGAAGACGAACGTCCGGCGTCCCGATATGGCTGCCTCCCCTCCTCGTCCTCCTGGCGGGCGCGGCCGTGGCCTGGCTGGTGGCCGGGCTGGTGTCCCGCGACGCCCAGGTGGCCGTCGCGGGCTGCTGCGCGGTGGCCGCCGCGATCGTCGTCTGGGAGGAGACGCGCAGGGAGCGCGCGCTCACCGCCATGGAGCAGCGGCAGGCCGCCGAGGCGGAGGCCCTGCGGCGCCGGTGGGCCGACCAGGAGACCGAGACCATCCGGCTCGCCACCGAGCTGCTGCCCGCCGCGGTCGAGCGCCTCCAGCGGGGCGCGGTCGCGGAGGAGGCGCTGAGCGGGCTGTCCCCCGACCCCCGGCTCGGCCCGCGGCTGGGCGCCGCCCACGGAGCGGTGCTGCGCTCGGTGATCGACGCGGTGGAGGCCCAGGTGGGCCTGCACGACTCCGCCCAGCGGGCGTTCGTGAACATCGCCCGCCGGGTGCAGGCCATCGTCCACCAGCAGGCCCAGGACCTGCGGGCGATGGAGGACAAGCACGGCGAGAACCCCGACATCTTCGGCGACCTGCTGCACCTCGACCACGGCACCGCGCTGATCGGCCGGCTCGCCGACAGCATCGCCGTGCTCGGCGGCGCGCGGCCGGGCCGCCAGTGGCGCCAGGACGTGCCGCTGTTCAACGTCCTGCGCGGCGCCATGTCGCGGATCGCCGACTACAAGCGGGTCGACCTGCACTCGGTCGCCGAGTTCGCCGTCGTCGGGCCGGCGGTGGAGCCGCTGATCCACGCGCTCGCCGAACTGCTCGACAACGCCACCCGCTACTCGCCCCCGCAGGCGCGCGTGCACCTGACCGCGATCGAGGTCCAGTCCGGCGTGGCGGTCGAGATCGAGGACGCCGGGGTGGGCCTGACCGAGGAGGCGCGGGCGCGCGCGGAATGGGCGCTCGCCCAGGGGACGACCGGGATCGACCTGGACGACCTCGGCGAGTCCCCGCGGCTGGGCCTGGCCGTCGTCGGCCGCCTGGCCAAGGCCAACGACTTCACCGTGGCGCTGCGCCCGTCCGTGTACGGGGGCGTGCGCGCGGTGCTGACCGTGCCCAAGGAACTGATCACGCTGACGCCGGTGCCCGGCGGCAAGATCGCCCGCGCGGCCACGCTGCCGCCGCCCCGGCCCCGGCCGCGGCCCGGCGGCGGGCCCGTCCGGGTCGAGCCGGAGGGCCCGGCGGGCGAGTTCCCGCGCGACGCCAACGGCCTGCCGCAGCGGCGGCGCCGCCGCGGCGCGCCGGTCACCGCGGCCCCCCGGACCGGCGGCACGGTCCCCGCGCCCGCCGGGCACGGGCTTCCGGCGGAGCCGGCGAAGGCGGCCGCGGAACCCGGCATCTGGCTGGCCGACTTCCACAACGGGATCTCCGGTAACCACTCCACGCCCGAGGCCGAACGGCCGGACGGCGACGACGACGCTTCCTGGGGCGAGGGTGAGTAGTCGAATGACACAGCGGCGGCTGAACATGGACTGGATGCTCAAGGACCTCGCGGCCGGCGTCCCTCAGACGCGCCACGTCGTGGTCCTCTCCTCGGACGGGCTGAGCATCGCCGAACTGAGCACGTCCGAACCACCGGACGGCGACACCGACACCACCGACCGGCTGGCCGCGGCCTGCGCGGGGCTGCAGAGCCTCGCGAGCGCGATCGCCGCGGAGTTCCCGCACGGCGACGGCCGGATGCGGCTGGTGGTGATCGAGATCGACGGCGGCTTCTTCTACCTGATGGCCGCCGGCCAGGGGGCGTACCTGGCGGTGCTGGCCGACGAGGGCGTGGACGCCGGGCTGATGGGCCAGCGCATGCGGGACCTGGTCGCGCGCATCGGGGAGCACCTGAGCAGCGCGCCGCGTTCGAGCGAGCCGGCCCTGTGAGCCCACCCGCCGGGGACGGCCGGCCGGACTGGGAGGAGGGCGCGCCGGAGCGGCTGTACGTCGTCACCGCCGGCCGCGACCGCCCGTCCCGGCGCGTCCCCCTGGACCTGGTGACGCTGGTGGTGTCGCAGGGCGTGCCCGAGCCGGGCATGAACCCCGAGCACCTGGCCATCCTGCGCATGTGCGCGGGCCCGTTGTCGATCGCCGAGATCTCGGCGTACCTGTCCCTGCCGTGCAGCACGGTCACCGTGCTGGTCGCGGACCTGGTGGACGGCGGTCATGTGGAGGTGCGGGCGCCCGTGTCGGCGACGGCGCGCCCGGACGTCACGCTTTTGGAGGCGGTGATGGATGGGCTTGCCAGGATCTGACGTGCGGGTCGGGCCCGCGGAGCGGGACACCCTGCCCGCGTCGACCGCGGCGGCGGTCAAGATCGTGGTCGTCGGCGGTTTCGGGGTCGGGAAGACCACCCTGGTCAGGGCGGTCAGCGAGATCCGGCCGCTGACGACCGAGGAGACCATGACGGAGGCCAGCGTCGGCGTCGACGACGTCGCCGGCGTGGAGACCAAGACGCAGACGACCGTGGCGATGGACTTCGGCCGGATCAGCCTGAACGAGGAGCTGGTGCTCTACCTGTTCGGCACACCCGGGCAGGAGCGCTTCTGGTTCCTGTGGAAGGGGCTGTTCGAGGGCGCGCTGGGCGCGGTGGTCCTGATCGACACCCGGCGGCTGGAGGTCAGCTTCGACGTGCTGGGCCGGCTGGAGGACGAGGGCGTCCCGTTCATCGTGGCCGTCAACTGCTTCCCGGACGCGCCGCGGCACCCGCTGGCCGACATCCGGTCCGCCCTGGACCTGCCCGACCCCGTGCCCATCGTCGAGTGCGACGCCCGCGACCGCGCGTCCAGCCGCGACACGCTGATGGCGCTGATGCGCTACCTCTACACCCTCACCGCGGCGACCACCGCCGCGACCCAGGAGCGATGACCGTGTCCCCCACTCCCCCCGACCGGTTCCCCGACCCGGAGGCCGGCGTCCCCGTGCCGCCGCCGGAGTGCCCGGCGCACGCAGGGCATTCCGCGGCCGGCCTGGTGAACCTGTTCTCCCCCGAGTCCGTCTCCGACCCCATGACCGTGTACGAGCGGCTGCGGGCCGAGCACGGCCCGGTGGCGCCGGTCCTGGTGGCCGACGACCTCCCGGCCTGGCTGGTGCTCGGCTACCGGGAGAACCTGGAGGTCGCCCGCACCTCCACCCACTTCACCCGCGACTCCCGGGTCTGGAACCTGGCCCGGGAGGGGAAGGTCCCGGCCGACTCGCCGCTGCGGCCGCTCACCGACTGGAAGCCGATGATCCGGTTCGCCGACGGCGACGCGCACCGGCGGCTGCGGTCGGCGATCAACGACAGCCTCGGCCGGCTGAACCGGCGCGGCATCCGCCGGCACGTCACCCGGTTCGCCGGGGAGCTGATCGACGGCTTCTGCGCGGCGGGCGAGGCCGATCTCGTCGGCCGGTTCGTCCAGCACCTGCCCATGCTCGTGCTGGGCCGGCTCATCGGCATCCCCGACCAGGCCGGCCCGGCCATGGTCGCGGCGACGCGCGACCTGGGATCGGGGGCGAAGACGGCCGTCGCCAGCAACGAGCACCTCGTCGCGCAGCTGCGCCAGGTCGTGGCGGCGAAGCGGGCCTCCCCCGGCAACGACATCGCCTCCTGGCTGCTCCAGCATCCCGCCGGGCTCACCGACGTCGAGGTCGTCCAGAACCTGCGGGTGCTGGTGGTGATCGGGAACGAGACCACCGTCAGCCTCATCGCCAGCACGCTGCGGATGGTGCTCTCCGACCCCCGGTTCCGCGCCTCGCTCGCCGGCGGCCACATGACGCTGCCGGACGCCGTCGAGCAGATCCTGTGGGACGAGCCGCCGTTCCGCACCCTGGTCGGGCGGTGGGCCACCGCCGACACCGAGCTGGGCGGGCAGCGGATCAAGGCGGGCGACCTGATGCTGCTCGGCCTGGCCGCCGGGAACGTCGATCCGGCCATCCGGCCGGATCCGGCCGCGCCGCTCTACGGCAACCGCTCCCACCTCTCGTTCGGCGCCGGCGCGCACGAGTGCCCCGGACAGGAGATCAGCCGGGCCATCACGGAGACGGGCGTCGACACGCTGCTCGCCCGGCTGCCCGACGTGGCCATGGCGGTGACCGAGGAGGACCTGCACTGGCGTTCTGCCTGGGTGACCCGCCATCTGGACGCGCTTCCCGTCACGTTCACGCCCCGGCGCCCGCAGGCGCGGCCCGCGCCGGAGCCGGCGGACCCCGCCACCGCGGCGCGTCCCGCGCCCGCGCCTCCGGCCGGCCCTCCGGACCCGGCTCCGTGGCCGCCCGCGCCCGCAGCGACGGGATGGGCGTCGCTGCGGAGGCATCTGACGCACCTGTCCGGAAGCGACGGCCGGTGGCACTCTTGAGGTACGTCGAGGGCCGGAGCGTCACGGTTCCCGTTCCCCGGAGGTGCACACATGTCGAAGCGAGAGGTCCACTTAGTCGGCAGCTATCCGGCCGCCGACGCGGGCGAGGCGATGACGGCGGCGGTGCGGGCCGCGGGCGGGCGCCTGCGGACGCTGTCGGACGGCGAGGTCGGCGAGCGCCGCAACTGGGTCCAGCACATCATCGAGGGCCTCCGGCGGCATCCGGACGTGGAGCTGCGCAAGAACGGCGGCTGGTCGGGCTACGACGACCGGCCGGTGTTCCGGGTGCGGCGGGGGCACCGGCTCACCGCCGAGGGCCTCGACCTGGGGCACGCGCGGAACGCGGCGGCCGGGTACGCCGCGTTCCGGAAGATCCGCGCCGAGCACGGGCTGGACGGGCTGTCCTTCCAGGTCGGCATCCCGGGTGACCTCGACCTCGCGCTCTTCTCGTTCGGCCCGGCCGGCGCGTTCCGGTACCGGCGGCCGTTCCGCGAGGCGCTGGTCCGGGAGATCGGGGAGGTCGCCCGGTGGGGCCGCGGCGACGTGCTCTTCCAACTGGAGTTCCCGGTGGAGCTGGTCATGGCGGCGACGGCCCCGCCGCCGCTGCGCCCGGCGGCGGCGCGTCTCCTGGCGTCCGGCATGACCCGGCTGGCCGCCGAGGCCCCGCCGCGCTCCCGGTTCGGCGTCCACCTGTGCGTCGGCGACCTCAACAACCGGGCGCTGAAGCGCATGCGCACCACCGCGCCGCTGGTCGCCCTGGCCCGCGCCGTGCTGCGCGCCTGGCCGGCGGGCCGCGACCTGGAGTACGTCCACGTCCCGCTCGCCGCCGGCGAGCACCCGCCGGTGCTGGACCCGCGCTTCTACCGGGACCTCGGACGGCTGCGGGACATGCCGCCCGGCGTCCGGTTCGTCGCAGGCCTGGCCCACGAGGAGCAGGACCTGGCCGAGCAGCGCCGGATACTGCGCGGCGTGGAGGCGCTCCTGGCCCGCGACGTCGCCGTCTCCACCGCCTGCGGCCTGGGCCGCCGCTCCCCCGAGAACGCCGCCCGGGCCCTGGAACGCGTCGTCGCCCTCGCCGACGCCTGACCCCTGTCCCCTGACCCCTGTCCCGCCGCGACGGGACCGGCTCCATGCGCTAGTCCCGGGGAGTTCGGCGGCCGTTGCCGGTGAGGTAGGCGACGACGGCCTCGCCGGTCATCTCGCGGTGGCGGGCGCGGTGCTCGGGCGCGGTGAGGTCGCGTCCGAACAGGGCACCGAAGGTGTACTGGTTGGCGATCCGGAAGACGCACAGCGCGCTGATCATCATGTGCACGTCCACGGCGTCGGCATCGGTGACGAAATCACCGGACGCGCGGCCCGCCTCCAGGATCCGGGAGATGAGGCCGGCGGCCGGGGCGCCGAGGTTGGTCAGCACCTCCGACTTGCGCAGGTGCTCGGCCTGGTGGATGTTCTCGATGCCGACGAGCTTGATGAAGTCGGGGTGCGCGTCGTGGTGGTCGAAGGTCAGCTCGGCCAGCGTGCGGATCGCCTCGACCGGCGCCAGGTGCTCCACGTCGATGGCCGACTCGGCCGCCCTGACCTCCGAGTAGACCTTCTCCAGGACGGCGATGTACAGCTTCTCCTTCGCGCCGAAGTAGTAGTAGATCATCCGCTTGGTGGTGCGCATGAGCGCGGCCATCTCGTCCACCCGGGCGCCGGCGTACCCGTGCCGCGCGAACTCCCGCTGCGCCACCTCCAGGATCTCGGCCCGGGTGCGTTCGGCGTCGCGGCGGCGCCCGGCCGGGGCGGGCGGGTGGGGCTGCGTCGACATCTGACTCCACGGAAGCGGGCCTACCGGCGGACACCTCATCCTAGAACGGGCGCGCGCCGCCGCCGGTGATCAGGTCGTTCGCGAACGCCTCCACGCCGTCGCACCCGCGACTCTTGCTGAAGAACGTACTAGTTCGTACATTACGCCTGTGAGCCATGCCACAGCGAGGAGTGAATCGCCGAACATGCGACCCTTCCGGTACGGCCTGATCGGCTCGGGCATAGCGACGTCGCTGTCGCCGCCCCTGCACGAGGCGGAGGGGCCGCACCACGGCCTCGACGTCTCGTACGCCCTCATCGACACCGCGCGCCCGGGCGTCCCGGACGACCTCGGCCGGCTGCTGGACGAGGCCGAGGCGGCGGGCTTCGCCGGCGTCAACATCACCCATCCGTTCAAGCAGCGGGTGATCGCGGAGCTCGACCGGCTCTCCCCGCAGGCGGCCGACATCGGCGCCGTGAACACGGTCGTGTTCACCGGCGGGCGCCGGATCGGGCACAACACCGACGCGGCCGGGTTCGCCGAGTCGTTCCGGCACGGGCTGCCCGGCGCCGCGTCCGGCCATGTCGTCCAGCTCGGCGCGGGCGGCGCCGGGGCGGCCTGCGCCTACGCCCAGCTGTCGGGCGGCACGCGGCGGCTGACCGTCGCCGATCCCGACCCGGTACGGCGCGCGGGCCTGGTCGAGACGTTCGCGGCGCGCTTCGGCGCCGGCCGGATCGCGGGCGCCGCCCCCGAGGATCTGGACGGGGCGCTCGCGTCCGCCGACGGCGTGGTGAACGCCAGCCCGGTCGGCATGGACGCGCACCCCGGCACGCCGCTGCCGCCCGAGCTGCTGCGGCCCGGGCAGTGGCTCGTCGACATCGTCTACATGCCGCTGGAGACGCCGCTGCTCGCGGCGGCGCGCGCCCGCGGCCTGCGCGCCATCGGCGGCGCGGGCATGTGCGTGTTCCAGGCCGCCGAGAGCTTCGCCCTGATCACCGGCCGGACCCCGGACACGGGCCGGATGCTCGGCCGGCTGGAACGCCTGCTCGCCCGGCGCGGCCGGGACGGCCGGGCCGGCCCACCCCCCACCGAGACCCGGAGAGTCACATGAGCCAGCACACCAGGCCGCCGGACCCCGCGACGCGGCCCGAACCCGTACGGGACCTTCCCGAGCCCATGCCGCTGCGCCGGATGGTCGGCCCCGGCATCGTGGCCATCGGCATCGGCCTCGCCGCCGGCGAGATCATCCTCTGGCCGTACCTCACCGCGATCGGCGGGCTCGGGCTGCTGTGGCTGGCCCTGACCACGCTGGCCGTCCAGTACGTGATCAACATGGAGATCGAGCGCTACACGCTGGCCACCGGCCAGACGGTCGTGGCGGGCTTCTCCCGCTGGTGGCGCGGCTGGGGCGTGCTGATCTGCCTGGCCGGCGCGTTCCAGTACGTGTGGCCCGGCTGGGCGACCAGCGGCTCGACGGTGCTCACCTACCTCGTCGGCGGCGGCGACCCGGTCTGGATCTCGGTCGGCGCCCTGGTCGTCATCGGGGTCCTGCTGACGTTCTCCAAGGTGATCTACACGACGGTGGAGCGGGTGGAGTTCGTCAAGGTGGCGCTCACCCTGTTCTTCCTGGCCGTCGCGGCCGTGTTCGTCATCTCGCTGGCGACGTGGGGCGAGGGCGCGGAGAAGACGGTGACGGGCTTCGGGCGGATCCCCGAGGGCATCACGTTCACGATGATCCTCAGCGCGCTCGGCGCGGCCGGCGCCGGCGGCGTGCACAACCTGGTCCTGAGCAACTGGATCCGCGACAAGGGGTACGGCATGGGCGCGCACGTCCCGCGCCTGGTCTCCCCCATCACCGGCCGCGAGGAGGCCGCCGGCGGCGACCGCTACGCCTTCCCCCAGGACGAGGCCAACCTCGCCCGCTGGCGGGTCTGGTGGAAGCGCGCCAACGTCGAGCACCTCACCACGTTCGTCCTGGTCTGCATCGTCACGATCGGCGTCATGAGCCTGCTGGCGTACGAGACGCTGTTCGGCCGCGACGACCTGGAGTCCGACCCCTCGTTCCTGCGCATCGAGGGCGACGTCCTCGCCGCCGAGGTCGGCACCTGGCTCAAGCTGCTGTTCTTCGCGATCGCCGCGGTGTCGCTGTGGGCGGCGGCGATGGGCCTGCTGGACGTCATCGGCCGCGTCGCGAGCGACTTCCTCAGGCGCAACTACCTGATGGACTCCGCCCGCTGGACCGAGGCGCGCATCTACCTCGCGGTGGTGTGGGCCGAGATCGTCCTGGGGTCGGCCATCCTGCTGGCCGGCTTCGACCAGCCGATCGCGCTGCTGCTGGTCTCCACCTGCGCCGCGTCGGTCGTCACGCTGCTCTACACGATCCTGCTGGTCCGCCTGAACGTCCGGGACCTTCCCGCCGCCGTCAGGATGCGCGGCGTGCGGCTGACGGCCATGGTCATCGCGATCGCCTTCTACGGCTTCTTCGCCCTGGCCATGCTCATCACCCAGATCCAGGACCTCTAGCCCTCCCGGGACAGGGCGCGCCAGGAGGTGCCGAGCGCCGCGCGGAACTGCTCGGCCTGCCGCGCGGTCAGCTCGGCGGTCATCCGCTCCTCGACGCGGCGGACCGGCTCGGCGTACTCGGCCAGCAGCTCGCGGCCCGCGTCGTTCAGCAGGATCAGCAGCTCGCGGCGGCTGGCCGGGTTGGGCTCGCGGCGGATGAGGCCGCGCTTCTCCAGGGCGCGGACCATGTCGGCCATCGTCTGGGCGGTGACGAACGAGGAGCGCGCGAGCTGCGCGGCGGACACCCCGTCGTGCCGTTCCAGGACGGTGAGCGCCGTGTACTGCAGGGCGGTGACGCCGGCGGGCCGGACGACCTCCTCCAGATGCGACCGGACGGCCAGCTCCAGGCGCTTGACCAGGTACAGCAGCGACGGCGGCGCCTTGGCGCCGCCGTCGCCGTCGCGCTCGCGGCCGATCGGCGTGGTGGTCATCGGCCCAGGTTAGAGCACCGGTGCATTGACAGGAAACCTGTCACTCCAGCACACTGCGGTTTGCCAGGATTCCTGTTGATCAGCCGGATGGGTGGGTTCATGGAGCTGACGGGCAAGGTCGCGATCGTCACCGGGAGCGGGCGGGGGCTGGGCCTGGCCTACGCCGAGGCGCTCGCCGCCGCGGGCGCGGCCGTGGTGGTCAACGACGTCGACCGGGCGGCCGTGGACGCGGCGGTGGAGAGGATCACCGGCGCCGGCGGCCGGGCGGCGGGCGTGGTCGCCGCGGTCGGCACCACCGAGGCTGCCGACGAGCTGGTGAGCGCGGCCGTCGAGGAGTTCGGCCGGCTGGACGTCATGGTCACCAACGCGGGCATCCTGCGCGACCGGGTGCTGTGGAAGATGACCGACGAGGACTTCGACGACGTCGTCCGGGTGCACCTGCGCGGGACGTTCACCTGCGCGCGGGCGGCGGCGGTGCGGATGCGCGAGCAGGGCACCGGCGGGCGGATCGTACTGATCTCCTCCCCGGCCGGGCAGCGCGGCAACTTCGGGCAGACCAACTACGCCGCCGCCAAGGCCGGGATCGTGGCGATGGCGCGGACCTGGGCGATGGAGCTGGCGCGCGCCGAGATCACCGTGAACGCGGTCGTGCCGGTCGCCGCCACCGAGATGACCAAGACGATCCCGGCGTTCGGCCCAGTGATCGAGGAGTCCGAGCGCACCGGCGAGCCGTTCCCGAACTGGCTGCGCAAGGACGAGGGCCTGGGCACCGTGCGGGACGTGGCGGGCCTGATCACGTTCCTGGCCTCGGACGCGTCCAAGGGCGTCACCGGCCAGGCGATCGGCATCGGGGGCGACCGGCTGGCGCTGTGGTCGCACCCGGCCGAGAAGGCGGTGGCGTTCAGCGAGGGCGGCTGGAGCGCGGACGAGATCGCCGAGCAGTGGGCCACGGGCGTGGGCGCCGAGCCCGAGACGTACGGCATCCCCGCCCCGAAGGTCCCGGAGGCCTGACATGCCCGAGCCGACCATGGACGTGGCCGAGCTGACCGCGATCGACGTGCACACCCACTCGGAGATCAGCAAGGACGGCCACCTGTCGCTGAGCCCGGAGCTGTTCGGGGCCTCGGAGGAGTACTTCAAGGCGCACGGGCACCGGCAGCCGTCGATCGACGAGATGGCCGCCTACTACCGGGAGCGGAAGATGGCGGCGGTGGTGTTCACCGTGGACGCCGAGCACGCCACCGGCTGGCCGCGGATCGCCAACGAGGAGGTCGCCGAGGGCTGCGCCGCACACCCCGACGTGCTGATCCCGTTCGCCAGCATCGACCCGTACAAGGGGAAGGCGGGCGTGCGGGAGGCGCGGCGGCTGGTCGAGGAGCACGGGGTGCGGGGCTTCAAGTTCCACCCCAGCATCCAGGGCTTCGCGCCGAACGATCCGCTGGCGTACCCGCTGTACGAGGCGATCGAGGAGCTGGGCGTCCCGGCGCTGTTCCACACCGGCCAGACCGGGATCGGGGCGGGCGTGCCGGGCGGCGGCGGCATCCGGCTGAAGTACTCCAACCCGATGCTCGTCGACGACGTGGCCGTGGACTTCCCCGAGCTGCGGATCATCCTGGCGCACCCGTCGTTCCCGTGGCAGGACGAGGCCCTCGCCGTGGCCAACCACAAGCCGTACGTCTACATCGACCTGTCGGGCTGGTCGCCCAAGTACTTCCCGCCGCAGCTGGTCCGGTACGCCAACAGCCTGCTCAAGGACAAGGTGCTGTTCGGCTCCGACTACCCCGTCATCACCCCCGACCGGTGGCTGGCCGACTTCGAGAAGCTGGAGATCAAGCCGGAGGTCCGGCCGAAGATCCTCAAGGACAACGCCGCCCGCCTGCTCGGCCTCACCACGAACAAGGAGAACTCATGATCACCGTGACCGGGCTGGACGAGATCAGGGCGCTGGCCGGCAAGGACCTCGGCCACAGCGAGTGGCTGGAGATCACCCAGGACCGGGTGGACACGTTCGCCGACGCCACCGACGACCACCAGTGGATCCACACCGACGCGGAGAAGGCGAAGGACGGCCCGTTCGGCGGCACGATCGCCCACGGCTACCTCACGCTGTCGCTGGTCATCCCGCTCTTCAACGACCTGCTCGCCATCCGCGGCATGAAGATGAGCATCAACTACGGGCTGGAGAAGGTCCGCTTCCCCAGCCCCGTGAAGGTCGGCGCGAGGATCCGGCTCGCCGCGGCGGTCGCCGAGGTCACCGACGTGGCCGGCGACGGCGTCCAGATGGTCTGCGACTTCACCGTCGAGATCGAGGGCGCCGCCAAGCCGGCCTGCGTCGCCCGCCCCATCTACCGCCACTACGCCTGAACGGGGGCGCCGTGAGCCACCCGCCGCTCGTCCTCGAACCGCTCGCCGAGCTCCGCGTCGAGATCGGCGAACCCATCGACGCCGGGCCCGTCCCCGGGGGCCGGCGCAGCATCATCCCCATCACCGGCGGCACCGTCGGCGGGCGGTTGGAGGGCGAGGTCGTCCCCGGCGGCGCCGACTGGAGCCTGCAGCGCGGCGACGGCACCGGGACGGTCAGCGCCACCTACGCCGTCCGCCTTGCCGACGGGACCGTCCTGACCATCACCAACCAGGGGACGGTGTCCGCCCGCGGCGACGGTCCCCTCGGGCTGACCGCGATCCGCATCGAGGCGCCCGAGGGGCCGTGGGCGTTCCTCAACGACACCCCGGTGGTCGGCTCCCTCGCGCTCGACCCCGGCGAGGGGCGGCCCGCGGTGTGGCTGAAGTTCTACACGGTGCGGGCCGGGACCTCCTGAGGCGCGGCCCGGCGTTCCCGCCGGGCGCGCCACAGGGCGCGGGCCGCGATCGGCGTGAGGCGCAGCGGATCGGCCAGCGCCCGGTCCGCGGTCCGCATCGCCCGCGAGAACAGCCGGAAGCCGTGCTCGTCGGCGGCCGTCCACGGCAGCCCGAACCGCTCCCGCAGCACGGGCGGCAGGAAGCCGATCCCGGCCCGGCGCAGCACGGCCGCGGGCGGCGCCATGGCGCCCGTCCAGGCGAGCCGGGGCAGCGGCCAGCGCGGCGGGGGCGGCAGCGGCTCCCGGTCCAGGGCGATGAGCAGCCGCACCGTGGCGTTGTCCTCCAGCCGCTCGTTCACCATCGTGTCGAAGTAGTCCCGGAACGCGGCGGGGTCCTCGGGGATGTGGCGCTCGGTGATGCCCAGCGCCAGCGCCAGCTCCGCCCACTCGTCGTAGAGGGCGCGTTCCCGGGCCGGCGGGATGGGCGTGCCGAAGAGCCGCTGCGTGTGGACCATGCCGTGCAGCAGGGTGGCGTGCACCCAGAGGTACGCCTCGGGGTTGAGCGCGTGGTAGCGGCGGCCCTGCGCGTCCACGCCCTTGATGTCCTTGTGGACCTCGCGCAGCCGGGCGGCCTCGCGGCGGCCGCGCTCCTCGCCCCGGTAGCCGAGGAAGTCGAACGTGGACTCCATCGTGCGCAGGAGGCGTCCCCAGCGGTCCTCCAGGAAGTCGGAGTGGTCGGCCACGCCGGCGCCGACGACGGGATGGGCCACCTGGAGGAGCAGGATCGCGCGGCTGCCGAGGCCGCCCCGCCAGTCGCCCGCGTACCGCCAGATGAGCGAGCCCGCCCCCGGGGCCGCGCCGGGGATGCCGCCGGGCGCGTCCACCCCGGTGCCGGTCATGCCGGGTCCCCCGCCGTGAGCAGGTCCGCGTCCTCCACCTCGCGGCGGGTCAGGACCGGGTCGGGGGCGGCCGGCGCGGTCGAGGCGACCGGAGCGCTCCGGGTGCCCGCGGCCACGCGCGCCTGGGCCTGCCGGAACTCGGGCAGCGGGCCCGCGCTGTCGTGCAGCGCGTTGAGCGCGACCCACAGGGAGGTGCGGCGCAGGCGCAGCGTCACCGGGTTGGGCGGCTGGTAAAGGGCGAGGCGCTGCGCCCACTTCGGGAGCATGTCGCGGGCCGCCCAGTCCATGAACGCGCTGCCCGGCTCCCACGGGCGGCTCTTGCTGTCGCGCAGGTTCGGGCCGGTGGCGAACGCCTTGATGGGCGTCAGCGCCAGCCGCGGCAGGTACGACTCCAGGCAGTCGGCGACCTCCGCCTTGGTGGCGGGCAGGTCCGTCCCGCCCAGGGCCTCGCCGACCCGGACGAACTCGCCGTAGTAGCGGTCCAGGTCGGCGCCGCGCAGCGGGCGGCGGTGGTAGCGCTCGTGCGCGGTCGCGAGCCCCCAGACGACGGTGGCGTAGTTCCACCGCAGCCACTCGGGGTCGTCGGCGTCGTACGGCAGCCCGTCCGGCCGGGTGCCCTTGACCGTGTGGTGCATGGCGCGGACGGTGCGGGCCAGGCGCTCGGCGGTCTCGGTGGAGCCGTAGGCGGTGCCGATGAAGAAGGAGATCGAGTGCCCGAGCCGGACCGCGCCGCCCTCGGGGTCGATGTTGCCGGTGGGGACGCCGTCGACCCGTTCGGCCAGCCGGGAGTGGTCGTAGCCCATCCAGCTGATGCTCGGGTCGAGCCCTTCGATGTAGGCGGCGCCGACGAGGCCGAGGACGAGGGTGGGCAGGTGCGAGTGCACGTACCAGACCGCGCTGCCGGGGCCGAACCAGCCGGGGTCGCCCTCCGGGCCCGCGAAGTCCAGGCCCTTGAAGAACCTGGAGCGGATCTCGGCGTCGAAGGCCCGCTCGAAGCGTGACGCGAGGATGTTGGCTCTCGATGGCATCCGGCACTCCCGTTCTGGCTACATCTGTATCCAGAGTAGGCATCTGGGTACGACCGTGTCCAGACTCGGCGGGGAACGATGGGTAGGGTGGCGCCATGGTGAGCGCGCGTCCTGCCGCAGCGACCCGGTGGGCGGGGGTCCCCGCGTCCCGGCGCCGGGACGAGCGGCGCGACATGCTCGTCCGCGCCGCGTACCGGCTGTTCGGGGACGAGGGCGAGTCCGCGCTGACGGTCCGCGCGGTGTGCCGCGAGGCCGCGCTGCACACCCGCTACTTCTACGAGAACTTCGCCGACACCGGCGAGCTGCTCGCGGCCGTCTACGACCAGGCGGCGACCACGCTGGGCGAGGTCCTGGCCCGCGCGCTGGACGAGGCCGGGCCGCGGCCGGCCGCCCGTACCCGCGCGGGCGTCCGGGCCGTGCTGAGGTTCATCAGCGACGACCCCCGCCGGGGCCGCGTCCTGTTCGCCGAGGCGCGCGGCAACGAGGTGCTCGCCGAGCGCCGCCGCGCCGCGCAGACCGCCCTGCTGGACGGGGTCCTCGCGATGAGCCGGGTGGAGAGCCCGCGGCTGCCGCTGGTCATCGCCGCCACCATGTTCACCGGCGCGATGACCGAGCTGGCGCAGCGGTGGGCCGACGGCCGGCTGGGCGACGACCTCGACGCGGTCGTCGACAGCGCGGTCGAGCTGGCGCTCGCCATGCACGACCGGGCCGCCGACCACCTTCCCTGAGCCGCCGGGCGGCGCGTCCCGGGGCGCCAGGGGACATGCGGGATGTCAGTCCCGCCAGGTCACCAGGGCGTCCAGGGCCTCGACCCGGGAGCCCCGGACGAGCAGCGGGTTGATCTCCAGGGACTCCAGCCGCTCCCCCAGCCCGGCCGCCAGCCGGCCCACCCGCGCGACCACCTCCGCCACCGCGTCCAGGTCGGCCGGCTCGCCGCCGCGCGCGCCGCGCAGCACGGCCGCGCCGCGCAGCTCCTCCAGCGCCCGCCGGATCTCCGGGGCGTCCGCGGGCAGCGGCCGCAGCGCGGAGTCGTCGAGCACCTCCACCCACACGCCGCCCAGCGCGACCGCGAGCACCGGGCCCCAGGCCGGGTCGCGGACGACCCCGACGAGCAGTTCGGTCCCGGCCTCGCGCTGCGGCTGGACGAGCGTCGCGGCCGCGCCGAGCCCCGCCTCCGCCGCGGCGGCGAGCAGCTCCGCGTGCGCCGCGCGCACCTCGGTGGCCGTGCGCAGGCCGAGCCGGACGCCGCCGATGTCGCTCTTGTGCGCGAGGCCGTCGGCCGCGAGCTTGAGGACGGCCGGGTAGCCGTGCCGTTCCGCGGCCGCGGCGGCGGCTCCGGCGTCGGCCGCGAGCGTGCCCGGCACGACGGGGACGCCGTTGTCCGCCAGCAGCCGCGCGGCGCGGTGCTCGGCCCAGACGCCGCCGGGCTCGCCGGGCCCGCCGCGCACGACGGGCTCGGGCGGCGCGGCCGGCGGCGGTTCCGCGAGCGCGCGGGACCGGTGCCGCGACCATGCCACGGCCGCCCCGAGCGCCCGCATCCCGTGCTCGATCCCGCCCACCACGTGCGGGTACCCGGTGGTCTCCTGGACGGTCCGGCCGAACGCGGTGACGTCCAGCGGCACGTTGCTCATCAGCACGGTCGGCAGCGGGAACGCGGCGATGCGGCGGGCGTTCTCCTCGTACAGGCGCAGCACCGGCGCCGGGTCCGGGGGCGCGGAACGCGGCAGGTCGGAGAGGCCGACGACGGCGTCGATGCCCGGGTCCGTCGCGACGATCTCCATGGCGCGGCCGAGGAGCGTGCGGTCGACGACGACGTACCCGGTCACGTCCAGCGGGTTCTGCGGGGTCGCGAAGGCGGGCAGGATCTCCTCCAGCCGCGCCACGGTGGCGGGCGCCAGCGGCGGGAGCAGCAGCCCCTCCTCCTCGGCCCGGTCGGCGATGATCTCGCAGGCGCCGCCGGACGGGGTGACCACCCCGAGCCGCGGGCCGGGGAGCGGGCCGGTCGCGGCGAGCAGCCCGGCGGTGACGATCAGGTCCTCCAGCGAGCCGACCCGCAGCACCCCGAGCCGCCGGAACGCCGCGTCCACCACGGCGTCGTCGCCGACCAGCGCGCCGGTGTGCGCCCGCGCGGCGCGCGAGGCGACCGCGCTGCGCCCGATCTTCAGCGCCACGACGGGCTTGCCCGCCTCCAGCGCGCGCCGGGCGGCCCGTGCGAACTCGGCGGGCCGCCGCACCGACTCCAGGAACAGCGCGATCACCCGGGTGGCCGGGTCGTCCACCAGGTGGTCGATCACGTCGGTGACCGTCACGCCGGTCTCGTTGCCCATGGCCGTCAGGAGGCTGATGCCCACGTTTCGGGCCTGCGCGTACGCCAGGACCGAGGTGGCCAGCGCGCCGCTCTGCAGCACCACCCCGACCGAGCCGGCGACGAGCGGTTCGGGGATGGGCAGCCCGTACGGCGTCGCGCCCGCGGCGGCGTTGATGTAGCCGTTGCCGTTGGGGCCGAGCAGGGTCAGCCCGTGGCGGCGGGCGAGCGCGGCGATCTCCTCCTCGCGCCGGCGGCCCTCCTCGCCCGTCTCGCCGAACCCGGCGGTGAGCACCACGTAGTTGCGGATCCCGCGGCCCGCCCCCTCCTCCAGCACGCCGGCGACGGCCGCGGTCGGGACCATGACGTACGCGAGGTCGACCGGTTCGGTGATGTCGGACAGGCTCTTGGCGGCGGGCTCGCCGTGCACCGTCCCGCCGCGCGGGTTCACCAGGTGGACGCGCCCCGCGAACCCGTGCCTGCGCAGGTTGGCGAACGTGCTGCGCGACCAGCCGGACTTGTCGGTCGCGCCCACCAGGGCGATGGAACGGGGCTCGAACAGCTCGCGCAGCCGCGCGCTCCCGGTCATCCGGCCTCGCCTTCGGCGGTACGGGTGAAGTACGGCAGGCCGAGGTCGCCGGCGACCGCGGTGATGTCGAGGCGGACGCGGTCGCCGATGGCCGGCCGGCCGGGGCCGGTGATCCGGGTCATCATCCGGACGCCCTCGTCCAGGTCGACCAGCGCGACCGTGAACGGCGCCTGCTCCGCGAACTCCCCGAAGGCGCGGTGCGCGACGGTGAACGAGTAGATCGTCCCGAGGCCGGAGGCGGCGTACCAGGCAAGGTCGGCCCCGAAGCAGTGCGGGCACACCGCCCGCGGGTAGAAGACCGTGCGGCCGCAGCCGCCGCAGCGCTGCAACCGCAGTTCCCCGGCGGCCAGGCCGTCCCAGTACGGGGCGGTGTCGGCGTCGGGTACGGGCCGGATCGTCACCGGTGCCTCCCGAGGATGACGGTGGACGTGGACGACAGCACCCCGCCGGTGCCGTGCACCAGCGCGAGCTCGGCGCCCGGCACCTGGCGGTCGCCGCATTCGCCGCGCAGCTGCCGGGCCGCCTCGATGAGCAGGAAGATCCCGTACATGCCGGGATGGGTGTACGACAGCCCGCCGCCGTTGGTGTTCATCGGGAACGCGCCGCCCGGCGCGGTGCGGCCGCCGGACACGAAGTCGCCGGACTCGCCGGGCTTGCAGAAGCCGAGCGACTCCAGGGTGAGCAGGACGGTGATGGTGAACGAGTCGTAGATCTCGGACACGTCGATGTCGTCCAGCCCCACCCCGGCCATCGCGAGGGCCGCCGGGCCCGACCGCGCGGCGCCCGTCACGGTCAGGTCGGGCATGTTGGAGATGGTGGCGTGGGTGTGGGTCTCGCCGTGGCCGAGCACCTCGACCGGGACGGTGGCCACGTCCGCGAACCGGTCCTCGGCGGCGACGACCACCGCGCCGCCGCCGTCGGTGACCAGGCAGCAGTCCAGCTTGCGCAGCGGCTCGCAGATCATCGGCGAGTCCAGCACGTCCGCGACCGTTAGCGGGTCGCGGTACGGGGCGCGCGGGTCGAGCCGGGCCCACTCGCGGGCGGCGACGGCGACCTCGGCGAGCTGCTCGGGCGTGGTGCCGTACTCGTGCATGTGCCGCATCGCCGCCAGCGCGTACGCCCCGACGGGCTGCGGGAGCCCGAACGGCGCCTCGAACTGCGCGGTCAGGTCGGCGGGCCGCGGCCGGCCGCGGGACCGCTGGGTTCGCTGCGTGCTGCCGTAGGTGATCAGCGCGACGTCGATCAGCCCGGCCTCGATCGCCGCGGCGGCGTGGCCGACATGGGCCTCGAACGACGAGCCGCCGATGTTGGTGGAGTCGGTGTGGCGCGGCTGGATCCCCAGGTATTCGGCGAGCGTCATCGTCGGCGCCCAGCCCCAGGCGCCGGCGGTGAACAGGGCGTCCACGTCGGCGCGGTCCAGCCCGGCCTCGGCGAGCGCGTCGCGGGCGGCGAGCGCCTGCTGGGACAGGACGGTCAGGTGCGGGGTCCTGCCGATGTCGGACTCGGCGACCCCGACGATCGCCGCCCGCCGGCGCCTGGTGCGGCGGGCGCGGCCCGCGCTCATTCGCCGATCCCGCCGAGCCGCACGTGGCCCTTGATCAGGTTGCGGGCGATGGTGCGGCGCTGGATCTCGTCGGTGCCCTCGAAGATCCGCAGCAGCCGCAGCTCGCGGTACCACCGTTCGATGGGCAGCTCCTTGGTGTAGCCCATGCCGCCGTGGATCTGCAGGACGCGGTCGACGACCTGGTTGGCCATCACGGCGCCGTGCAGCTTGGCGATGGACGAGGCGTGCCGCGCGTCCCGGCCCTGCTGGACCTGCCAGGCGGCGTGCAGGGTGAGCCACTTGGCCGCCTCGATCTCCACCTGGGAGTCGGCGATCATCCACTGGATCGCCTGGTACTCGGCGATCGGATGGCCCATGGACTTGCGGATGCGCGCGTAGTCGACCGCCATCTGCAGCATCCGCTCGGCGGAGCCGATCGCGCGGGCGGGGATCATGAAGCGGCCCTGGCCGATCCAGCGCATCGCCAGCTCGAAGCCCCGGCCGACCTCGCCCAGCACGTTCTCGTCCGGGACGCGGACGTCCTCGAAGACCAGCGCGGCCGGGCCCCACTGGCCCATGGTCGGGATCGGCTCGGACTTCCAGCCCATGTCGCGGTCGGCGAGGAAGCAGGTCACGCCGCCGTCCGCGCCCTTGCCGGGGTCGGTCACCGCGAACACCATGACGAAGTCGGCCTCGTTGCCGCCGGTGATGAACGTCTTCTCGCCGTTGATCACCCAGTCGCCGCCGTCGCGGACGGCGCGCGTCCGGATGTTGCGGGCGTCCGATCCGGCGCCGGGCTCGGTGATGGCGAAGCAGGACCGCCGCTCGCCCTCGATGGTGGGGATCAGGTAGCGGCGCTTCTGCTCGTCGTTCCCGGCGTACAGGATGTTGTCGGCCGAGCCGCCGAAGCTGAACGGGACGAACGTCCGCCCCGTCTCCATCGCCAGGATCGCCGACATGACGGCGCCGAGGTTCATGCCGCCGTACTCCTCGGGGGTGTTCACGCCCCAGAACCCGGCCTGGCGGGCCTTGGCGCGCAGCTCGCGCAGCACGTCCGGGTCCAGGCCGGGGCCGCCGGAGCGCTCGCTGCGCAGCACGTCCGGTTCGAGGGGCATCACCTCGCGCTCGACGAACGCGCGCACGGTGTCGCGGATCTGCCGTTCCTCGTCGGTGAGGGAGAAGTCCACCATGGTCGTCGCTCCGTTCGTTAGGAGAGAGTCAGGAGGAAGAAGAGTCAGGAGGAAGAGGAGGTGGGGCGGACGCGGGCGCGGCCGCGGTCGATGACGACGGTCCCGTCGGCCTTGGCGGTCTGGAAGAGGACCGTCTCGCCGTCCTGCCACATCGCGACGGTCAGCTCCTCGCCCGGGTACACGGGGCTGCTGAACCGGCCCGACATCGCGGCGAACCGGGCCGGGTCGGAGCCGGCGGCGGCGTGCAGGAGGGCCCGGCCTGTCACGCCGTACGTGCACAGGCCGTGCAGGATGGGCCGGTCGAACCCGGCGCGGGCGGCGAAGGCCGGGTCGGAGTGCAGCGGGTTGCGGTCCCCGGTGAGCCGGTAGATCAGCGCCTGCTCGGGCCGGGTCGGGCAGGTGACCAGATGGTCCGGTTTCCGGTCGGGGCGGCGCCACTCGTCGCGCGGCCCCCGGTCGCCGCCGAAGCCGCCCTCGCCGCGGATGAACGCCGAGCTGCGCGCGTCCACGACCCGCTCGCCGGTCTCGGGGTCGGCGGCGGCGGACTCGGTGACGACGAGCGCGCCGCTCCCCTTGTCGTGGATGCCGGTCACGGTCGTGGTGACGCGCACCGCGCCGGACGGCGGCAGCGGGCGGTGCAGCTCGAACGACTGCTCGGCGTGGACGAGCATCGCCGGATCGAAGTCGCCCAGCCTGCGGCGGGCCGCGGCGCGCGCCGCGAGCACGGCGAAGGTCGGCAGCACGCGCTGCGGCACGCCCGCCGAGTTCTCGGTGGTGAACGCCAGCTCGCGCGCGGGGTCGCCAAGTCCCGCGCCCACCGCGAGCGCGTACAGGAGGGTGTCGGCGGACGTCCATTCGCGCAGCACGGGCTCGGACGGCACGCCGACGAGGGTGTGGTCGAGGCTCACTTCGGCTCCTCCGGGGTCACCCCGTCGGTCAGGACGTTCGGGCGGGCCTTCGCCAGGAGGGCGGGCACGACGTCGCCCAGCTCGTGCGGCTCCCAGCGGGCGCCCTTGTCGGCCGAGGGCCCGGCCCGCCAGCCCTCCGCCACGCTGATCGTGCCGCCGCGGACGTTGAAGACCCGGCCGGTGACGTCGCGGGCCTCCGGGCTCGCCAGCCACACCACCAGCGGCGCGATGTTCCCGGGGTCGGCCTGGTCGAAGCCTTCCGGCCGCTCGCGTCCGCTGATGAGGTTCTCGGTCATCCGGGTCAGCGCCGCCGGCGCCACGGCGTTGACGGTCACGCCGTACCGGCGCAGCTCGCGGGCCGCGATCACGGTGAGGGAGGCGATCCCGGCCTTGGCGGCGCCGTAGTTGCCCTGGCCGGGATTGCCGTAGATGCCGGAGGACGAGCTGGTGTTGACGACCCGGGCGTCGACGGCGTGCCCGGCCTTGTGCCGCTCCCGCCAGTAGGCGGCGGCGTGCCGGAGCGGCGCGAACGTTCCCCGGAGGTGGACGCGGACGACGTCGTCCCACTCGTCCGCGGTCATGTTGACGAGCATCCGGTCGCGCAGGATGCCGGCGTTGTTGACGAGGACGTGGAGGTCGCCGAACCGCTCGACGGCCGACTCCACCATGCGCCGGGCGGCCTCGAAGTCGGAGACGTCGGTGCCGTCGGCGACGGCCTCGCCGCCCATCGCCCTGATCTCCTCGACGACCTCCCCGGCGGGGCCGGCCGAGGAGCCGGTGCCGTCCACCTCGGCGCCCAGGTCGTTGACGACCACTCTGGCCCCGTGCCGGGCGAACGCCAGCGCGTGCTCGCGGCCGATGCCGCGGGCCGCGCCGGTCACGATGACGACTCTTCCATCGGCGAGCGCGGACATGTCGTTCCCTCCCACTCTGGACGAAACAGACTTTAGAAAGAGCTTCTAGAATTTCCTTCTAAAGCAATGTGCTCCGCGTCACCCGCCGGTGTCAAGACCTCGTACGCCCGACCTCCGCCATCTCGAAGTCGGCCTTGGCGGCCCCGCAGTCGGGGCACGCCCAGTCGTCGGGAACGTCCGCCCATCGGGTGCGCGGTGGGATGCCCTCCTCGGGCCAGCCCTCGGCCTCGTCGTAGACGAAGCCGCAGACGGCGCACTCCCAGATCCGGTACTCGCCCATCGCTCAGACCCTCTCGAAATCGATCTTCTCTCGGACGCCGCAGTCGGGGCAGGCCCAGTCGTCGGGAACGCCGGCCCACGGCGTGCCGGCCGGGAAGCCCTCGCGGGGGTCGCCGGACTCCTCGGCGTACTCGTAACCGCAGACCGGGCAGCGGTAGGTCATGCCGCACCCCCGGCCCCGGTCGCGGCCCCGGCGGCGGGCGGGATGGCGCCGTACCGCGCATGCCGTCCCGGCTGGACGTTGGCCAGGCTCGCGTCACCGCCGTAGTGGGCGAGGACGCGCCCGTCCATCACGCGCCGCCACAGCGGCGGGACGAACACCAGCCGCGCCAGCACCAGGTAGCCGCCGGGCAGCCGCGGCGCCTCGTCGAAGTGCCGCAGCGCCTGGTAGCGGCGGGTGGGGTTGGCGTGGTGGTCGCTGTGCCGCTGCAGGTGGTACAGCAGGATGTTGGAGGCGATGCTGTTGCTGTTCCAGGAATGCCGGGGCGCGCACCGCTCGTACCGCCCGCCCGGAGTCTTCTGCCGCAGCAGCCCGTAGTGCTCCAGGTAGTTGATGACCTCCAGCAGCGTGAAGCCGATCACCGCCTGCGCCAGCAGGTACGGGGCGATCCCGATGCCGAACGCCGCCATCAGCCCGCCGTACAGGACGACCGTCATCGCCCAGGCGTTCAGGACGTCGTTGCGCGGCGTCCAGGGGCCGCGGCCCGTCCGCGCCAGCCGCGCCCTCTCCAGCCGCCAGGCCGACCGCAGGCTCCCCCGGACCGTGCGCGGCCAGAAGCGGTAGAAGCTCTCGCCGAGGCGGGCGCTGGCCGGGTCCTCCGGGGTCGCGACGCGGACGTGGTGGCCGCGGTTGTGCTCGATGTAGAAGTGCCCGTACGCGGTCTGCGCCAGCGTGACCTTCGACAGCCAGCGCTCGGCCCGCTCCTTCTTGTGCCCCAGCTCGTGCGCGGTGTTGATGCCGATCCCGCCGACGTTGGCGATCGTCAGGGTGAGCCCGAGCTTCCCGAGCAGCGACATGTCCCCGCGCGACCACATCCAGCAGGCCAGCACCAGCCCCGCGTACTGGAGCGGGATGTACAGGTACACGCACCAGCGGTAGTACCTCCGCTCCTCCAGCCATCCCAGGACGCTCTCGGGCGGGTTGCCGGAGTCCTCGCCGAGCGCCTTGTCGAGCACGGGCCCGATCACGCCCAGGATCAGCCCGCCGGTGAACCACAGGACGTCCCAGCCGGTGAGCGCGACCAGCCCCCACGCCAGGAACGGCGACAGCGGGACGACCAGCCCGAGGATCCACAGGTGCTTCTTCTTGTCGGTCCAGGTCACGTGCGTGACGCCGGCGCTCGCCGTTTCCATGACACCTCCGCGTTCCGGGCGACACCGTCCCGGCCACCATGACACGAGACGTACGGCGTATACAAGATTTATGCCGTACGTTCTTGGCCGGGCCGGTGCGGCCGATACGCTCTACCCGTGGCGAAGACCCCGGCCGGCCCCGTCGAACGGCGGCCCCTGACGCGCGACCGGATCGTCCGGACGTCCATCGCGATCATCGAGCGGGACGGCGCCCGGGCGCTGTCCATGCGCAAGATCGCCGCCGAGCTCGGGGTCGGGGTGATGTCGCTCTACAACCACGTGCCCAACAAGGACGCGCTGCTGGAGGCCGTGGCCGAGTCCGTCCTCGCCGGGCTGGACGTCCCCGAGGCCGAGGCCAACCCCGGCCGGGACTGGAGGCTCAACGCCCGCGCCATGGTCGGGGCGTTCCGCGCGACCGCGCGCCGCCATCCGCGCAGCATGCACCTGGTGCTGACCGGCCGGAGCGGCCAGCTGTTCGGGCGGCGGACGGCGGAGCGGGCGCTGGCGCTGTTCGAGGCCGCCGGGTTCGACGCGGCGACCTCGGTGCGCGCGCTGCGGGCGCTCATGTCGTACGTGATGGGCGCCCAGATGATGGAGGGCGGCGCCCTCCGGATGCCGCACGGCCTGCCGTCCGGCAACGCGGACGCGCTGCTGGAGGTGGACCCCGGCGAGATCCCCCACGTCATCGCCCTGGCCGACGAGCTGGTGCTGGACGACCACGAGGCGGACTTCGAATGCGGGCTGGAGATGCTGCTCGCCGCGCTCGACCGGCTCCCCCGCGCGGCAGGGCCCGCCGCCAACTGACCACCCACTGACCGCCCGCCGACCGCCGCCCGGCGGCGGGTCAGGTCGCGCGCCGCCCCATCTCCTCGACCGAGGACAGGAACAGGTCGAGGCCGAACTCGAAGTCGCCGTCGGGGTCCTGCCGCGTCAGCGCGTCCGGGCCGCCCGGCTCCGCGTCCGGTTCGCGCAGCAGCTTGCTGAGCCCGGCCTCGCGCAGCTGGAAGCCCAGCGTGTACGCCATCAGCGCGCGCATCACGCGGACCGAGGCCGGGCCGTCCAGACCGGCCCGGGCGCACAGGGAGAGGGCGCGCTCGATCGCGCGCAGCCCCACCGGGATCCCGCTCTTGCTCGCCACCACCAGCGACATGCAGCGCGGGTACTCCTCGGCGGTCCGGCGGAACGCCCGCACCAGGTCGCGCGCCCCCGAGCGCCAGTCCGCGGGCTCGGCCGCGGGCAGCTCCAGGGTGCTCATCACGTACTCGGCGATGCCTCTGACCAGCGCGTCCTTGTTGGGCACATGGTTGTACATCGCCATCGCCGTCACGCCCAGCTCGGCGGCCACCGCGCGCATCGACAGCGCCTGCGGGCCCTCGCGCTCGACCAGGCCGACGGCGGTGTGCACGATGAGGTCGCGGGTGAGCACGACCCGCATCACCGGTTCCGGCGCGCGCTTGGGCATGCCGCAAAGTGTACGCAGGCGCCGCCGGCCCCGGGCCCGGCCGGCGGGCGCTCAGCCGACGCGGAGCGGGAGCGTGCGCGGCCCGCGGACCTGCCCCGCCGCCCACGTCACCGCGGCCGGGTCGTCCAGGGTGAACGAGGGGTAGCGCTCCAGCCAGACCTCCAGGGCGACGCGCAGCTCCATCCGCGCCAGGTGGGAGCCGACGCAGCGGTGGATGCCGAGGCCGAACGCCGCGTGCCGGTTCACCTCACGGTCGATCACGACCTCGCCGGCCCGCTCGAACTGCGCCGGGTCGCGGTTGGCCGCCGGGAACGACAGCAGCACCCAGTCGTCGGCCTTCATCTCCACGCCGTTCCAGGTCATGTCCTCCTTGACCAGCCGCGCCATCGTGACCGGCGCGTAGGCGCGCAGGAACTCCTCCATCGCGGTCGGCAGCAGCGCGGGATCGGCGACGAGGCGCTCCCGGTCGGCGGACGTCCCGGCCAGGTGCCACAGCGACGCGCCGATCGCGCTCCACGTCGTGTCGATCCCCGCGATGAGCAGCAGCGCCATCGTGCCCGCCACATGGGACGGCTCCAGCTTGCGGCCGTACAGCTCGGCGTCGATCAGGTACGTCGTGAGGTCGTCGCGCGGCTCGGTGACATGGTCGCGGATCTGCGCGAGGAGGTAGTCGAACAGCCGCCCCATGCGCTCCATCCGCTCCTCGGGCGGCCGGTTGATCCCCTCTAGCGCGTTCTCCACGAACTCCCGGAACCGCGGCCCGTCCTCCGGCGGGAAGCCCAGCATGTCCGCGATGACCCGCATCGGGATGTGCTGGGCGTAGTCGCGGGCCGCGTCGACCACGTCCCGGCCCGCGAAGCCGTCGATCAGCGAGTGGCAGAACGCCCGCGTCGCCGGCTCCAGCCGCCCCACCGCCGACTTCGTGAACGCCGGCAGCAGGATCCTGCGCGCGTCGCGGTGGAACGGCGGGTCGGACGAGATCGGCGGGACGCCGCCGACCGGGGCGACCTCGCGCGGCGGCCGGAAGTTGCTCATGATGATCGACCGGGAGCTGAACCGGTCGGTGTCGTAGGCGATCGCCGCGACGTCCTCGTACCGGGTGGGCAGCCAGCCGCCGCCGAACCGGCCGGTGCGCGCGATCGGGCAGCGCTCGCGCAGGTCGTCCTGGATCGGGTACGGGTCGGCGGCCCACTCCTCCTCCATGTGGGAGAAGTCGGTCGCCCAGTCCGCGACCGGTCCGGTGACGATCTCGCTGCGGGTGCCGTCCGGCCGGTCCTCCTGCATCTCGCGGAAGTCCCGGACGAAGCGCTCGTCGGCGGTCATCTCACCCCTCCTGCCCTTCCTTGAGGACGTCGACGGCGCGTTCCGGGCAGTTGGCCACCGCCCGGCGCGCGCCGTTCTCCCCGCCCGGCGGGACGACCCCGCCGTCCAGGACGGTCCCGTAGCCCTCCTCGTCCTCGCCGAACAGCTCGGGCGCCAGGTCGTAGCAGCGGCCGTGGCCCTGGCAGCGCCCGGTGTCGATCCGCACCTTCACGGCGTTCCTCCCGTCCGTACCGGAGGGCCGGCCGGGGCCAGCGCCTCCACGACGCGGGCCAGCAGCGCGGCCCACTCCTCCTCGCCGACCGCGTGCATGTCGGGGGTGACCAGCGCGCTGCCCATCGCCAGCAGGAAGCAGAAATGGGCGAGCGCGTCCGGCGACAGCGCCGGGTCCAGCTCGCCCGCGCTCTGGGCCGCCGCCACGAGCCCGGCCATCCAGCCCGCCCGCTCCCCCATGTAGTCGCGCATCGGCCCGGCCACGTCCTCGTCCCGCCGCGCCGCGACCAGCGCCTCCACGATGAGGTGGCCGCCGGCGTCCCGGCGGCGCGGCAGCCACCGGCCGATGACCAGCAGCAGCTCGGTGATCGGCCGGTCCGGCTCGGCGGCGAGCATGTCGGCGAGCATCCGCCGCCCGTGCACGCGCAGCGCCGCCACCAGCAGCTCGCCCTTGGAGCCGAAGTGGGCGTACAGCGCGCCGTTGCTCACGCCGGCCGCCGCCGCGATGTCGGCCACGCGCGTCCCGTCGTACCCGCGCCGGGCGAAGGCGTCGGCGGCCGCGCGCAGCAGCCGTTCGCGCGTCTCGGCGGCGGTCACGCCCGCGATGCGGCCCATCACCGAATTAAAAGACCGTTCATTTGACGGGTCAAGGGGGCCGGCCCGTGCCCGCCGCCCGAGGCGGTGTCAGGAGCCGCCCAGGATCCCGGCCGCCCAGAGCCGCCGGACGTGCTCGACCAGCGGCGGCCCGAGCGCCCGCAGCGCGTCCGCGTCGTTCTCGGCCACCGCCGGCGTCACCATCGCGCTCGTCGCCGCCACGATCATCCGGCAGGCGAACCTGGCCGCCTCGTCCTCGCCGCCGACCAGCCCGGCCAGCGCCTCGGTGATCGCCTCCTGGATCGCGCCGCGCCGCCGGATCGCCGCCGGCCCGGCCGCGTACACCTCGACGAGGAACAGCCGCGCGTACGGCAGCTCCGCCGCCAGCGCCGCCAGGTACGCGGTGATCGCCCGCTCGGCCAGCTCCAGCCGGTCGTCCGGCGCGGCCTTGCCGATGACGTCCGCGACCTTCCGCTCGTCCCCGACGTCCCCGGCCAGCCGCTCCAGCAGCAGCTCGCCCGCGCCGTCGAAGGCGGCCATGAAGCAGTCGAGCTTGGAGTCGAACAGCTCGTAGAAGCTCTGCCGCGACACCACCGCGCGCTGGAGCACGTCGGCCACCGACGTGGCCACGTACCCCTTCTCCGCCATGACCTCGGCCATAGCCCTGCACAACCGCGCGCGCTGGATGCGCCGGACCTCCTCGCGCGCCAGCGCATGACGTCCGCGAGGCAACCGGCGGGGCTGTGTTTCCGGCATCAGCCCACTGTAACGATCGTCCGGACGGCGGGCGACCCGCCGGTCACCGCGTCACGCCGCGGGTGCCGGTTCGGTGACGTGGAAGTCGAGCCCCTCGGCCCCGGCGGCGACCTCGACATGGTGGCCCGGCGGCAGGTCGCCGGAGAGCAGCAGGTCGGAGAGGCGGTCGTCGACCTCCCGCTGGATGGTGCGGCGCAGCGGCCGGGCGCCGAACTCGGGCTGGTACCCGCGGCGGGCGAGCCAGTCGACCGCCTCGGTGGCGAACGACACCGAGACGTCCTGGGCGCGCAGGCGGCGCCGGGTCTCGTCCAGCAGGAGATCGGTGATCTGGCGGAGCTGGGTCTCCTCCAGGCGCCGGAAGACGATGATCTCGTCGATCCGGTTGAGGAACTCGGGCCGGAACGACTCGCGCAGCCGCCGCATGATCCGGTCGCTCAGCGCGCTGTCCCGGCCGTCGCCCACCATGCCGAAGCCGATCTCGTTCTGGCCGGTGATCAGGTCGGAGCCCAGATTGCTCGTCATGATCACGACGGTGTTGCGGAAGTCGATCGTCCGGCCCTGGGCGTCGGTGAGCCGGCCGTCGTCGAGCAGCTGGAGGAGGACGTTGAACACGTCCTGGTGGGCCTTCTCGATCTCGTCCAGCAGGATCACCGAGTACGGCTGCCGCCGCACCATCTCGGTCAGCTGGCCGGCCTCCTCGTAGCCGACGTACCCGGGCGGCGCGCCCATCAGGCGGCTGACGGTGTGCCGTTCCTGGAACTCGCTCATGTCGAACCGGATCATCCGGTCGCGGCTGCCGAACAGCGCCTCCGCGAGCGCCTTGGCCAGCTCGGTCTTGCCGACGCCCGTCGGGCCGAGGAACAGGAAGCCGCCGATCGGCCGGTCCGGGTCGCCCATGCCGGCGCGGGACCGCCGGACGGCGCGCGCGACCGCGGCCACGGCGTCGTCCTGGCCGATGACCCGCTCGTGCAGGTGCTCCTCCAGGCGGGACAGCCGCTCGCGCTCGGCCTGGGTCAGCTGCGTCACCGGGACACCGGAGATCCGCGACACCACCTCGGCGATGTCCTCGGCCGTCACCAGCGGCACCGCGGCGGGATGGCCGCTGCCGCGGTGGTCGAGGTCGCTCTCCAGGCGGGCGATCTCGTCGCGCAGCGCGGACGCCTTCTCGTAGTCCTCGTCGGCGACGGCCTGGTCCTTCTCCCGGCGCCGCCGGTCGAGGCGGTCCTCCAGCTCGCGGCGGCCGCCGTCGCGCGAGCCCGACCGCAGCCGCACCCGCGCGCCCGCCTGGTCGACCAGGTCGATCGCCTTGTCCGGCAGGAACCGGTCGGTGAGGTAGCGGCTGGACAGGTCCACCGCGGCGACCAGCGCCTCGTCGGAGTAGCGCACCTGATGGTGGGCCTCGTAGCGGTCCACCAGCCCGCGCAGGATCTCGATGCTGTCGTCGGCGCTCGGCTCCGGGATGAGGATCGGCTGGAACCGGCGCTCCAGCGCGGCGTCCTTCTCGATGTTGCGGCGGTACTCGTCGACGGTGGTCGCGCCCATCACGTGCAGCTCGCCGCGGGCCAGCGACGGCTTGAGCATGTTGCCGGCGCCCATCGCGCCCTCCGCGCCGCCGGCGCCGACGATGGTGTGGATCTCGTCGATGAACACGATCAGCTCGTCGGCGTACTCGCGGATCTCGTCCATGACCTTCTTCAGGCGCTCCTCGAAGTCGCCCCGGTAGCGGGTGCCGGCCACGAGCCCGCCGAGGTCGAGCTGGACGACCCGCTTGCCGCGCAGCGTGTCGGGGACCTCGTCGTCCACGATCCGCTGGGCGAGCCCCTCGGCGATCGACGTCTTGCCCACGCCCGGGTCGCCGATCAGGACGGGGTTGTTCTTGGTGCGCCGGGACAGGACCTCGACGGTCTCCTCGATCTCCCGCTCGCGGCCGATCACCGGGTCGATCCGGCCCTCCCGCGCCAGCTCGGTGAGGTCGCGGCCGAACTCGTCCAGGGTGGGCGTCTCGGACGGGTGGCCGCCGCTCGGCGGCTGCTGCCCGCCACCGCCGCCCCCGCCGGACGCCGCCGACTGGAGCGACTCGGGCGTCACGTGGGCGCCGTCCAGGATGCGGCCCGCGGCGGACCCGCGGTCGAGCGCGAGCGCGAACAGCAGGTGCTCGGGCCCGATGTACGACGACCCCAGCGCGCGCGAGACCTGGTGCGAGTCCAGCAGCGCGCGCTTGGCCGCCGGCGTCAGCTCCGGCGGGACGTCCCGGGGCTCGCCCCGCTGCGCCTCGCCCTCGATCTCCTCCTGGATCGCGTCCGGGTCGGCGCCGGCCCGCCGGAGCCACTGCCGGGTGCCCTGCTGGCGGGTCGCCGCCCACAGCAGGTGGTCGGCGTCCAGGTCGACGCTCCCCCACTGCGCCGCCTGCGCCGCCGCGTCCCGGACGAGATCGCGGGCGGGCTCGCTCATCAGCCGGGCGACGCTGATCCGCTCCATCGGGCGGCGGTGCGCCCGCGCGCCGAAGAACCGCGCGAGCATCTCCTCGAACGGGTCCATGCCTCCGGGGCCTGCGGGCCCGTACCACCCCGATGCCATCTCCGAACCTCCTCGTCGGCGGTCTGTTCAGAGCAACGATCAGGGTGGTGCCCGTCCCGATCCGCCGGAAACACCCAGGTGAACGACCGTGGACCGCGATCAGCGGACGGCGGCCCCCGGTCCGCGCCGGATACCGGACGCCGCCAGGACGGCCCCGGCGAGGCAGAGCGCGCCGGTGACCGCCACGGCCACGTCCACGCCGTTCATGAACGCGTTCCCGCTCGCCTCGACCACCGCCGCCCGCAACTGTGCGGGCATGCCGTCCGCGACGGGGGCGATCCCCATCGCCACGGCGTCCGCCGCCTTCTCCAGGCCGGCCGCGGCGGGCTCCGGCACCCCGGCGCCGGCCAGCTCGCCGGGGAACGTCGCCGCCACCCGGCCGCTGATCAGCGTCACCAGCACGGACGTGCCGAGCGCCCCGCCGATCTGCAGCGCCGTCGCCTGGAGGCCGCCCGCCACGCCGCCGTCCCTGGCGGGCGCGTTGCCGACGATCGCGTCGGACGAGGCGGACAGCACCATGCCGACGCCCAGGCCGAGCGCCGCGAAGGTCGGCCACAGCGCGGCGTACGGGGAGTGCGCGTCCCAGGTCAGCATCCAGAACGACGCGGCGGCCTGCAGCAGCATGCCGGCCGGCATCGCCACCCGCGCGCCGAAGCGCCCGGTCACGGCCGCGCCGAGCGGGGACGCGACCACGGTGGCCAGGCTCAGCGGGAGCGTCCGGACCCCGGCCTCGACGGCCGACAGGCCCCGCACGTTCTGCAGGTAGAGCATCAGGAAGAAGATCACGCCGAGCAGCACGAAGAAGTTGATCGCGGTGACGATCGCGCCGATGGTCAGCGCGGGGCTGCGGAACAGCCGCATCGGCAGCAGCGGGTGCGCCACGCGGGTCTCGTACCAGCCGAAGAGGACCAGCAGCAGCACGCCGCCGGCGAGCGCGCCCAGCGTCCCGCCCGAGGTCCAGCCCCAGGTCTCGCCCTTGACCACGCCGAACACCAGCGCGACCAGGCCGAGCGCGAGGACGGCCACGCCGGGGACGTCGAAGCGGTGGTGGCCGGTGGAGTCCTTGCTCTGCGGCAGCACGAGCGCGCTGACGGCGAGGGTGATCACGCCGATGGGCGCGTTGATGTAGAAGACCCACTCCCAGGTGGCGTGCTCGATGAGCAGGCCGCCGACGATGGGGCCGAGCGCGGTGGAGCAGGCCGCGACCATGCCCCACAGGCCCACGGCCATGCCGAACCGCCGCGGCGGGAAGACCGCGCGGAGCATGCCGAGCGTGTTCGGGATCAGCATCGCGGCGAACAGGCCCTGCACCGCGCGGAAGGCGATGACGCCCTCGACCGTCCCGGCCAGGCCGATCGCGACCGAGGCGACGGTGAACCCGCCGACGCCGATCGCGTAGTAGGTGCGGCGCCCGAACCGGTCGCCGAGCCTGCCGCCCAGGATCAGGAACGCGGCCATCGCGATCAGGTAGGAGTTGGTGACCCACTGCAGGTCGGCGGTGGACGCGCCCAGGTCCTGGCCGATCGCCGGGTTGGCGATCGCGACCACGGACGCGTCCAGGTTGACCATGAACAGGCCGATCGCGACGGCGACGAGCGTCAGCCAGGGGTTGGCGCGGCGGCCCCGCGCGGCCTTCGGGCGGGCGTACGCGGGCAGGCTGGATTGCTCCAGCGTTTCGGACATGGAGATGCCTTGTCTGTACGAGGGGCTTGGAAAGCAGAAGAACGGAGAGCAGAAGAACGGAGAACGGAGGAAACGGAGAAAGCGGTGACGCCCGCGCGATCCATCACGCGCGGAACCGGGCCGTCAACCGCGAGGCGGGCGTCAGGCGAAGGGCGGCGTCAGCCGGAAGGTGGAGTCAGCCGGCGGCGGGGTGGAGCCGGCCGGTCAGTGCGCTCAGCGCGCCGAGCGCGGAGCCGAGGGCGTCCCGCTCGCCGTCGGTGAGGGCGCGCAGGGCGTGCGCGAGGTGGGCTTCCTTGAGCCTCAGGACCTCGGTGAGCCGCTCCCGGGCCGTGGCCGTCGGGTAGAGGTGCGCGACGCGCTTGTCCGCGGTGTCCCGGCGGCGTTCCAGCAGCCCCTGCTCGGTGAGCCGGGCCACCAGGGCGCTGACGTTGTTCGGCTTCATCAGCAGCGCGTCCGCCGCCTCGCGGACCGTGATCCCCTCGCGTTCCTCGACGAGGAGCAGCAGCGCGAGCTGCCCTTCCGGGAGGCGCGGGTGCGGGAACTCCCGGTCCACCCGCCGCTCCAGCGCCCGGTTCAGCGCGGGCAGGACGACCGCGAGCGCGGAGGCGGCGCGGTCGGCGTCCCGCACGGACGCACTGGAACTGGGCATGGCGGAGATAATAGGTATGCAAGGATACCTATGTCAAAATACCTACCTAGCTTCCGCCGGTGCGGGTGAACATCGCGAGATGCCGCTCCAGCTCCGGAAGGGTCTGCCTGGCGAGGCCGACGACCTCCTTGGACCGCCCCTTGGAGATCTCGGTACGGGTCAGGGCGACGGCCTCCTCGTGGGCCGCCGTCATGGCCTCGACGAAGTCCCGGTCGAACAGCCTCCCCTCGCCCTTCTCCAGCGCCTCGTGCTTCTCCTGCTGCTCCGCGGACGCCGTGTGCGGGAGTTCCACCCCGAGCCCCGCCGCGGTCGCCGCGAGCCGCTGGTCGAGCCGGCGGTGCTCGTTCACCAGCATCGTGCCGAGCGACCGGATCTCCCCGGTGCTGCCCTTGCGCGCCGCCAGCCCGCCCGCCTCGATCTCGGCCAGGTTGGCCTCGTGGGCCTTCTCCAGCCACGTCTCGTCCTGCGGCGAGACCCGCTCCGGGAGGCGCGCCTCCATGGCCGGCGGCGCCTTCGACGCGGTCGTGTCCGCGGACTCGGGCGTGGCGTCGCCGCCGGCGCAGCCGACCGGCGCCGCGACCGCGGCGGCGGTGGCCGCCGCGGCGAGGAGCTTTCTCGACATGGTTCCCCCCGAACGATGCGCATCGTCACCCCTGCACTACCCCCCGAGCCCGCCCCCATCCCGGGGCGCTACCCGCCGATGCCGGTGAGGGCCACCATCAGCGGCAGCGCGAAGATGATGAGCAGGGCGCCGAAGACGTCGAAGCCGAACCCGGACCGGATCATGGTGGTGATGGGGACGACGCCGGAGCCGTACGCGATCGCGTTCTGCGGGGTGGAGACCGGCAGCATGAACCCGAACGAGGCGGCGAAGGTGGCCGCCAGGGCGGGGACGAACGGGTCGACGCCGGCCGCGGTCGCGATGGGGATGACGATGGGCACCACGACCGCGGCCGAGGCGGTGTTGCTGGTGGTCTCGGAGATCACGATGGCCAGCGCGACGGCGAAGGCGGTGATGGCGAACATGCTGGTCAGCCCGAGAGCCTGGGACGCCTCGGTCCCGATGGTCTTGGCCAGCCCGGTGTCGGCCAGCAGCGCGCCGAAGACGATCCCGGTGCCGAACAGCAGGATGGTGCCCCAGTCGATGCGGGCGGCGTCGCTCCAGTCGAGGGTGGTCTCCCGCCTGGCCCAGTTCGTGGGCAGCAGGAACAGCAGGGAGGCGCCGAGCACGGCGACGATGCCCTCGTTGAGCCGGTCACCGATCGTCTCGTAGATCGCCGCGTCGGTGCCGGCCACCAGGGCGACGACGCCTGGGAAGATCCACAGGGTGACGGTGACGGCGAAGGCGACCAGGGTGTTCTTCTCCGCGCGCGACATCCTGCCGAGGCCGGCGCGCTCCTGCCGGACGTACTCCTCCACGCCCTCGATCCGCCGCAGCTCGGGCTTGTTGAGCAGCAGCAGGACGGCGACCAGCACGGCGAACATCACCGCGCACAGCGGGACGGCGGTCATCGTCCACTGGGCGAACGAGATCCGCTCGCCGGTGGCCTCCTCGATCAGCCCGCGGCCGATCAGGTTGGGCGGGCTGCCGACCGGGGTGAGCAGCCCGCCGACGCTGGCGCCGTACGCGAGCATCAGCACCAGCGCGGCGCCGACCCGCAGCCGGGTGGGGTCGAAGTCCTCGGGGACCTGGCCCCGGTCCTGGAGCATCTTGGCGATGACGGTGAGGATGCCGAGCGCGGTGGGCAGCAGCATCGCCACGGTGGCGGTGTTGGACACGAACGCCGACAGCACGCAGGTGATCAGCCCGAAGACGGCGATCAGCCGGAAGGTGGAGCGGCCGACGCCGGGCAGCGACAGGATGAAGAACGCGAAGCGGCGCGCGACGCCGTGCTTGAGCATCGCCTGGGCAAGGATGAACGCCCCGATGAACGTGAAGATCGTGGTGGAGCCGAACGGCTCCAGCGCGTCGTCGGCGGGCACGACGCCGAACACCACGATCGCGCCGACGCCGATCAGCCCGCCGACGGGGATGGGCACCGGCTCGGTGACCCACATGACGATCACGCCGAGCAGGATGCCGGCGAGCGTCTGCTGGGAGGCCGGCATGTCGAGCGGCAGGATCAGGAACGCGGCCGTGACCAGCGGCGCCAGCCACAGGCCGGTGGTGCGGCGGGTGCGCTCGAAGCGCTCCTCCGCCGGGGAGAGCCGCTGCTCCCCCAGGCTGCGGTAGGTGCCCTGCCCGAGCAGGGCGGCGGTCACATCGGTTCTGGTACGCGGCACGGTCTCGTCGGAGGACATCGGACCACTCCCTGGGAGCATCGGCCCGCCGGCACGGCGGGCGCGCGAGTGTGGCACTGGTCACATTTAAGATCCATGCCGCCGCCGTTTCCAGAGGCGGAGCCGTTTCGCCGCCGCGTTCAGAGCAGCCGGACGGTGTCGCCGCGCCGGACGCGGCCGGTCCGCACGACCTGGGCGTAGAGGCCGGCGCAGGGGCGCTCGCCGAATCCGGGGAGCGGCTCGACGCGGTTGTCGCGGGCCGGGACGCGCAGCGCAGCGGTGTCGCGGGGCAGATCGCCGTGTTCGAGGGTCGGGATCGCGCACCGCGGGGTCGGCGCCATCCCGCGGAGCACGACCTCGTCGCCGACGGCCAGGTCCCGGCCGACCCAGCCGTTCTCCTGGTAGCCGGGCCCGGCGGTGCGGACGATCAGGTTGGGCCGGTAGCGGGCGGCCTCGACGCGCCCGCGCGGGCTCGCGGCGCCGATCGCGTCCAGCGTCGCGGTGCCGATCAGGTGGACCGGGGCGAAGTCGACGAACCGGCCGGGCGCCGCCGCACCCACGGCCCCCTCCTCGACGGCCACCTCGGCGGTGACGCCGGCGGCGAGGACCTCGTCCGGCACGGCCCGTTCCAGGGTGGCGCCCTCCGGCGGGACGTCGGTCAGCGCGACCGGCCGGCCGAGCAGGCGCGACAGCACCGCGTCGGCGCCGGTGTCGGTGCTGCGGACGACCTCGCCGCCGGGCAGGACGATCCGCGCGGCGGTGCCGTCCGCCGCGGCCGACATCGTGAGCAGGGACCGCCACAGCCGCGGGTTCTTGGCGCTGGCCACCCGGCCGGTCGCGCGGTCGATCAGCGCCCACCGGCGGTCGCCGTCGATGCCCTGCCCGGCGACATCAGCCTCGGGCGTCTCCTCGCCGAGCATGGACTTGACCGGGTAGCGCCAGAGGCTCTCCAGCGTCCCGAGCGGTTCCGGCATGGCTCCCCCTCCGTCGCGGACTCCGCAGAAGATCGTACGGGCCGTCCGAAACCGGCACGTGGGGCGCTCACCTTCGGGTTAGGATCGGCGAAAGATCATTTCAATATCGAGTGAGGCGTGCATGGCCGACGTGTCCCCCGAGATCGTTCCCACCGGCGTGCCGACCGCCGCACGCGTCTACGACGTCATGCTCAACGGCAAGGACAACTACGCCATCGACCGCGAGGTCGCCGAGGCGAGCCTGGCCATCATGCCGGAGCTGCGCGACATCGCCCTGCACAACCGCGCCATCCTGCACCGGGTCGTCCGGTACCTGGCGGCGGAGGAGGGCGTCACCCAGTTCCTCGACCTGGGGTCCGGGCTGCCGACCGTCCGCAACACCCACGAGGTCGCGCACGAGGTGAACCCGGACGCGCACGTCGTGTACGTGGACATCGACCCGATCGTGCTGGCCCACGGCCGGGCGATCCTGGCCGACAACCCGAACACCACCGTGGTGACCGCCGACATCCGGGACCCGCGCGCGGTGCTGGACGCGCCGGACGTCCGGCGCCTGATCGACTTCTCCAAGCCGGTGTGCGTGATGCTGGTCGGCATCCTGCACCACCTGGCGGACGACGAGAAGCCCGGCCACATCGTCGAGGTGCTGCGGGACGCCGTGCCGAGCGGCTCGTACTTCTTCATCACCAACTTCACCCGCCTCGGCGACGCGCCCGAGTCGGTGGAGCTGGAGCGGCAGCTGCTGGAGCAGCTCGGCAGCGGCCGCGTCCGTACGCCCGCCGAGCTGGCCGCGTTCTTCGACGGCCTCGAGGTGCTGCCGCCCGGCCTGGTCCCGCTGCCCCTGTGGCGGCCGGAGGAGCCGGTCCTGGACGCCAGCACGATCGACGTGCGGTTCATGACCGGAGGCGTCGGCCGGAAGCCCTGATGTAGCGGTTATAAGCGCCTTACACCCCTTACCAATGGTAGGGTGTAAGGCGTGTACATTCCCCTTTCCGATTACAGGACGGGAGCGGCGGTCGCGACCGCGCTCGTCAACACCTCGCCGACCGTGCGCGCCATCGGCGGCGAGGCCCTGCCCGCCCCGGAGGCGCTGGCGGACTTCCTCACCGAGCACGGCGTGCGCGCCTCCGCCTTGGCGGACGGCCGCGCGCCCACAGATGACGACCTCTTCCAGGTGCACCTGCTGCGCCGCGAGGTCCGGGGCGTCATCGAGACCGAGACCGAGGAGCAGGCCGTCGCCGGCGGCACCGTGCTCGCCGGCCGCGCGGGCCTCGCCCCGGTCCTGGAGCGCGACTCCGGCGGCGACTGGCAGTGGTACGTCCCGACCGCGCCGGACGCGCCGCTCGACCGCGAGCTCGCCGCGCTCATCGGGGTCGGGCTGCTCGGCGCCGTGCTGGCGCTCGGCCACGAGCGCTTCCGGCCCTGCGCCGCCCCGGACTGCCGGGGCGTCTTCGTCGACACCAGCCGGGCCGGGCGGCGCCGCTACTGCATGCCCGACCAGTGCGGCAACCGGATCAACGTCGCCAACCACCGCGCCCGCCGGGCCGGGAGCGTGACCCGGTGAGCGCGCCGCCGCTCACCGGAGCCATCCGCCTCCCCGACGGCACCTGGATCCGCGGCCGGGGCCTGCGCGCCCCCGCGCCCGGCGGCCCGCTCCCCGACGCCGGCCTCTACCTCGGCTCCGGCCGCCTCCGCCACCGCCACGAGGCGGCGCTCAACTGGCCGGCGACGTGGCTCGACTGGCCCGACTTCCGCCTCCCGCGCGACCGCGACCTGGCCGTGCGGGAGATCCGGGCGCTGTACGAGCGGGCGCGGGCCGGGGAGGCGGTGGAGGTCGCCTGCGGCGGCGGCGTCGGCCGTACCGGCACCGTCATCGCCTGCCTCGCCGTCCTGGCCGGGACGGCCCCTTCCGAGGCCGTCGCCTGGGCGCGCGAGCACCACCACCGCCGGGCCGTCGAGACGCCGTGGCAGCGCCGCTGGGTGGAGCGCTTCCCGGCCGGGGTCCGGTAGGCCCTAGAAGACCTCGACACCGAACGCTTCGAGAGGCTCGGTCACCGGCTGGAAGAACGTGACGCCGCCGCCCTGGCAGTCGCCCGCGCCGCCGGACACGATCCCGAGCGCGGTGGTCCCGCTGAACAGCGGGCCGCCGCTGTCGCCCGGCTCCGCGCAGACCGTCGTCTGGATCATGCCGGTGACCGTGCCCTCGGGGAAGTTCACGGTCGCGTTCACCGCGGTGACCTCGCCCGTGGAGAGCCGGGTCGTGCTGCCGCTCTTGACGACCTGCTGCCCGACCACCGCCTCGCCGGCCTCGGTGATGTCGCGGGTCTGGCCGTTGTACAGGTTGACCTCGCCCTCCCCCGCGGCGCCCGGCTCCGACTCGACGAGCGCGAAGTCGTCGCCCGGGAAGCTGCTCTCCACGGTGGTGCCGAGCGCCTGGCCGCCCTGCTGGTCGGCGGTCCACTCCCGGACGGCGTTGCCGCAGTGCCCGGCGGTCAGGAAGAAGTCCTGGCCGCCGCGCTTGACGTTGAACGCGAGCGAGCAGCGCGAGCCGCCGCCGAAGATGGCGTCGCCGCCGAGGGCGCGCGTGCTGAGCCGGCCGGGGATGCGCACCATCCGTACCGCGGTGCCCATCTGCCTGGCCGTCCGGCGGGCCGCGGCCATCCGCGTCCCGGTGACCGACGCGTCGGTCCACATCACCACCTGCGAGGTGGCGGGGTCGATCGCCCAGCCGGTGCCGGGCACGCTCCCCATCGACCGCCGCAGCGCGGCCGTGACCCGGGTGAGCGCCGCCGGGCTGCGCCGCGCCATCTTCGGGACGGCGCCCCCGGCCCGCACCGTGGCGGCGTCCGCGGCGCCGGTGACGGTGACGACGGGACGGCCGGCGCCATCGATGTACGCGCCGGACGTGCGGGCCCCGAGCCGGGCGGCGAGCGGTCGGGCCCCGCGTCGACGAGGTCGCCGTCCCCCTGTCCCCCGCCGACCTGCCCGCGGGCGCCGACGACGCGCTCGCCAAGGTCGCCGACAGCG
>NZ_JBEZWH010000036.1:0-74998 GCF_040703975.1 Spirillospora sp. NPDC029432
GCCGTGCGGACGCGCCGCCGCCAGCACGGCGACCCGGCCGCGCTGCACCTGCGCCGCCGCCCGCACCCGCTGCCCGGCGCGTCCTGGCTGGAGGACGCCCCGGCCGGCGGCTCCGTGCTGCCGGCCCGCCTCGCCGTACCCGGGACCCAGAGCCGGGTGGAGCGGCTGCGCTTCACCGTCCCGCCGGGCGCGGCGCGGATGTCGTTCGAGGTCACCGGCGAACTGCTGGACGTCCGGCTGGACGATCGGCCCCTGGAGTTCACCGCCGGTGCGTCCGACGTAGTCCTCCCCGCGACCGGCCGACCCGGGCCGCGCACCGCCGAACTCCGGATCAGGACGCGTCCTGGGCTGCAGGGCGGCGCCGCGCTGGCGGGGCCGGTGCGGTTCGCGGCGGGGCCCGGCACGATCGGGCTCGGGGACTGGGAGGACGCCGGACTGGCCGGATACAGCGGCGGCGTGCGCTACCGCCGCCGCGTCGACCTCCCCGCCGGCGCCACCGCGGGAACGCTCGACCTCGGGCGCGTCCGCGGCACCGCCGAGGTGACGGTGAACGGCCGGCCGGCCGGGATCCGCGTCTGCGCCCCGTACACCTTCGACCTCGGCACCTCGCTGCGGCCCGGGCCCAACGAGATCGAGGCCGTCGTGTACGGCACCCTCGCCCCCTACCTCGACGACGTGAGCCCCACCCACTTCGTCTTCGCCGGGCAGCGCGTCTCGGGCCTCTTCGGGCCGGTGCGCCTCCGCCTCCGCGAGAACGGCGGCCCCGCCCCGCGACCGGCCTGAAATGGCGGGCGGCGCGGCGGCGGCGGCCGGTAGGGTCACGACATGATGATCTTCGGTCCGGTCATCGACGTCCGCCCCCTGTTCCCGTGCGAGCGGCAGGCCCTGCTCGACCTGCTCGGCGATCTGAGCCCCGCCGAGTGGGCCGCGCCGACCGTGTGCCCCGGCTGGGACGTGCACGACGTCGTCGGCCATGTCCTCAACGACTACATGCGGCGCCTGTCGGGCGCCCGCGACGGGTACGGCGGCGCGATATTCGCCGATGACGAGACGCTTCCCGCCTATCTGGCGCGCACCAACGACGAGTTCGTCCGGGCGTCCCGCCAGCTCAGCCCGCAACTGATGATCGAACTGCTGGACCATCTGGGGCCGCGGCTGGACGCGATGTGGGCGGCGCGCGACCTCCACACCGCCGCCGACCTGAACGTCTCCTGGGCCGCCACCGACGTCGACAGCCCCGCCTGGCTGGACATCGGCCGCGAGTACACCGAGTTCTGGGTCCACCAGCAGCAGGTCCGCGACGCCGTCTCCCGCCCGGGCGCCGTCGAGCCCGACCTCATGGCCCCCGTGCTGGACGTCTTCGCGCGCGGCCTGCCGCACGCCCTGCGCATGCACGACCGCCCCGAAGGCAGCACGGCCCACCTGGAAGTACTCGGCCCGGCGGGCGGACGATGGGGCGTGGCCCGGCAGGATCGGCGGTGGCGGATGGCCGACCCCGAGGGAGAGCCGGCCGCGCGCGTCTCGATGGACCAGGACACCTTCTGGCGGCTGGCGACCAGGGGCATCACCGTGGAGGAGGCACGCCGGCGGTCGAAGGCGTCCGGCGACGAGGAACTCACCGCGGCCATCACGGCCCTGCTCGCGGTCATCGCCTAGAGCCCGGTCCCCGGAGATTGAATGTAGAATCAGGCCGCTGCATGTAAATACTGGTGCGTCAGGGAGCGGGAGGCACGCTGATGGGCGCCACCTCCGCGGAGCGGATCGCGGACGCCGTCTACGAGCGCCTGCGTGAGGAGATCTTCGCCGGCGATCTCGCGCCGGGGGCGCGGCTGAGCGTTCCCGCGCTCGCCGAACGGCTGGAGGTCAGCCGCAGCCCGGTCCGCGAGGCCGTGTTCCGGCTGGTTCAGGACCGGCTGGCCAGCGAGGAGCCGCGGCGCGGCGCGGTGGTCGCGGAGATCGGCGCGCGCGAGCTCGCGGCCATCTACGACGTGCGCGAGGTGCTGGAGGGCCTGGCGGCGCGGCTCGCGGTGGAGAACGCCGGGCGCCGGCTGGTCACCGCGCTGCGGGAGGTGCTCGGCGAGCACGAGCGGGCCGTGCGCGACACCGACGTCGCGGCTGTCACCGAGGCAGACATGCGCTTCCACGAGCTGATCCGCCGGGCGTCCGGCAACGCCGAGGTCGTCCGCCTCCTGGACGGGGTGCAGACGCAGGTGCGGCTGGCCATGCGCACCACCCGGGTGATGTCCGGGCCCCGGCAGGCCGTCGACGACCATCGCGCCATCCTGACCGCGATCGAGTCGGGAGATCCCGACGCCGCCGAGCGGGCGGCGCGGGCGCACGTCTTCCGCCTGCGCAGCACCCTGCTGCGGCAGGCAGAGGACATGGGAGATGTGGGGGCCATGGAGGACATGGGGTGAGCCGGAGCCCTCACCCGATGGAGAGGCCGAGCACCTCCAGCACCGTGTAGACGCCCAGCAGCCCGATCCCGACGCTGCTCAGCACCAGCGCCAGCGTCATCCAGCGGTTCGCCTTGTAGCGTGCGTCGACCTCGGTGGTGCGCAGCTTCCACACGGCCGCGGTGACGGCGAGCAGGAAGATTCCCGTCCCGATGGCGCCGATCTGCACCATGACCAGCGGCGACTGGACGAAGAGGTAGAAGACCGCCCAGAGCGTGGGCAGGCAGAACGTCAGGATCCGCATGGTCCGCCGGCGGACCCGCACATCGTTCCAGTCGAGCACGCCGAGGAGGCCGAGCGTGTTGGTCCACAGCCGCGGGACGGCGGCCGCGGAGGCGATGTGGGTGGAGAACAGCACCGCCACGGCGCCGATCAGGAACAGGTACTCGGCCCAGGTCCCGAGCGTGTCGGTGTAGATGCGCGAGAGCGTGCTCAGCATCACGTTCCCCTCGGGGACGAGGTTCTGCGGGCGCAGCACGCTCGCGCCGACCAGGTAGAACGACAGCGTGCAGGCGGTGCAGATCAGCCACGACATCAGCACGTCCAGCCGCATCACCCGCAGCCAGCCCTCGGCGCGCCGGGCGCGCTCCTCGCTGCCGTCGTCGGGGCCGGTCCAGCGGGCGTACCCCTTCTCCAGGCACCAGTACGTGTAGTTGGTCATGTCGTCGGCCCCGACCCCGGTCGAGCCGAACATCGCCAGGGCCAGCCCGATCGTCCCGGCCGGGATCGTGAGGCTCAGCCCGGTCCCGATGTCCGCCGGCCCGTACGAGAACTCCGTCCACGGCAGGATCAGCGCGATGGAGACGGTGGACAGGGTGAACACCGCGACCGAGACGGTGGTCACGCCCTCGACCATGCCGTACCTGCTGCTCTGCAGGAGCAGCACGGTGACCACCGCGATGATCACCGTCCAGAGGACCAGCGACGGCCGTCCCAGCGCCGCCCCGTAGAGCGGCAGCATGAGGGAGCAGGCGGCGGCGGTGGCGCCGACCACGCCGCCGCGCTGGAAGCTCTTGGCGACGTCCAGCGCGATCCACAGCCAGTTGATCCAGCCCATCCGGCCGATCCGCGGCGCGACGGTGCTGTAGCCGTCCAGCGCGGTCCGGCCGTTGAGGATGGCCCACCGCGCCAGCTCCAGCTGGATCCACACCTTGACCGCCGCACCGAAGATCACCAGCCACAGCAGGACGAACCCGGCGCGGGCGCCCAGCGAGGTGGTGACGATCAGCTCGCCGGAGCCGACGACCGAGGCGGACAGCACGAGGCCCGGGCCCAGGTAGCGCAGCCGGCCGGCCAGCGTTCGCGGGGGTTCGCGGACGTCCTCGGGACGCAGCTTGTACGCGTCATCGAGTTCGGGTACGGGTTCGTGCACGAGTTCACTGGCCAAGGCGCGACGTCCTTTCGGCTGGGGGAGCCGCAGTTCCGCGTGGGGGGAGGGGGTGGTGCAGAGCCGTCAGCGCGACGGGGAGGCGGTCGCGTCCAGGAAGCGGCGGGCGCCCTCGGCCAGGGCGGCGGGGTCGCCCGCGAGCGCGCGCTCCCCGAACAGCTGGACGCCGACACCGACGCCGTCGCAGCCCGCGCGCACGCACGCGCCCGCGAGCTCGGCGTCGACGCCGCCGGTGGCGAGCATCGGCACGTCGGGGAGCGGGCCGCGCAGCTGCCGGATGTGGTCGGCGCCCACCGGGCCGATCGGGAAGACCTTCACCACGTCGGCGCCCAGCCGGACGGCCTGGACGATCTCGGTCGGGGTGAAGGCGCCGGGGATCGAGACCAGCCCGGCCTCCTTGGTGGCGGCCACGACCGCCGCGTCCACGTGGGGCGACACCATGAACCGGGCGCCGGCGTCGGCGGCGCGCGAGACGTCCTCCGGCGTGAGCACGGTCCCGGCGCCGATGGGGATCTCGCCGCCGTACTCCTTGGCGAGCGCCTCGATGGCGGTGAACGGGTCGTCCCCGTTCAGCGTGACCTCGAAGAGCCGGATGCCGGCGCGGTACAGCTCGGCGGTGGCCCGCAGGCACTCCCGTACCGTCTGACCGCGGTAGATCACCATCACTCGGTGCTCCCGGATGGAGCGCAGCACGTCGTCGGCCATGTGAATCCCTTCGGGGGAGAGGCAGGGAGGGGCGGGGAGAGGCGAGGAGGAGCGGGCGGGCAGAGGGACGGGTCAGAGGTGGCGGCGGGGGACCGCGTGCCCGCGGCGCCCGATCAGGAAGTCGAAGTCCACGCCGGTGTCGGCCTGCCGGACGTGCCGCCGGTACAGCCAGGCGTAGCCGCCCTCCGCGCCGGCCCGCGCGCCCGCCGCGCCCGCCGCGGCCGGGGCGGGCGGGGCGAGCGGGCCGGCCCCGGCGCGGCGCCGGGCCAGCTCCTCCTCCGGGACGTCCATGTCGATCCGGCGGCCGGGGACGTCGAGGACCACGCGGTCGCCGCTGCGCAGCAGGGCGAGGGGCCCGCCCGCCGCGGCCTCCGGCGCGACGTGCAGCACGACCGTGCCGTACGAGGTGCCGCTCATCCGGCCGTCGGTGATCCGGACCATGTCGCGCACGCCGGCGTCCAGCAGCTTCTTGGGGATGGCGAGGTTGCCGATCTCGGGCATGCCGGGGTAGCCGGCGGGCCCCGCGTTGCGGACGACGAGCACGGTGGAGGCGTCCACCGGCAGGTCGGGGGAGTCGGCCGCCGCGTGGTACTCCTCGATGGTGTCGAAGACCAGGGCGGTGCCGGTGTGCCGGAGCAGCTCCGGGGAGGCGGCCGACACCTTGATCACCGCGCCGTCGGGGGCGAGGTTGCCGCGCAGGACGGCGGTGTGGCCGCCCGGTTCGCGCAGCGGCGCGGTGCGGGACCGGATGACCTCGGGGTTCCAGTTCTCGGCGCCGGCGTTGTTCTCGCCCAGGGTGCGGCCGGTGACGGTGGCGGCGCCGGTGTGCAGCAGGTCGCCGAGTTCCCGGATCACCGCGGGCAGGCCGCCGGCGTAGGCGAGGTCCTCCATCAGGAAGCGGCCGGAGGGGAGCAGGTCCACCAGCAGCGGGACGTCGGCGCCCAGGGTGTCGAAGTCGTCGAGGCTCAGGTCGACCTCGGCGCGCCCGGCCATCGCCAGGAGGTGGACGACCGCGTTGGTGGAGCCGCCGATGGCGGCGTTGACGCGGACCGCGTTCTCGAAGGAGCGGCGGTCCAGGACGGCCGACGGGGTGAGTCCCTCCTCGACCATCTCGACGATCCGGCCCCCGGCCCGCTCGGCGATGTTGTGCCGGCGGGCGTCCACGGCCGGGACGGCCGCGCTGCCGGGCAGCGACATGCCGAGCGCCTCGGCCAGGCAGGCCATGGTGGACGCGGTGCCCATCGTGGTGCAGTGGCCGGCGCTGCGGGACAGGCACGCCTCGGCGGCGCTGAAGTCGGCGCGGCTCATCCGGCCGGCGCGGAACTCCTCGCTGAACCGCCACACGTGCGTTCCCGACCCCGCGTCCCGGCCGCGGAACTTGCCGTTCAGCATCGGCCCGCCGGTCACCATGATCGCCGGTAGGTCCGCGCTGAACGCGCCCATGAGCTGGGCGGGGACGGTCTTGTCGCAGCCTCCGAGCAGGACGACTCCGTCCAGCGGGTTGGCGCGCAGGGTCTCCTCGACGTCCATCGCCATGAGGTTGCGGAAGAGCATGGCCGAGGGGCGCATCAGGGTCTCGCCCAGGGAGATCGTGGGGAACTCCAGCGGGACGCCGCCCGCCATCAGGACGCCCCGCTTCACCGACTCGGCGACCTGGCGCAGGTGCGCGTTGCAGGGCGCGAGGTCCGACCAGGAGTTGCAGATTCCGATGACCGGCCGGCCGTCGAAGATCGATGAGGAGTACCCCTGGTTGTACATCTTGGACCGGTGCACGAACCCGAGCTTCCCGTCCAGGCCGAACCAGGCGGCGCTGCGCCGCGCCCCTGCCCGGACCGCCCCGTCGTCGTCGTGGTTCACATGTTCCCCTCGTCGTGAGATTTACATGCAATCTCTGGCTATCGCATGAAATTAATGCCGTTTGCGTGTAGCGGTCAATGGTGCGGCGGTCCGGATCGTCAGGCGGGCTCGGACACCGTCTGGTACGTCGTGAACTCCAGGAGGCCGGCCATGCCGCCCTCGCGGCCCTGCCCGCTGGCGCCGAAGCCGCCGAACGGGACGCGCGGATTGTTGGGCGCGCCGTTGTTGACGCCGACGATGCCGATGCGGAGCCGGGCGGCCAGCGCGCGGGCGCGCTCGGGCACGTCGCAGACATAGCCGCCCAGGCCGTAGCCCCAGCCGTTGACCTCCTCGACCAGGGCGTCCTCGTCGTCGAACGGCCGGACGGCGGCGACCGGGCCGAAGATCTCGTCCGACCAGAGCGGATCGTCGTCGAGGCACTCGACCACGGCCGGACGGACGTAGAAGCCTTCCGCCGGAACCTGTGGACCGTTCCAGACGCGGGCCCCCCGGGCCTCGGCCGCGGCCGTCAGCGCGGCCAGCCGGTCGCGCTGGCCGGCGTCGATGACCGGCCCCAGTCCGGTCGCGGGGTCGCGCGGGTCGCCGACCCGGAGCGCCGCGACGCGCTCGGCGAACCGCTCGACGAAGGACTCGTAGCGGCTCCGGTGGACGAAGACGTTGTTGGCGGCGATGCACGAGGCGCCGTTGTTGCGGAACTTGGCCACCATCAGCGCCTCGACGGCCGCGTCCAGGTCGGCCTCCGCGCCGACCACGAACGGGCCGCGCCCGCCGAGTTCCAGGACCGCGGGCAGGAACCGCTCGGCGCACTGGCCGGCGACGATCCGCCCCACCCGGGTGGAGCCGGTGAAGCTCACCGACGCCACGTTCGGGTCGCCGGTCAGCGCGGCGGTCAGGCCGACCGGGTCGCCGGTCACCATGGTGAGCGCGCCCGCGGGCAGGTGGCGGTGGCAGATCTCGACCAGCCGGACGGCCGAGAGCGGGGTGAGCTCGCTCGGCTTGAGTACGGCCGTGCAGCCGGCGGCCAGGGCGGCGGCGATCTTGCGGGCGGGGATGGACAGCGGGAAGTTCCACGGGGTGATCGCGGCGACCACGCCGAGCGGCACGCGGCGGACGCGGAAGTCGCGCCCGGGGACGGCCACCGCCTCGTCCGCGCCCGCCTCGGCGGTGACCGCGGCCTCGGCGAACCAGTCGAAGAAGCCGGCCGAGAAGCCCACCTCGGCGCGCGACTCCTCCAGGCGCTTGCCGGTCTCGGCGGTCGTCAGCGCCGCCAGCTCCTCGGTGCTCTCGCGCAGGCCGGCGGCGATGGCGCGGAGGGCCGCGGCGCGGTCGGCGGCCGGCCGGGCGGCCCAGCCGGGGAACGCCCGGGCGGCGGCCGCCGCCGCGCGGGCCGCCGCGTCGGGACCGACCCCGGCGACCTCGCCGACCACCGTCCCGGTCGCGGGGTCGACGACGGTCAGCGGGAACGGGCCGGACGCGGGCTCGGGCAGCAGGGCACCGGGTCGGGGGGCGGACGTCAGCACATGCTCTCCTCTGCTTGCGTGTAGTGATCGAGTGCCGCCGGGTCGTACACCAGGCCGAGTCCCGGCCCGCCGGGGACCGCGAGGCGGCCCCCGTCCAGGAGGCCGGGCACGGCGGCGATCTCGGTTCGGAGCGGGTTGTCCCGCAGGTCGAGCTCCACCCAGCCGGGCCGTTCGGCGGCGGCGACCAGGTGCGCGGACGCGGCCAGGGTCGGCGCGCCCCCGTAGCAGTGCGGGCTCAGCCGCGCGGTGCCGGGCATCCGGCCGACCGCGTCGCTCAGGCTGATCCCCGCGGTCTTGGACGGGTCGGGCTGGATGTGCGCGAACGCGGGGGAGGCGACGCGCCGCCGGTACGCATCCGCGCCGTAGACGTTCTCGCCGCCCGCCAGCGCGGGGCCGCCGGTGCCCGCGGCGAGTTCCGCCAGCTCGCCGTACCGGTCCTCGGCCAGCGGTTCCTCGAACCACGCGACGCCGTGGCCGGCGAGCAGCGCGCACATCCGCCGCGCGGTCGCCGGGTCCCACGCCTGGTTGGCGTCGGCGAAGACCTCCAGGTCAGTCCCGGCCGCGGCGGCGCGGACGTCCCGGACGGTCGCCAGGTCGGTCTCCTCGCCGAACCCGACCTTGATCTTCACGGCGCGCAGCCCCAGCTCCAGGGCGCGCTCGGTGAGCTCGGCGACGCCGGTGGGCCCGACGCCGCTCCCGTACGCGGGGACGGACCGGGCCGCCGCCGGACCGCCGGCGAGGAGTTCGGCGATGGAACGTTCCCGTGCCTGGCCCAGCAGATCCCAGCAGGCCATGTCGATGCCGCTGAGCGCCTGCCACAGCGGCCCGGGAGCGCCCCACTGGCGCGCCACCCCGTGCAGGCGGCGCGCGAGATCGGCCATCAGCCGCGCCGGGTCGGACGCGTCGGCGCCGACCACCAGCGGCCGCAGCCCGTCCAGGGTCGCCACGCGCTCGCGCCAGCCCCACTCGGGGTAGTTGACCCAGCTCTCACCCGTTCCGGCCAGGCCGCCCGACCGCACGGTGACCAGCACCGAGCGCCGGGCGGTGAGCGCGGAGAACGACATCGGGACCCGCTCGCGCAGCGGCGCGGCCAGCACCCGTACCGACATCGCGTCGATGGTGAGCGTCACGCGTCCACCGCCAGGTGCAGCCGGACGCCGCGCTCGTCCAGGGCCGCGCGAACCGCGGGCGGCGGCTCGGCGTCGGTGACGACCGCGTGCAGCGCGTCCAGCGAGGCCAGCAGGACGGGCGCCGAGCTGTGGAACTTGTTCCCGTCGACGAGCAGGACGACGTGGTCGGCGATGTCCATCAGCGCCTGCTTGGTGGGGCGCTCCAGGTCGTAGACGCCGTAGCAGCCGCGGTCGTCGACGGCGGCGGCGCCGAGGAAGCACCAGCGCACCCGCAGCCGCGCGGCGGCCTCGACCGTCGCGGGGCCGACGAACGCCCTGCTCGGGGCGTACAGGTCGCCGCCGAGCCCCACGCACCGGGCGCCGGGCACGTTCAGCAGCGCCTGCATGACCGGGACCGAGTGCGTGACGACGCTTCCCGCGAACGTCTCGGGCAGCGCGTTGACAAGCGCGTGCGCGGTGGTGCCGGCGTCCACGGCGATGGTGTCGGAGGTGCCGACGAGCCCGGCGGCGGCGGCGCCGATGCGCTCCTTCGAGCCGGGGTTGGCGCGCTCGCGGACGCTGAACTCCTGGTCGGGCGGGAGGCTGACGCCGCCGTGCACGACCCGGACGGCGCCCATCTCGTCGAGCCGGCGGACGTCCCGGCGGACGGTCATGTCGGAGACCGCGAGCTCCTCGGCCAGATCGGCGATGGAGCAGAAGCCGGCGGCCCGGACTCGCTCGACGATCGCCTGCCGGCGGGCCGGCGCCCCTTCGTACCGCAACCCTGCTGAGGCCACTGGATCCCTTCCCCACGGTGATGAATGTTCGGAAACTACCATCCTTGTTGTTCTCGCGGCAGACCTATCGCCAGACCATTGACGTTCCGGACATGGGTAGTTAACATCCCCGCAATCGATGTTGGAAATCTAACAAACCGGAGGTCGGGAGTGACAGTGGACGAGGCGCCCGAGGCCGTGTTCGCCGGCGCGGCCGTCTGGGACACGGTGGCGCAGCTGCCCGCGTTCCCGGCCGCCGACGGGCGGGTGGTCGCCGAGGAGATCGTCGAGTGCGGCGGCGGCCCCGCCGCCACCGCCGCGGTCGCCTACGCGCGGCTGCTGGGCCCGGACCGCCCCCGCCCTGCCCTGATCGCGGCGGTCGGCGACGACCACCGCGCCGCGCTCATCCGGGACGGCCTCGCGGCCGAGAACGTCGACACCGCGCGGATCGCCACCGTCGCCGGGACGCCGTCCGCGAGCTGCGTCATCCTGGTCGACCGGCCGCGCGGCTCGCGCGCCATCTGCACGAAGCCGGGCCCCGCCCTGCGGATCGAGCCCGGCTCCCCGGCGGCCCGCGCCGTCCTGGCGGCCCGCGTCGTGCTCGTCGACCACCTCGGCTGGCCCGCCGTGCGGCCCCTGCTCGCCGGCCTTCCGGCGGGCGCGCCCCGCCCGCTGGTCTGCCAGGACGCCGGCAACCTCGCGATCGGCCGCCGCCCCGCCGGCGTCGACGTGTTCGCGCCGACGCTGGAGGCCCTGCGCGAGGCGTACGGCGACCGCGACACCGCGTCCCTGCTGCGGGCCGCGCTCGACGACGGCGCCCGGTACGTGGTCGCCACCGACGGCCCGAACGGCGCGTACGCCGCCGACGCCCGGGGCGCGTACCGCGTCGAGGGCCACCACGGCGTCGAGGTGCGCAGCACGCTCGGCGCCGGCGACGTCTTCCACGGCGCCCTCGTCGCCGCCCTCGCGCGCGACCTCCCCCTGCCCGAGGCGCTGGCGTACGCCAACGCCGCCGCCGCGCTGTCCTGCCAGGCCCTGGACGGGCGCGGCGGGATCCCCGACGACACCGCCGCGCGGGCCCTGGCGGCCCGCCTCCCGGCGGTCCCCTACACCCGCTGAACAGCGGTTCCACCGATACAGACGAGTAGAAGGAGCAACGTGACCGCGCCCTCGACCGCCGTACCCGACCTGTCCGCCCTGACCCGGCCCTCCGGAGCGTTCGCGATGCTGGCCGTGGACCAGCGCGAGGCGCTGCGCGCGATGTTCGCCGAGCACCAGGACGGCCCGGTCACCGACGAGCAGATCACCGCGTTCAAGATCGACGCGGTCCGGGAGCTGACCCCGTACGCGTCGGCCGTCCTGCTGGAACGCCAGTTCGCCCTCGACCCCGTCCTGGACGCGGGCGTCATCGACCCGGGCTGCGCGCTGATCGCCGCCGCCGACCACTTCACCGCCGACGAGCGCGAGTTCGTCGCCGAGGTCGAGATCGACCGCGCGGTGGACCCGGCGCGGATCGCGGCCGCCGGCGGCCGCGCCATGAAGCTGCTGGTCCTGTGGCGGCCGGACGAGGACCCCGCGGGCCGGATCGCCATGGTCCGGGAGTTCGTCGAACGGTGCCGCGCCGCCGGCCTGGTCAGCATCATCGAGCCGCTCTCGCGCGGCTCGCGCGACGGCACCCCCCGTACCGCCGAGGAGTGGAACGCCGGGGTGCTCGCCGCCGCGCGCGAGCTCGGCGGCCTGGGCGCCGACGTCTACAAGGCGGAGGTGCCCCTGCACGGCGAGGGCGACGAGGCCGCCGTCCGGCGCGGGTGCGCGGCCCTGACCGAGGCCATCGACGGTCCCTGGGTGGTGCTGTCCAGCGGCGTCCCGCACGACCTGTTCCCGCGCGCCGTACGGCTGGCCTGCGAGGAGGGCGCGAGCGGCTTCCTGGCCGGCCGCGCGGTCTGGCGCACGGTGGTCGGCGCCGCCGACGTCACCGGCGCGCTGCGCCGCGACGCCGTCCCGCGGCTGCGCGAGCTCTGCGACATCGTCGACGACGCGATGGCCGGCCGCGCTCGGTGACCGCGGCGGCCGCGACCCTGCTGCCGGTCTCGCTCGGCGTGCTCGTGGGAGCGGGCACCCAGCGGGTCACCGGCGTGGGCTTCGCGCTGGTGGCCGGGCCGCTGCTGGTGCTGCTGCTCGGCCCCATGGAGGGCGTGCGGCTGGTCAACCTGCTGTCCCTGCTCTCCAGCCTGGTCGTGCTGCCCGCCGTGTGGCGGGACGTCGACCGCCGCACGGTGCTGAGCCTGGCGGTGCCCGCGCTGGCCGTCCTGCCGCTCGGCGGCTGGATCGCCGGGAACGTTCCAGGCGCCCCGCTGATGATCGGCGAGGGCCTGCTGATCCTCCTCGCCCTGTACAGCCTGCACCGCTTTCCCGGCCCCGAACTCCTCCAGGGGCGGGCCGGCGCGGCCGGCGCGGGCGCCGTGTCCGGGCTCATGAACGTCACGGCCGGGATCGGGGGCCCCGCCATCACCCTCTACGCCGCCGCCACCCGCTGGGAGCACGCCTCGTTCGTGGCGTCGATGCAGCTCTACACCGTCCTGGTCAACGCGGGCTCGCTCGCGGTCAAGGGCTGGCCGCGGCTGCCTCCGTCCATGCTCGCCCTCGCCGCCGCCTGCACGCTGGCCGGCGTCGCGCTCGGCCACCTGGTCGAGCACCGCGTGAGCCGCGAGCGCGCGCGGAAGGCCGTCCTCGCCATGGCCGCCGTCGGCGCCGCCACCGCGATCGTCAAGGGAGTGATCACGATATGAGCCAGATCGTCCTGGGCGCCGACGGCGCCGTCCATCTGGAACCCGCGCCGCCGCCGCCCGCACCCGGCCCGGACGAAGTGCTGCTGGCCCCCGTCCGCATCGGGATCTGCGGCAGCGACGTCCACGTCCTGCGCAAGGTCCACCCGTTCATCGCGCCGCCCGTGGTCACCGGCCACGAGTGCGCGGCCCGCGTCCTGGCCGCGGGCGCCGCGGTGACCTCGTGCGCCCCCGGCGACCTCGTCGTGGTGAACCCCCTGTACTCCTGCGGCACCTGCCCGGCCTGCCGCCGCGGCGCCACCAACCTCTGCTCGCACGCCAAGGTCATGGGTTTCGCGCTGCCCGGGCTGGCCCGCGACCGGGTGGTCGTGGAGGGGCGCTTCTGCCACCGCGTCCCCCCGGGTATCCCGCCCCGCCTGGCCGCCCTCACCGAGCCCCTGGCGGTGGGACGGCACGCCGTGGGCCGCGCTCCCGTGAACCTCGGCCGCGTCCTCATCGTCGGCGGCGGGCCGGTCGGCCTGGCCGTCCTCCTCGCGGCCCGGCACGCCGAGCACGTCACCCTCGTCGAGCCCGTCCGGAGCAAGCGCGACCTGGCCGCCGCCCTGGGCGCCACCCGCGTCATCACCCCCGACGAGACGCCGCCCGAGGTGGACACCGCCTTCGACTGCGTCGCCGCCGCCCCCACCCTCGCCACCGCCGCCGCGGCGACCGTCCCCGGCGGAACGATCGTCGTGGTGGGCGTCCCGCGGAGCGCGACCGAACTCGCCCTGCCCCGCCTCCAGCGCTGGGAGATCGACGTCCGCGGCACCGGCCTGTACACCGGCGCCGACATCGACGCCGTCCTCGCCGATCCGCCCGCCGGCGCCGAACGGCTCGTCACCGCCGACCTCCCCGCCGACCGCGCCGCCGACGCGTTCGCCGCGACGGCCGACCCCGACCAGATCAAGGTGCTCATCGGCTGGCCCGACCCCGCCGCCTGACCCGGGAGAACCCATGTCACAGCCACCCCCCGCCACCACCGCGCCCGAGATGAGGAAGGTCGCGCTCGGCAGCTTCGCCGGCGCGCTCATGGAGTGGTACGACTTCTTCGTCTTCGGCACCGCCGCCGCGCTCGTCCTCGGCAAGCTCTTCTTCCCCGAGGGCAACCCGACCCTGGCCACGATTAGCGCGTTCGCCACGTACGGCGTCGGTTTCCTCGCCCGCCCCCTCGGCGGCATCGTTTTCGGCCACTTCGGCGACCGCGCCGGCCGCAAGAAGACGCTGATCGCCACCCTGAGCATCGTCGGCGCCTGCACGTTCGCCATCGGGCTGCTGCCCACCTACGCCCAGGCCGGGATCTGGGCACCGGTCATGCTCGTCGTGCTGCGCCTCCTCCAGGGCTTCGGCCTGGGCGGCGAGTACGGCGGCGCCGCCCTGATGACCGTCGAGCACGCCCCGCCCGGCCGCCGCGGCTTCTGGGGCTCCATCCCGCAGGCGGCCGCGTCCGCCGGCATCCTGCTGGCGACCGGCGTCTTCGCGCTGGTCACCCAGTTGCCCGACGACCAGCTCTACAGCTGGGGCTGGCGCGTCCCGTTCCTGATCAGCGCCCTGCTCCTGGCCGTCGGCCTGTTCATCCGCTCCAAGGTCGCCGAGACGCCGGACTTCGAACGCCTCAAGCGCGAGAAGACCGTGGCCGCCCGCCCCCTGGTCGACGTCTTCCGCGACCCCCGTACCGTCGCGGTCACCTTCGGCGCCCGCATCGGCGAGGCCGTCTCGTCCAACATCGGCAACGCCTTCGCGATCTCCTACGTCTCGACGCAGCTCGCGGTGGCCAAGTCCGTGCCGCTGAACGGCATGCTCGTCGCCTCGGCGCTGGGCATCGCGGCGACACCGGTGTTCGGGGCCCTGACCGACCGCTACGGCCGCCGCCCGATCTACCTGGCCGGGGCGGCCTTCGTCATCGTCGCCGCGTTCCCGTTCTTCATGATGCTGAACTCCAAGTCGGAGGCCCTGATCTGGCTCGCCCTGATCGCGATGTACATCTTCGGGCCGACGCTCATGTTCGCCGGGCAGGCCACGTACTTCACCGAGCTGTTCGGCAGCAACGTCCGGTACACGGGCCTGTCCATCGCCTACCAGGGCTCGGCGGTGGTGGGCGGCCTGACGCCGCTGATCGCCGCCACCCTGCTGGCCACCGCCGGCGACTCGCCCTGGCTGGTGGCGGGCTTCCTCGTCGTCAGCGGGCTCATCACCTTCGGGTGCGTCCTGCGCAGCCCGGAGACCCATCCCGGCCTGCGAAAGCCGGCCGGCGCCGCGGCTCCGGCGAAGGTCTGACCGCGGGCCGGCCGGCCGGTGCGGCGGCCGGCCGGCCCGCAGGGCGGGGTCAGGCGGCCACGGCCTCGCGCGGGGCGCGGTCGTTCGTCATGGTCAGGTAGATCAGGACGATGCCGATGTACGTGCACAGGCGCACGGCGTCGGGGATCCCGTTCCAGGTCTCGTTCATCCACATGCCGAACCATTCGCCGGCCACGGCCTGGAAGCCGAAGAACCACAGGAACAGGCCGATCGCGCAGCCCGCCAGGCCCCAGCGCTTGGCTTCGCGGTACGCGGCGTCGGGCGCGCGCAGCGTACGGAACTGCCGCCACGCCGACGCCAGGCAGGCCACCATGATCAGCGCCTCGGTGAGGATGACGCCGATATAGCCGACATGGTGGAACCACGTCCACGGGATCGCGCGGTAGTTGATGTTGCTGACCTCGCGCAGCGCGGGTTTCTGCGCGTCCATCGCGAAGACGTGGGAGACGAAGTTGAAGTTCGTCCAGTAGTCGGTCACGTTGCCGAACACCACGAGGAGGGCGAAGCCGCCCACGGTGAACGTGAGCAGCGCCTTGGTCGCACGGATGAACCATGTGGTGTCGAAGCGTTCGACGGCGGGTGCCGGAGAGGCCATCAGACTCGTCCTTGCTCTATCGGGGAGTACGCGGCGGCCCCTCGATCGAATGCAAGAACACGGTCTCGGGGCCTAGTGCCGCCCGACCTTGCGTACGGTTCCCCGGCGGGACGACCGTGTCGGGCGCGGTCCACTGGCTCCGTCGCCGGCTGCGACGTCGCGGGCCCCGGTGGCCTGAGGTGTGACCTGCGTTCCCCATGGTAAGGGACGGAGCGGCCGATCTCCGCCGCCGCCCGGCGGAACGGTCAGCCGGGTGCGAGCCCCGCGCGCACGGCGAACACCGCCAGCCGGATCCGGTTCGGGCAGCCGGTCTTGGCCAGCAGCGCGGCGACGTGCGTCTTCACCGTCGTCACGCCCAGGTGCAGCCGGTCGGCGATCTCCTGGTTGGACAGCCCGGCGGCGACCAGCGCCAGGACCTCGCGCTCGCGCGGCGTGAGATCGCCCGGATCGGTCTCGGTACGGGCGCTCACCGCCCGCTCCACCAGCCGGGCCAGCACCTCCTGGCTGAACGGCGTACCGCCCGCGGCGGCCCGGCGGACCGCGTCCAGCAGCTCGCCCGGCGGCGCGCTCTTGACCAGGAACCCGCACGCCCCGGCGGCCAGCGCCGGGTACAGGTGGTCGTCGTCGCCGAACGTCGTCAGCGCCAGCACCCGGGGCCGCGGGCCCGCCGCCACGATCCGCTCGGTGGCGGCGGTGCCGTCCAGGCCGGGCATCCGCAGGTCCATCAGCACCACGTCCGGCGCGAGCCGCCCGGCCAGCTCCACCGCCTCCCGGCCGTCGGCGGCCTCCCCGGCGACCTCCATGTCGCCGGCCGACTCGCACAGCACCCGCAGCCCCATCCGGACGAGCTGCTGGTCGTCGGCTATCAGGACCCGGATCACGACCGCACCGCCCCGGCCGCGGGCAGCTCGGCCGATAGCCGCCACCCGGGTTCGGCCGGGCCCGCCTCGAAGACGCCGCCGAGCAGGTCCACCCGCTCGCGCATCCCGGCCAGCCCGTGGCCCGGCGGCGCCGGCGCGCCGTGCCCGTCGTCCCGGATCTCCAGCCGGACGGCCGCCGCGTCGACCCGCGCGCTCAGCCGTACGGTGGCGTCCGGCCCGGCGTGCTTGGCGGCGTTGGCCATCCCCTCCTGGACCAGCCGCAGCAGCGTGCCGCCCCGTACGGGATCCAGCCCGGCCACGGCGGGATCGACGGCCGCCTCGACCGTCAGCCCGGCGGACCGGCCGCGCTCCACCACCCGTTCCAGCGCGGCGGGCAGAGCGGCCGGCTCGACCGGCGGCGGGTCGCCCTGCACGGTGGCCGGGTCGCGCAGCACCGCGACCAGGTGGCCGAGGTCGTCCAGCGCGGCGGTGCCGGCCGCGTGCAGGTCGTCCAGCGTCTCGCGGATGCCCGGCGGGCCGGGATCGGGCAGCACGTGCCTGGCCACGCCGACCCGGAGCACCATCGACGAGACGTGATGGGCCACCAGGTCGTGCAGCTCGCGGGCGATCGCGGCGCGCTCGGCGGCACGCGCGGCGCGGGTCTCGGCCGCGGCCCGTTCCCCGGCGGCCCGCGCCGCCGCCCGCGCCGAGCGCAGGTAGGCCCCCGCCAGCAGCAGCACCGTGAGGAAGACCACGACCCGGAACAGCGCGGCCGGGACCTCGGCGGCCGGGTCGCCGGCCCAGCCGCACGCCACGGCCAGCGCGAACGCGGCGGCGCCCGCGCACAGCTCCCGGGCCGGCCGCCGCACCGCCAGCTCCAGCAGCGCGATCGCCAGCATCCCCTTCACCGGCACGATCATCGCCGAGCCCGCCGCCTCGGCGGTCCCCAGCAGCACCGCCAGCACGGCCACGGCGGGCATCGGCAGCCGGACGGCCGCCGCGTACGCCGCGTACGCGGCGCCCACCAATGCCCAGTCGGCGGCACCGGCCGGACGGTGCATGAGCGCCAGATCACCGGCGGCGAGGGCCGCGACCAGGGCCAGGCGCAGCGGGACGAACCAGCGCGCGAGAAGATCCTCCACCCGGGTGGCGAACACGTACCGATCCTAGGTCGGCGCCCCCCGCCGCGCCCTCCGCCGCCGGCAGGAGACCGCCCTCCTCCAAGTGGCCGCCGATCCCGGGCTCCCTGGCCGATGTACGGCCACCGCGCGCCGCGCTGCTATAGGGGCCATGAACCTGATCGGCATCGGCCGCGCGTTCGCGGTCCTCATCAGCGGCTCCACGTTCGCCTTCCTCTTCGTCCACGACTCCTGGCGCGACGACAACCTGTTCCTGGTACCGGACCTGATCCTGTGCGTCCTGCTGCTGGTGTCGGCGGCGCTGCCCGCCCGGTACGCGGCGCCCGCGGTGGCCTTCGCGCTCGCCATGTGCACCGGCGTCTTCACGGCCTCGGTCTCCTCCTACGCCGTCCGCGGGGAGTTCGGCGGCGCCAGCCTCCTGGGCGTCATCGGCTGCGCCGTCGTGGCCGCGCTCCTGCAACGCCACCTGCTCGTCCAGGGCCGCCCCCGGTGACCGGGACGCGACCGGTGGACGTCGGCCACGGTCCGCCGGCGGAACGCTCACTGCGCCTGGCTAGCCGAAGGCGGCCCGTACGGCTTCGGTCGCGGCATCCAGCACTCCCGCGACCATCTCATCGGCGAGGGCGGCCGCCAGCAGTCCGGCCGCGTTGACACCCGCCCTCTTCACCGGCGTCGTGCTTCCCTTTCGCCGGGGCCGTGAGCACTCGTCAGGGGTGGTCCCGGGCGCGGACGCTAGTGCGTGAGGACGTGGAGCAGGCGGCCGCCGCGTTTGGCCATGGTGGACAGCAGGCGCAGTTCGGTCGGCTCGACCCGCCGGGGGCGCGGGTAGTGCACCGACACCATGCCCGCCACCTCACCGGTGGGGCCGACCAGGGGCAGCGACAGCACCGCGCGCGAGCCGTCCCGCAGCATCGCCTGCCGGCCCGGCGTTCCCGCGAAAACCGTACTGTGGGCGACGTCGCCGACCGCCACCGGGCCGCCCAGGGCCAGCGCCCGCCCGCAGGCCGACCGCTGATCGCTGACCACCGCGAAGAACCGCAGGAACTCCGGGCCGTGCCCGTGGTGCGCGGTGATCCGCAACCCGCCGTCCGGATCGAGCAGCTGCACGCTGCCGCTGCGGGCGCCGGACACTTCCAGCACCGCGTCCAGCATCGTCTCCAGCATGGCGTCCGCCTCGGTCCAGAAGGCGAGGTAGGGGTCCAGAAACCTGACCATCGCCGACGACGCGCCCCGCCGCGCCTCGACGGGACCCGACGGGCCGTCGACTCCCGGCATCCATCGCCACCTTTCCAGATACCCGTTCCCGTCGCCCCTGCTCACTTCAGTATGCGCGCTCCACCCGGCCCCACTGCCCCACTGCCCCACGCAGCCTGTTCGCAGGAACACAGGGCTTGAAAAGGGCAATGCCGAACGAGTGTTCCGGTCAGAGTGGAATCGCCACGGCTTCGAATCCATGGATCGCGTCAGCACGAAATGGCCGACCGGCCGCCGGAGCGTGCCGTGACCGCATTACCGGTCGTTCAGGACATGGGCTTGTCGCTGGAGGACGGCGTCCATTCGACGGGGTAGTGCGCCGGCCGGCGGATCACCGAGGCGTCGAATCGCCAGTCCAGCCCGCCGGCCGGGACCGCGAGCCGAAGCTCCGGGAGCCGCCTGGTCAGGACCTCGAAAGCCACCTGGAGTTCGAGGCGGGCCAGCCAGGCGCCGATGCACATGTGCGCGCCGTTGCCGAAGGCCAGATGCGGGTTCGGGGTGCGGTCCAGGTCGATCCGTTCCGGGTCGTCGAACGCGCGCGGGTCGCGTCCGGCCGAATCCGGAGACGGGATGACGATCTCGCCCTTCTTGAGGCCGACGCCGCCGAGTTCGTGATCCTGGAGTACGAATCGCGGCTGCGTAGCTCCCAGCACCGAGTTCGGCACCTTGCGCAGCAGTTCCTCCACGGCGCCCGGGATGCGCCCGGGGTCGGCGCACAGGCTCGCGTACAGGCTGGTGCCGTCTTCGCTGGTGCTGGTCAGGAGCCAGTGCAGCCCCGAGATCAGTGCACCGGCCGTGGTCTCCCATCCGCCCGCGACGATGCTGACCGCCAGCAGGCCGGCGGACGCCGGATCGACACCGTGCTTCCGGGCGTTGACGGCGATCAGCGACAGGAGGTCCTCGCCGGGATCGTCGGCCCGGCCGGGCAGCAGCGCGGCGGCGTAGGCGACCATCTCCCCGATCGCCGCCGGGGCCCGGGCCTGCATGGCGGGGTCGACGGACACGATGGTCTCCGACCAGGTACGGAACCGGTCGTAGTCGCCGGGCGGCAGGTCGAACTGGCGGGCGATCGTGCCCAGCGTCAGCGCGGTGGCCCAACCCTCGGCGAGGTCGCCCGGCTCTCCGGCCGCGATCAGATCGTCCAGAAGCTCATCCGCGAGGGTTTCGACGGCGGGGCGGAGCCGTTCGACGCGGCGCCGGGTGAATCCGGCCGCGGCCAGGCCGCGGATACGGCCGTGCTCGGGGGCGTCCAGGGCGATGATGATCGGATAGGCCGGCAGGAACGGCCGGATGCCGTCGGCGAGCCGGCGCGAGTAACGCTCGGCGTCGCGGTACACGGCCTGGGCCTCCTGATGGCCGGTGACCAGCCACGCTTCGGTGTGCTCCTGCCCGGGCGGCAGCATGACCTTCGACAGCGGCGCGGCCCGCTGCAGCCGGATGTGTTCGGCGGGCAGGGCCAACGGATCGGCCGGAGGCGCGAACGGGAAACGAGGGCATCGGGCGGCACCGGCCGCGGCGCCAAGGCCGGCGGGGTACGGAGGGGCAGGCGGGGTCACCATTACCCTTTCGGCCGTGACGAGGATTCTCTGCTGCGACCCATAACGTCAGCAGACGTCTGCTTTGTTGTCAACGCATCGCGTTGACAACTCCGCCCGGCCGCCCATCATGTGCGCTTGCGCGCAGGACTGTCACCGCCCAAATGGCAGAACGGCCGATTCCTCGCCGGTGATACATAATTCAATAAGAACAACTTCCGCGCCGGCGTGCGCGAGTTCCGCCTCCAAGAGGCCCCTTCGAGCAGTCGCAGTCCGGAAATGGTCACTTGCGGCGGACTGGCGCTCTCAGAGTCGGCCGGCGCATCCGCGCCGGCGAAGAGCCTGCCGGTCAGTCGCTGACATGGGCGGTGTTGTCCAGCCAGTGCTGGACGAGGGCGGTGTCACCGTCGATGCTGATGCCGGTGGCTTCGGGGTCGGTGAGAGGTAGCCGCCGGGTGAGGGCCAGCAGCAGCGATCCGGCCGGGCCGGTCACCGTCACGTCGGCCTGCCGGGTTCCTGGCCGCCACGTCGCCCCGTCAGGCCGCCGTTCGACGAACCAGGCGCCCGCGTCGTCCGCCGTGTCGGTGGCCAGCCACTGCAGGGTCTGCCCGGTGCCCCGGATGGCTTGGGCGGACTCGGCCCGCCGCGCCTCCCATGTGGGGGAGGTGAGCATCGTGAGGTGGTTGCCGATGAGCGCGGCCGCGACGCCGGCGTCGATGCCGGCCGGCCGGTCCGCCGCGTTGGCCGCGTCGAAGCCGTGGACGACCGCCTCGTTGAGGACGCTGGACATCCAGAACCGCGTCCCGGACCGCTCGTCCCCAGCGGCGTTGAACACCGGCGCGTCGAGCGCGTCATCGGAGCACGCGCCCGCGACCCGCCGCGCGGACTCCGACAGCCACGCCTGCCACTCGCGAGGGTCGGCGGGGAGCACGGCCATCTCCGTGGGCAACCGCGCGGGGTCGGTGATGCGCCGCTCGATGATCTCCGCGACCCAGTGCTCGGTCTGGCCCACGTGCTCGACAAGGTCGGTGATGGTCCACCCCGGGGTCGTCGGCACGGCGGCGTCGGGTCCGGCCGCGGCGGCCGATTCCGCCAGACGCCGGGTGTGCTCGACGATCGCCCGCCGGGCGAGTTCCGCGTTCAACTCGGTCATCGATCGACCTTCCGTAGGTTCGTCGTGCGGGTCGAAGTCATCGGCGATCGGCGTCCATCACCGGCACCGGTCGCGCTGCTCGGCATGCCCAGTATGCGCGTCCGAGCCCCGGCACCGCTCCGCTATCCGCGAGAGGCGACTCCATTCACGGGTTCAGGACCACCACCAGTCGATGCAGGGGACTCCCGGTGCTCCGGTGGCGGCCGGGGTGTCGGTGATGGTCCCGGTGGTGCGGACGGCGCCGGGATGGCGGCCGTCCGGATTGCGGTAGCGGGCGGCCGTCATGCCGAACTCGTAGTTGCCGCGCAGGACGGTGGTCAGATTGTCGAGGTAGCGGCGCAGCGCGGGCGAGGCCGCCGGGCGGATCTCGGCCCGCAGCCGCAGGAAGCGGTGCACGATGCGGTCGCGGAGTTCGACCGTGGCGTGCAGGGCTTGGTCGGTCGACAGGTTCTGCGCGGTGGCGTAGACGTTGACCATGTTGGCGATCGGTACTGCCGGGACGGGCCGGTGGCGGGCGATCCACTGGTCCCGGCCGTAGCCGTACAGGTCCTGGTCGATGGTGCCCACGGCCCCGACCATCTCGGTCAGCGCCCGCACGGGACCGCTGGTGATCTCGCTGTCGTCGATGACGTCCGGCTCACTGATCTGAACCCAGGTCAGCACGGCCGCGTGGGCGACGTGCATCATCCGGGTGAGCAGGTAGTCGTTGACGCTGGGACGGGGCCGGCGGACGGTGGCCGGGATCTCCCAGGCGGTGCCCATCAGCCAGTGCAGGTGGGCGTCCGCCATGCGGCGCCGGTGGCGCGGGTCGGCGATCCGCCGCAGCCGGGTGGCCAGTTCCAGCACCGGGCCGCTGACGGGATGGCCGGGCTCCAGCACGCGCGCGTCGGGTGCCTCCAGGGTGCGTACGATCCGCACGGCCAGATCCAGCAGGGCGAAGTTGTCGCCGTCGGTGCCGCCGCTCGCGTCCTGGTCGCCGTGCTCGTCGTCGAGGAGGAACAGCAGGTAGGTCCAGTCCACGGCGAGCTGGAGGCGGCCGGTGTCGCCGTCCGGGCAGGCGTACCCGAACAGCCGGGCGGACATGCTGTCGACGACCCGGGCCCGCATGGCCGCGTCACGGCACAGGCCGTGCCGGGTCATGAACGCGACGCCGTCCCTCTCCAGCACCTCCAGCCGGGGATGGACCTGCAGCGGCATCGGCAGGTACACCGGCGGCAGCCGCACGGTGATCTCCGGCGGGACGCCTCGAGCGGCGATGGGCGGGGGCGCGGTGGTGTGGGGGTCGATCACGTTTCCTCCGGGATCCGGTCGCGCGGCGGGACGGCGGGGGAGAGCCGACCGCGATCGAGCCGGGACCGGCTCGTCGACGGCCGGTTCAGAGGGCGGGAGCGATGCCGATCGGATGGCCGGGGGAGTGGTGGGTCGGCCCGGCTACGGGCCGGTCGGTGCGAGCGCGCATGTTGTGGCCTTCCTTGGGGGCATCTGCTCGCAGCGTGCTGCCGGCGGCCCCGGAAGCGCAGCGGATCTGGGCGATCCTTCTCCCCGCGGACATCGAAACCTCCCCGCCAGGGGCAGCCAGCAATGTCCGGCCGTAGCGTATTTGTGCAGATCACGGCCTTATGAGCGGTGGGGCCGTTCCGGCTCGGAGCGGCGATGATCTCCGCGGCCGTGCGGAACGCAAGAACAAGGCCCTGTCCCGCCGGTGCGGGACAGGGCCTTCGAGTCAGAGACCGGCAACGGCCGATGGGCTGCTTCTACGGCTGGACGAGGCTTGTCAGGCGAAGGGCGGCGGACCGCTTCCGACCAGCGTGACGACGTCGGACCAGGTTGCCGAACCGCCGAGCTCGACCTGCGCCTCGCGGCCGTCCGGAAGCCTCAGCGTCCGGTCGTGAGGGCCGGTGACATCGAAGTCGCTGATGGTCGCGGTCCCGGACCACTCCCGCTGCTTCGAGCGCAGGTCGACGTAGACCTCGACCTCGGCCCCGTCGCTGCTGATCAGGGTGGCGGGCCCCCGGTAGCGGCTCACGCCGGGACCGTCTCATCAGGGCGGGCGTGGAATGTGTCCATGAAGACGAACCATAGCGCTCACGTCCGACGTTCTCCGCGCATCCCGCTGCCAGAGGTGCTCCGGTCGGGGCGCTGACGCGGAGCCGGTCGCAGAGGTCAGGCGGCCTTGTCGTCCCCGAGGAAGGCGGTCAGGTCCGGGAGTGGACGGGCGCAGATCTCGGCGGCCTCGGCCGTGGGCAGGCCGAGCATGCGCAGCAGGTCCTCGGTGATGCGGTCGGTCGCGTCGGCCGCGTCGCGTTCGGGCTGGTCGTGCAGGAGGCGGCCGAGAGCCAGGACGGACCCTCCGATGACCGTGAGGGCGAGGTCGGGGTCGCGGACCGCGCCGAAGCGCCCGCTGCGCATTCCGGCCTCGATGTCGCGGTGGGCGCGGGGCGCCAGTCCCTTCTCGGAGGCGAGCAGGGAGAGGCCGCTGTTCAGCAGGACCTTGCTGAGGTCGGGGTGCAGGCGGTGCAGGCGGCCGGTGAGCCGGAACGCCTGGGCGAAGATCTCGGCCGGGTCCTGCAGTTCGGCGGTGATCTCGTCGAGGAGGGCTCCGTGGCGGTCGAGGGCCTCTTCGATCGCGACTTCGAACAGCTGCTCGCGGCTGTCGAAGTGGTTGTAGAAGGTCCCCAGCCCGACGTCGGCGGTCCGGGTGATCTCCAGGATCGGGGCGTTCAGGTTCCCCTCGGCGAGGAAGGTCTGCGCGGCGCGGATGAGCGCTGCCCGGGTGCGGGCCTTGCGCCTCTCGGTGCGGTTGGCCGTACCGCCGGTCCGCTCTGGCATCGTGCCCCTCTCACTCGATGACCTCTCTATCGTACGCGGTTCGTCATGCCTGAACGAATCGTCACTTTAGTCTTTGATGATGCTAACGTCGCGACTGATGATTTCGTCAGATGATGGGAGTGTGCGATGCCTGATCCGCACACCGGGCTGCACAGCGAGCTCGGGGGACTGCCGGGCGAGCATCCGGGACGGGCCGCCTCGCCCGTCGTGAAGGTCGACGGGCTGGCGTGGCTGGAGTTCCAGAAGCCGGACCTGGACCGGGCGGAGCTGTTCGCCCGCGCGTTCGGGTTCGATGTCGCGTTGAAGACCGCGACCGAGCTGCATCTGCGCGGCTCTGAACCGGGATCCGCGTGCGTCCTGATCCGAAAGGGAGGCAGGTCGCGTTTCCTAGGGCCGGCGTTCCGCGCCGCGGACCCGGCCGACCTGGCGCGCCTGGCCGGTGCGACCGGTACCTCGGTGGCCGTCCTGCCCGAGACCCTGGGCGGCGCCACCGTCGATCTCACCGACCCCGGCGGCCTGCGGGTCCGGGTGGTCTCCGGCGCTCGCGAGCTGGCCGCGCTGCCGGCCCCCGCGCCGCTAATCCACAACTTCGGTGACGAGTCGCCGCGCGTCAACGCGACCCAGCGTCCGCCGCGGGTGCCCGCGGCCGTGCGGAGGGTCGGGCATGTGGTCCTGCAGACGACGCGGTTCCGCCGGACGCTCGACTGGTATCTGGAGCACCTCGGCCTGATCGTCAGCGACTTCCTGTTCTACGACGGGCAGCGTGACCGGGGCCCGACGATGGCGTTCATCCGCTGCGACCGGGGCAGGACCCCGAGCGACCACCACACGCTCGCGATGACGCTCGGGCCGTCCAACCGGTACGTGCACTCCGCCTACGAGGTCGGTGACCTGGACGTGCTGGCCGCCGGCGGGCAGTACCTGCTGGAGCAGGGCTACGACCGTTCGTGGGGCATCGGCCGGCATATCCAGGGCAGCCAGATCTTCGACTACTGGCGCGACCCCGACGGGTTCCTGGTCGAGCACTACACCGACGGGGACCTGTTCGACTCCACGCTGGAGCCGGGCTGGGGGGCGATGACGGCCTCGGGCCTGGCCCAGTGGGGCCCGCCCGCGACCAAGGATTTCCTCGGCCTCAAGCCCGGCCGCGCCTCCCTGGCCGAGTTGCGGGCGATCGCCCGCGCGCTGCGCGAGGACAACGAATTCGACCTGCCCCGCCTGCGGGGCCTGCTGAAGGTGGCGTCGTCATGAGCGTCAATGTGCTGCGTACCGCGGAAGCCTGGTGGGTGGAGACCGGTGAGGGCGCCGTGCGCATCACCACGTCGGCGACCACGACCGGGCGGCTCCTGGCCGACCGCGATGCGATCGACGCGGCGGTCTCGGGCGGACCGGCGGTACCGGTCGAGAGCCTGGAGCTGCTGTCACCGGTGACCGCGCCGTGCCGGGTGGTGGCGCAGATGACGAACTTCGCCTCGCACGCCAAGGACTCCGGCATGGACCCGGCGACGCTGCCGCTGACGTTCTTCCGCAAGACCTCCGGATCCCTCAGCGGGCCCTACGACGACGTGGTCAGGCCCGCCCATGTGCGGCTGCTGGACTACGAGGTCGAGATCGGCCTGGTCGCGGGTCGGACCCTGCGTGTGGGCTCCGAGGTCGGGGACATCGCCGACTGGGTGGCCGGTCTGGTCATCGCCAACGACATCTCGGCGCGCGACCTCCAGCTCCCCAAGACCCAGTTCTACGAGGCCAAGTCCTACCCGACGTTCACCCCGGTCGGGCCCCGGCTGGTGCTGCTGGACGCCGGCGAGCTCGAGCGGCTGCCGGAGCTGCGGCTGAAGCTGACCGTCAACGGCGAGGTCCGCCAGGACATGCCGGCCGCCGACATGATCTACCGGCCGGTGGAGGCGCTGCGGACGCTGGCGGGCTTCCAGCGGCTGGATCCGGGCGACCTGCTGCTCACCGGGACCCCGGCCGGCACCGCGCTCAGCGCCCCGCCCAAGCCGGTCGAGATGATCGGATCGCTCCTGCCCGCCGCCGTCAAGTGGCGGATCTTCTTCGGACGGCAGGCCAAGAACCCCCGCTACCTGCGCGACGGAGACGTCATCGTGGCGAGCATCGCCACCGGCGACGGCGCGATCGACCTCGGCGCGCAGCGCACCGTCGTGAGGTACGCATGACCGGCCGCGACCGGTTTCGCGTGGTGATCCTCGGTGCCGGGCCGACCGGGATGACCGCGGCGATCCTCCTGGCCCGGCGCGACATCCCGGTGCTGGTCCTGGACCGGTGGCCGACGGTGTATCCGCAGCCGCGGGCCGTCCACATCGACGACGAGGTCTACCGCATCCTGGCCGGGCTCGGCGTGGCCGACGCCTTCGCCGAGGTGTCCCGTCCAGCGAGGGGACTCCGCCTCCTGGACAGGGACCTGGAGGTGCTCGCGGAGTTCCAGCGCGGGACCGCGGCCGGACGGCACGGCTTCCCCGAGGCCAACATGTTCGACCAGCCCGAGTTGGAAGGCATCCTGCGCGACCGCATGGCGGCTCACCCTCAGATCACCTTTCAGGGCGGCAGAGAGGTGACGGCCGTCCGGCAGGACGCCGACGGCGTCACCGTCACCTGCACCGACCTGGCCACCGGCGATCCCGCCACATGCCGCGGCAGCTACATGCTGGGCTGCGACGGCGCCAACAGCCTCGTCCGCACCGCCATCGGCGCGACAATGCGAGACCTGAAGTTCGACCAGCGGTGGCTGGTCATCGACGTGGCCACCAAAGTGGACCTCCGCCAATGGGAGGGCGTCCACCAGGTATGCGACCCGCAGCGGGCCGCGACCTACATGCGGGTCGGCGACACCCGCTACCGATGGGAGTTCCAGCTCCTGCCGGGAGAGTCCGCCGCCGACTACCAGGACTCCGACGAACTCCTGCCGCTCCTGGCACCCTGGGTCGGCGGCGTGCCCGCCGACGAGCTGGAGCCGGTACGCATCGCGGAGTACACCTTCCGCGCGCAGGTCGCCGACCGGTGGCGGGACCGCCGTATCTTCCTGCTGGGCGACGCCGCCCACCTCACCCCGCCGTTCATCGGCCAGGGCATGGGCGCGGGACTGCGCGACGCGGCGAACCTGTCATGGAAGCTCGCCGCCGTCCTGCGCGGCATCCTGCCCGAGGCCGCGCTGGACACCTACCAGGCCGAACGCGAACCCCACGCCCGGATCATGATCCGGCGGGCCAAGGCCATGGGAATCGCCATGACCAGGGGCGGCCGGTTCGGGATGCTGCTGCGCCGCCGCATCGCGCCGCGCCTCATGCGCTTCCCCGGCTTCAGCGACTTCGTCCTGGACAGCCGTACCCCGGCGCTGCGCCGCACCGCCCTGGTGGCACGCCGCCGCCCGGGCCGCGGGCTGGCGGGGACGCTGTGCCCCAACGCGCCGATCGGTGACGGCCTGCGGGTCGACGACATCGCCGCCGGCCGGTTCACGATCGTCGCCGCGACGGCGCCGACGAGGGAGCAGCGGGACCGCATCGACCGGCGCGGCGCCCTGTTCGTGGGCGCTGAGCCGGGCAGCGCGCTGCACGCATGGCTGCGGCGCGGACGGGCCGCGGCGGTCCTGGTCCGGCCCGACGGCGCCGTCGCCAGGACCGGCCGCGACGTGGCGGAGCTGTGCGCGGCCCTGCCCGACCTCGGCCGGACCGGCTCCCCGACATGATCTTCACCGTGCCCGCGCTGATCGCCCGCCTCTCTGCGATCACCCGCTGCCGCCCGGCGACTCACCCACCCCTGTTTGAGGAGACACGATGACGCCCGCCCCGCACACCCAAGGTGACCGCCCCCTCGTCCTTTTCCCCGAGGACGTCCCGGCCATCGAAGCCGTCCCGCTCGCAGACCGCGACCTGCCCGCCGGCACCTACGAACTGCTCACCCGCACCGCCCGCGCACATCCCGACCATCCCGCGCTGCACCTTCTGGGCGAGAACGGCGCCGGATGGCGGAACGCGCCCACCTGGACCTTCGGGCACCTGCTGGAGGAGGTACACCGCGCGGCCAACGCCTATCTGGCGCTCGACCTGCCTGAAGGCGGCGTCGTCGCCCTGATGCTGCCCAATCTCGGCGCCACCTACGCGGCGCTGCTCGGCGCCCAGGCCGTCGGCATCGTCACCCCGGTCAACCCGATGCTCGCCGAAGACCACATCGTGGAGATCCTCACGCTGACCGGCGCGCACCTCCTCCTGGCCCCCGGACCCGGTCTCGCCCCGGACCTGTGGGCCAAGGCGCGGAGGATCGCGGCCCGCCTGCCCCGCCTGCGGGCACTGGCGGCCGTCGGGTCCGCCCGGAGCGGCCTCACCTCCCAAGAGATCGACTTCGGCGAGATGGCCGCCGCGCAGCCCGCCGACCGGCTGAACACGGCACGCCGGCCAGGGCCCCAGGACCTGGCCGCCTACTTCCACACCGGCGGCACGACCGGCGTCCCGAAGGTCGCCCCCCACACCCACGCCATGGAGGTCTACATGGCGTGGGCGCTGGGCTGCTCCGGCGCCTACCTGGACGACGCCGTGGTGCTGGCGGGGCTGCCGCTGTTCCACGTCAACGCCCTGCACGTGACCGGCCTCGGACCGTTCATGCACGGACGGCCCGTGGTGTCCCTCGGCCCGCTCGGCTACCGCGACAGAACCCTCATGGCCGACTTCTGGCGCATCATCGAGCACTACGGCGTCAGCAGCTTCTCCGGCGTGCCCACCGTCTATGCCAATCTCCCCGCCATCCCCGCGGACGCCGACCTGTCCAGCCTGCGCGCCGGGGCCGTCGGCGCGGCACCGCTGCCCAAGAAGGTCCGCACCACCTTCGAGGCCACCGCGAAGGTCCCCATGCTGGAGGGGTACGGGCTCACCGAGGCGACGTGCGCGACCGCGGCCACCCCCGCCTTCGCGCCCCGCGAGGGCACCGTCGGGCTGCGCCTGCCCTACCAGCACGTCAAAGCCGTCACCCTCGACTCCGGCGACCGGCCCACCGCCGACTGCGCCCCAGGCCGGTCCGGCGTCCTGGCCATCAAGGGCCCCAGCGTCTTCCCCGGCTATCTGCGCCCCGGCCCCACGGGACCGGCGCCCGACCCCGCCGGCAAGGTCTTCGATGGTTGGCTCCTCACCGGGGACCTGGGCCGCGTCGACGAAGACGGCTACCTCTACCTCACCGGTCGCGCCAAGGACCTCATCATCCGCGGCGGACACAACATCGACCCGCAGCTCGTCGAGGAGTCCCTGCTCGACCACCCCGACGTGACCGCCGCCGCCGTCATCGGCGCACCCGACCCGCACTCCGGCGAGGTACCCGCCGCCTACCTCGTGCTCACCGAAGCCTCCCAGGCGACCGAGGAGGACCTGCTGGCCTGGGCCCGCGACCGCGCCCCCGAACCGGCCGCCGCCCCCAAGGCCGTGCGCGTCGTGGCCGCCCTGCCGGTCACCGCCGTCGGCAAGATCTACAAGCCCGCCCTCCTCCAGGACGCCGTCCGCCGCCTCATCACCGACGAACTCGCCCGAGCGGGACTCGCCGCACAGGTGGAGATCGAGCTGCGCGACGGCCGCCCCCACGCCCTCATCCGCCCCGCGGGCGACGAAGCCGGCCGGTACGGCCCGCTGGCGGCCGAACTCGACCGCTACTCCTTCACCTACGAGATCACCACCTAGACCTTGCCCTCGCGGGTGGGGCGGCGCGGTAGCGGTCGGGAGACGATCAAGGCGCCTGTCCCGGGTGGGGGACAGGCGCCTGAGGTGGGACTTCGTGGTGGGCGATACTGGGATTGAACCAGTGACCTCTACCGTGTCAAGGTAGCGCTCTCCCACTGAGCTAATCGCCCGGGTACGGGTGAGGTGGAGACGGGATTTGAACCCGTGTACACGGCTTTGCAGGCCGTTGCCTCGCCTCTCGGCCACTCCACCGAGCGAGGCCGTCGGCGTCGCCTGGTGCAGAGGCCCCCTCAGAGCGGAAGACGGGATTCGAACCCGCGACCCTCACCTTGGCAAGGTGATGCTCTACCACTGAGCCACTTCCGCTTGCTCTCCGGGGTTTCCCCCCGGCTCGCAGGGTTAACTTTAGCGGAAGCTTGGAGCGGATGCGTACTTGGAAGCGCTGGAGAGTGTGGACTCGGCGTGGAGGGAGTCCCAGAAGGCCAGCTCGTCGTCCTCCTCGAAGTGGGCGATGCGGCCCCAGAACTCGCGGTCCTCGGCCTCGTGGGCGGCGGCGAGGGAGAGGGCGGGCATGACGGTGGTCTCGTTCTCGGCGGCGTCCAGGTCGGCCGGGGTGAGGTCGGCGGGCATCTGGACGGGCACGCGGTGGTGCTTGCCGCGCTTGCGGACGCGGATGGGGGAGGCCGTCGGGGCCTTGGCGGCGGCGGCCTTGCCGGCGGCGAGCGCGACGGTGCCGCACAGGACGAACGCCAGGGCGCCGGTGAGGAGGGCCTCCTGGGCGGGGAGCTCGGTGGCGGAGGTCTTCTCGCCGGTCTGGGACTTGGGGGCCGCGCCGGTGAGGGACTCGACCTTCGGGGCCGGGGCGGCGTGCTTGGGGGTGTACTTCTCCTGCTTGACCTCGACCTTGCCGGGGTAGCCGAAGCCGACGATGGTGTCCATGTCGCGCTTCTTGCGCATGAGCTTGTAGCCGTCGGCGTTGGCCTCGATCGTGTGGATCGTCTTGCCGTCGACCTTCTCGACCAGGCCCACGTGGTCGATCTGGTCGATGTCGTTGGAGCCGTTCCAGTCGAAGAACACCAGGGCGCCCGGCTCGGGCTTCGTGCCCCAGGCGTCGTGCTTCTTGAACCACTTGGCGTGGTCGACGGTGGCGGCGAACTGGCCCGCCTGCTCCTCGACCCCGGCCTCCTCGGCGGCCCAGGCGAGGAACATGTCGCACCAGGGCGCCGTCTTGAAGTACGGGTTGTGATCGGAGTCCTGCGTCTTGGTCCACCAGTCGCCGAACTTGGTGTACCCGTCGCCCTTCTCGGTGTAGCCGAGGTTGTCCTCGGCTATCTCGAGGAGCTTCTTGCCGATGGGGTCCATGACTCTCCTGGCCCGGTCCAAGGTCACGTTCCGATCTCGGTGGAATGTAGCCGGGGTAAAGGTGGAGTGGCAAGTTCTGCTGGGGAAACCGGTCAAAAGGGGCTATACGGCGTAGCCCCTGGGGAGGACGGCGACCGGGCAAGGGGCGGCGCGCAGGAGTTTGAGCGCGATCTCGCCCAGGAAGACGCGGTGGGCGGTGGCGTCCTCGCTGCTCGCGCAGATCAGCAGTTCACCCTCTGACCAGGAGGTGCGTCCCACGGCGTCGGCGACGTCGTCGCCCTCGGCGAGCGTCGCCTCGGCGTCCAGGCCGGAGGCGCGTACGGCCAGGGCCAGGTCGTCGCGCAGCCGGTCCCGGTCGTCGTCCAGCGCGAGGGTGAGGAGGCGCAGCGGGACGCCGAGCGTGCGCGCGGCGTCGGCGGCGCGGGCCACGGCCTCGTCGCATTGGGGGCGGCGCACGTACGCGACGGTGATGCGGGTCAGGGTCTCGGCGGGGGTGTAGCCCGCGGGGGCCAGGGCGACCGCCTCGGTGGCCGAGTGGAGCAGGTTGTCGGCGGTGGAGCCGATCGCGACCCGGCCGCGGGCGCCGCCGTCGGCGGACCCGACGACGATCATGTCGGCGCCGATCCGGCTCGCCAGCACCGACAGGCCGCGGCCGACGCCCCGGCTCTCCTGGAGGGTGGTCTCGGCACCCTCCAGGTCGTCGCCGAGCTGGTCCAGGAGGGCCGCGGCCTCGCCGGCGGCGGCCGGGCGGCCGGGCGGGTGGACGGTCGCGACGGTGAGCCGGCCGCCGGTCAGCGCCACGATCGCGCGGCCCAGCGCGAGCGCCTCCCGGCCGCCGGAGCCGGCGGTGTACCCGGCCAGTACATGCTCACCGATCATGTACGGTTCGTTCCCCGTCCGGCCCCCGAGTCACGTCCCCTTTGCCGTGTTTGTTGTACATTCTGACGTCTTGAGCGATTTGATCTGGGGGGATCAGCATTGTGAGTACGGTGGCGCCGGACCTCATCGCCGGCCGGTGGAGCATCGATCCGGCGCATTCGGAGGTCACCTTCACCATCCGGCACCTGATGACCACGGTCCGCGGCTCGTTCCCGGACTTCCAGGGCGAGATCCGCATCGCCGCGGACCCGCTGGCCTCGTCGGCCAGCGCGGAGATCGCGATGGGGTCGATCGACACCCGCAGCGCCGAGCGCGACGCGCACGTGCGGTCGTCGGAGATCCTGGACGTGGAGCGGTACCCGGCGATGACCTTCGTCGGAACGGGGGTGGAGCGCGCCGCGATCGGCCGCCGCGCCCGGCACCCCCGCTACCACCTGGACGGCGAGCTCACGATCAGGAACGTGACCCGTCCGGTCCGCCTGCTGGTGGAGTTCCACGGCATCGAGAACGACCCGTGGGGCGGCACCCGCGCCGGGTTCACCGCCACCACCGCGCTGAGCCGCCGCGACTTCGGGATCGAGTTCAACGTCCCGCTGCAGGGCGACAAGGTGATGCTGGGGGAGACCATCGCCGTCCAGCTGGAGATCCAGGCCGTCCTGGACGCCCCCGCCGGCGCCCACGACCAGGTCTGAGCGGCCGCCTAGGGGCGTGACTGGCGGGTCAGGGCGAGCAGCTCGCGGGCCGGGCCGGCCGGCCGCTGCCCGGCGGGCCAGACGGCGCGCAGCGGGCGGCTCAGGTCCAGTTCGGGGACGGGCACCGCGACCAGCCGGCCGCCCGCCAGCTCGTCGGCCGCGGCCAGCTCGCTGACCACCACCGGGCCCGCGCCCGACGCGGCCGCCGCCTTGAGCGCGGTGGTCGAGGCCAGCTGGAGCAGCGGCGGGGCGGTGCCGCCGAACGCGGCCAGCGCCCGGTCCAGCACCTCGCGCGTCCCGGAGCCCCGCTCGCGCAGGATCAGCGGGGTCGCGGCCAGCTCCTCGGCCGGGACGCCGGACCGCCGGCGGGCCCACGCGTGCCGGGGCGAGACCACCACGACCAGCCGGTCGGAGGCCACCACGGTGCCGCTGAGGCCGGCGGGCGTCCGGATGCCCTCGACGAAGCCGAGGTCGGCCTTGCCCGTCCGGACCTGCTCGGCCACCGCCGTGGAGTTGGCGGTACGGAGCGTCACCGCCGTGCCGGGACGCGCCTCGCGCAGGGCCACCAGCCAGCCGGGCATCAGGTACTCGGCCACGGTCAGGCTCGCCACCACGCGCAGCCGGGCGTCCCGGCGGTCCTGGAGGGCGGCGATGCCCGCGTCCATCGCGCGCGCCGCGTCCAGGACCTGCCGGGCCCACTCGGCGACCAGGGCGCCGGCCTCGGTGGGGCTGGAGCCGCGCGGCGAGCGTTCCAGGAGCGGTACGCCGATCTGCCGCTCCATCGACCGGATGCGGGCGCTGGCGGCGGGCTGGGTGACGCCCATCTCCGCCGCGGCGCGGCCCACGCTGCCCAGCCGTACGACGGCCAGCAGCAGCTCCAGGGCGCCCAGATCGGGCACTCGGTGTGTGACGGCCATGAGGCCATCCTATGGGCACCCATAAGGCCGCCTTATGTGCCCATAGGGAACCGCCGTCTAGCGGCGGCCACGTTCGACCCCGACGCTTGGCTCCATGGTGATGAGTCAGGCCCTCGCCCCTCCGCTGCGCGCTTTCGGGCCCCAATGGCATTCCGCCGTCATGGGGACCGCGATCGTCGCCAACGCGGCGAGCGTCCTCCCGGTGCGCGTCCCGAGCCTGCACGCGTTCGCGGTGGCGATGTGGCTGCTGTCGTTCGTCCTGCTGTTCTGCGTCGCGGCCGTACGGGGCGCGCACATGGCCGCCCATTGGGACGAGGCCAAGGCGCAGCTTCTCGACCGCCCTTCCAACGCCGTTTTCTACGGGTGCCCCCCGATGGCGCTGCTGGCGGTGGGGCACGGCACTCTCGTCCTGGGGCCGGACGTCATCGGCGCCCATGCGGCGGTCACCATTGACGCGGTCCTATGGACCCTCGGCGCCGTTTACTCGGTGGCGGTCGCGTGCGGCATCCCGTACCTGATGGTGACGCGCTGGCGCATGGAGGGCGGCGCGGTTCCCGGATGGCTGCTGCCCGTGGTCGCCCCTATGGTGGCCGCCGCTCTCGGGCCTTCCCTCGTCCCGCATCTCCCGCCCGGCCAGGCGCAGGCGACGATGCTGTACGCGTGCTACGCGATGTTCGGAGCGAGCCTCCTGTGCACGCTGCTCCTCCTACCGGGCATCTGGACCGGGCTAGCGCAGGGCGAACTCGATCCCATCACCTTGACGCCCACCCTGTTCCTCGTCCTCGGCCCCCTGGGGCAGTCCACGACGGCCATGAACCAGCTCGCGGACGTTTCCGCGGCGGCCGTTCCGGAATACGCGGCGGCGATGAAGGCGCTCCCCATCGTCTACGGCGTTCCGGTGATGGGATTCGCGCTCGTGTGGCTGGTCGTGGCCGCCTCCGCCAACGTCCGGGCGATGCGGAAGGGAATGCCGTTCGCCATGACGTGGTGGGCCTACACGTTCCCTGTCGGTACGTGCGTCACGGGCGCCGCCGGCCTCGCGCGCCACACCGGCCTGCACGTTTTCACGGGAATGGCGCTGGCCCTCTACGCCCTCCTGCTGGCGGCGTGGCTGGTGGTCGCGACCCGTACCGTACGGGGCGTGTGCACGGGGGAACTCTTCTAAGGGACGGCTATTCGCCGACCTTGCCGTCGATGAGCTCCCGGGCCGCGTCCAGATGGCCGAGATGGCGCGCGTACTCCTGGAGGACGTGGAACAGGATCCAGATCAGCGACGGTGGCCGGTCCGGATCCTCGAACCGCGGCCCGGGCCGGGCGAACTCGCCCAGCGAGGCGCCCGCGACGATCCGCCGCGAGCGCTCGCACGTCTCCAGGAACGCGGCCGTCAGCTCCTCGGCCGACTCGTCCTCGCCCACGTACCAGGGCTCCTCCCGGCTCCGCTCCCCGGGCCCCCGGTCGCCCCACGGGTGCGCCACGTCCTCGCCGGCGAACCCCCAGCGCAGCCAGCGGATCTCCACGTACGTCAGGTGCTTGAGCAGCTGCAGCGGGGTCCAGCCGGACGGCAGCGGGGCGGTCCGCAGGCCCTCGTCGGACAGGCCGTCCAGCTTGCGCAGCAGCGCGTCCCGGTAGTGGTCGAGATAGCCGGTGAGGAGGTCGCGCGGGTCGGTGAGGCGGTCCGGGGGTTCGGCGGGGGAGTGTGCGGGCGTCACCATGGCACGAGGCTAGCGGGCCCGCCTAGAACGCCGTATGGGCCAGCCAGTGCTCCAGCAGCGCGCGGTCGCCGGTGACCCGCGCCGGCGAGCCGTCCAGCGGGCGCCGGCGCGAGAACACCAGCAGCAGCTCGGCGACCGTGCCTTCGAGGACGACGTCCGCCTCGCCGTCGCCGCGCGTCCAGGCGACCCCCCGCGGTGTACGGGTGATCAGCCAGCCGTCCCCGGCGTCCGGCCGCAGCAGCAGCCGCTCGCCGTCGCCGCGCAGCTCGCCCAGCTCGGGCTTGCGCGCGGCCGCCTCCGGGCCTTCCAGCAGTTCCAGCCCCTCGCTGATCGTGTCGGCCGCGATGTCCGGCGCCACGGTGTACGGGACGCCCAGCGCCAGCGCGGCGTCGGCGTGGTGGACGACCAGGTCGTGCAGGATGCGGCGCGGCCAGAAGACCGCCGGTCGCGGCCCGAGGAAGGTCCACACCTCGGTGCCGGCCTCCCGCAGCCCGGCGTCCGCGAGCCGCTCGGCGCCCTCCTTCAGCCAGGCCGCCCAGTCCGCCGGGGCGACCTCCTCGGTGAGCGGCGCGAGCGACTCGGGCGTGGCCGCGCGGCTCTCGACGAGGCCGGCCGTCCAGCGGAACGCGTTCCCCACGTGCTCGACGAGGTCCTTGACGGTCCATTCGGGGCAGGTCGGCACCCGCCCCGCCGGGTCGGCCCCGGCGACGATCCCGGCGAACGCGCCGGTCTCCTCCCGCAGCCCCTCGGCGATCCGGTCCGCGGACAGCGTGGTCACGGTGGTCATATGTGCCTCCTTCGGTAGGCCTCGTACGCTAGGAGCTCCACCCGGGTGGAGGTTCAAGTGCATGTGAGCGACGACACGATCGGTATCGGGGAGCTGGCGCGGCTGGCCGGGCTGCCGGTGCGGACGGTCCGCTTCTACTGCGACGAAGGGATCCTTCCCGTACGGCGCAGCACCGGGAACCATCGGCGGTTCGACCGGGACGCGGTGGAGCGCCTCCGCCTCGTCCGCCGGCTGCGCGGCCTCGGGCTGGGGCTGCACTCGATCAGCCGCGTGCTGGCCGGCGAGCGCGCGCTGGGCGAGGCCATCGCCGCCGAACGGGCCGCGCTCGACGCCGAGCTGTCCGCGCTCGCGTGGCGGCGCGCGTCGCTGCGCGCCGTGGAGGAGGCCGACCCCGCCGAGCGGGCCGTACGCCTGGAGCTGCTGGCCGCGGTCGAGAGCGGCCCGTCGGCGCACGACGCGGTGACGGGGTTCTGGCGCCGCGGCATGGTCGCCCCGCTCCCGCCGGCGATGCTGGACGCCTTCCTCGACCGGGTGGTGCCCGCGCCGCCGGTGGACCCGGAGCCGGCCCAGGTCGTCGCGTACGCCGAGCTGGTGGCGCTGACGGCCGACCGGGCGCTCGCGCGGCGGCTGCGGGCCCGCGGCGAGGTCAACGTGACGCTGATCGCCGACGAGCCGACCCTGCTGGAGGGCGCGGCGGAGGCGTGCGCGCTGGCCGAGCCCGAGCTGCGCGCCGGGCGGCCGCCGCGGCCGGGCGCGGCGCTCGACCTGCTGGTGGAGACCCATGCCCTGGTACGGGGCGGCCGCGACACCCCCGAGTTCCGCCGCGATCTGCTGCGGGCGTTCGCCGCCGACGCCGATCCGGAGATGGCGCGCTACTGGGGCCTGGTGGCGGAGGTCACCGGGGAGCGGGTGACGCTGGGCGCGGCCCACGGCTGGCTGGTGGAGGCCCTCGCGGCCTCGGTCTAGGCGGGGTCCCGGGGCCCCGCGGGCACCGGAATAGAACGCCGGGCCGCCCGGTTCCGCTAGAGTAGTTGAAACTTCTACTATCAAGGAGGACGGCGTGCAGTTCGGAATCTTCACCGTCGGCGACGTCACCACGGACCCGACGAACGGCCGCACGCCGTCGGAGGCGGAGCGGATCAAGGCGATGGTGGCCATCGCCCTGAAGGCCGAGGAGGTGGGCCTGGACGTCTTCGCCACCGGCGAGCACCACAACCCGCCGTTCGTGCCCTCGTCGCCGACCACCATGCTGGGCTACATCGCCGCCCGCACCGAGCGGCTGATCCTGTCGACCTCGACCACGCTGATCACCACCAACGACCCGGTGAAGATCGCCGAGGACTACGCGATGCTCCAGCACCTGGCCGACGGCCGGGTGGACCTGATGATGGGCCGCGGCAACACCGGCCCGGTCTACCCCTGGTTCGGCAAGGACATCCGGGACGGCATCCCGCTCGCGATCGAGAACTACCACCTGCTGCGCAGGCTGTGGCGGGAGGACGTCGTGGACTGGGAGGGCAAGTACCGCACGCCGCTCCAGTCGTTCACCTCGACCCCGCGCCCGCTGGACGGCGTCCCGCCGTTCGTGTGGCACGGCTCCATCCGCAGCCCGCAGATCGCCGAGCAGGCCGCCTACTACGGCGACGGGTTCTTCGCCAACAACATCTTCTGGCCGAAGGAGCACTTCATCCAGCTGATCGACCTGTACCGGCGGCGGTTCGAGCACTACGGCCACGGCCAGGCCGACCAGGCCTACGTCGGGCTCGGCGGCCAGGTGTTCATGCGCAGGAACTCCCAGGATGCGGTGAACGAGTTCCGCCCGTACTTCGACAACGCGCCCGTCTACGGGCACGGGCCGTCCCTGGAGGAGTTCACCGAGGAGACCCCGCTGACCGTCGGCAGCCCGCAGCAGGTGATCGACCGGACGCTGTCGTTCCGCGACTCGTTCGGCGACTACCAGCGGCAGCTGTTCCTGATGGACCACGCCGGGCTGCCGCTCAAGACCGTCCTGGAGCAGCTGGACATCCTGGGCGAGGAGGTCGTGCCCGTGCTCCGCAAGGAGTTCGAGGCGCTGCGCCCCGCCCACGTCCCGGCGACCGCTCCCACCCACGCCCAGCTCGTCAAGGAGGCCACCCGATGACCGAACGCACCCTCGCCGTCGTCTCGGCGGGCCTGGGGCAGCCGTCCTCGACCCGCCTGCTGGCGGACCGGCTGGCCGCGGCCGCCACCGCCGCGCTGCCCGCCGAGGTCGTCGCGATCGAGCTCCGCGACCACGCCCACGACCTGGCCAGCAACCTGGTCACCGGGTTCGCGCCCGCGGCGCTGCGGCGGACGATCGACGCGGTGACCGGCGCCGACGGCCTGATCGCCGTCACGCCGATCTTCAACGCCTCGTACAGCGGCCTGTTCAAGACGTTCTTCGACGTCCTGGACAAGGAGGCCCTGGAGGGCAAGCCGGTCCTGATCGGCGCCACCGGCGGGACGGCGCGCCATTCGCTGGCGCTGGAGCACGCGGTGCGGCCGCTGTTCTCGTACCTGCGGGCGCGGACCGTGCCGACGGCCGTGTACGCGGCCACCGAGGACTGGGCCGACTCCGGCGACCTGGTCGGCCGCGTCGAGCAGGCCGCCGGGGAGCTGGCCGCCGCCGTCGAGGCGCGGCCGCCGGCGGTGCGGGAGGACCCGTACGCCGACCCGGCCACCTCGTTCGAGGATCTCCTCACGGCCTGAACCTTCCGGCAACAAGGGTTGCCGTTACGGCAAGGGTGGGGTCCAATGGAGCGGTGGACGAAACTGATGAAACCGGGCTGGTGGCCGGGGTGCTGGCCAAGGTCGGGCCCCGGCTGCGGGAGCTGCGCGCCAAGCGCGGCATCACGCTGTCGGACCTGTCGGAGGCCACCGGGATCTCGGTGAGCACGCTGTCGCGGCTGGAGTCGGGCGGCCGCAAGGCGACGCTGGAACTGCTGCTGCCGATCGCGCGGGCCCACCAGGTGCCGCTGGACGAGCTGGTCGGCGCCCCCGAGGTGGGGGATCCGCGGGTCCGGCTCGCCCCGCGCGAGATGAACGGCATGACCGTGGTGCCGCTGACCCGCCAGCCGGGCGCGCTCCAGGCGTACAAGATGGTCATCGGGCCGCGCGGCGGGGAGCCGGAACCGCAGATCCACGAGGGGTACGAGTGGCTCTACGTGCTGGCCGGCCGGCTCCGGCTGGTGCTGGCCGAGCACGACCTGGTGCTGAAACCGGGCGAGGCCGCCGAGTTCGACACCCGGGTCCCGCACTGGTTCGGCTCCGCCGACGACCGTCCGGTGGAGGTCCTCAGCCTGTTCGGGCGGCAGGGGGAGCGGATGCACGTGCGGGCCCGGCCGCGCGGGGCCGGGTCATGACCGGGTGGGACGCGCTCGTCCTGCCGGGAACGCCCGAGTACGAGCGGGTCCGCAGGCCGCGGATCGAACGCTTCCACGGCGTCCGCCCCCGCGCGGTGGTGCGGTGCGCGTCGGAGGCCGACGTCGTCCGGGCGCTGGAGTACGCCGGGGACGGGCCGCTGGCCGTGCGGAGCGGCGGGCACTGCTTCGCCGGCCGGTCCACGACCCCCGGCGTGGTCGTGGACGTGGCGCCGCTGCGCTCGATCGAGGTGGCGGGCGGGCTCGTCACGGCCGGGGCGGGCGCCCGGCTGGGGGAGGTCTACGACGCGCTCGCCGGGCACGGCCGCACGATCCCCGCCGGCTGCGGTCCCACCGTCGGGATCGCCGGGCTGGCGCTGGGCGGCGGGCTCGGCATCCTCGGCCGCACGTACGGGCTGACCTGCGACCATCTGGTGGCGGCCCGGGTCGTCCTCCCGGACGGGGAGATCGTCGAGTGCGGCGAGGGGCGCGACGAGGACCTCTTCTGGGCGCTGCGCGGCGCGGGCGCGGCCGGGTTCGGGGTGGTGACGGAGCTGACGTTCCGCACGGTGCCGGCCCCGGACGCGACGGGTTTCCACCTGGTCTGGCCGTACGAGCACGCCGCGGACGTCATCGCGGCCTGGCAGGAGGCCGCCCCGGACGCGCCCGACGCGCTGGCCGCCAGCCTGGTGATCACGGCGGGGAAGACCACCCGGGTCAACGTGTTCGGCGCGGCGCTCGCCGGCGAGGACGCCACCCGGGCCATGCTGGACGCGCTGGTCCGGGCGGTGGGCGCGCCGCCGGAGCGGACCCTGCTGAGGCACGCCCCGCACCGCGACACCAAGGACTTCCTCGCCGGGTACGACCTCGGCGGCGGCCCGCGCCCGCCGCACGACCACATCAAGTCCGGCTTCTTCCGGGGCTCCCTGCCGGACGAGGCCGTCCGGCGGCTGGTGCGCGACCTCGCGGAACGGTCACCGGGGGAGGCCCGCGAGCTGGACTTCTCGCCCTGGAGCGGCGCGTACAACCGCGTCCCGGAGGACGCCACGGCCTTCCCGCACCGCGGGGAGCGCTTCCTGCTCAAGCTGACCGCCGCCGTCGCCGAGGGGCGGGAGCCGTCGGGATGGCTGGCGCGGGCGTGGGAGACGGTACGGCCGTACTGGTCGGGGGGCGTCTACCCCAACTTCCCCGAACCGGGGATCCCGGCCGTGTCGAGCGAGTACCACGGCGCGAACCGGCACCGCCTGGAGCGGATCAGACGGCGGCGTCCAGGCTGGCCGTGACGCGGTCGAGGAGGGCGTGCAGGGTGCGCATCTCCTCGGCGTCGAGCCCGCTGGCCGCCAGGACGCGGTGCGGCACGCGCGCGGCCCGCTCCTTCAGGGCGGCGCCCTTCGCGGTCAGGTGCACCGACACCGAGCGCTCGTCGCGGCGGTCGCGGCGCCGCTCGACCAGGCCCGCCGTCTCCATCCGCTTGATCAGCGGCGACAGCGTGCCCGAGTCGAGCCGCAGCCGGGCCCCCAGCGCCTTGACCGTAAGGCCGTCGGTCTCCCAGAGCGCCAGCATGACGAGGTACTGCGGGTAGGTCAGCCCCAGCCCGCGAAGCTCCGACCGGTACAGCGCGTCGAACGCCCGGGAGGTGCTGTGCAGGGCGAAGCACACCTGGTGGTCGAGCAGCAGCGGATCGGTCATGCCACCGATTCTATTGCGCGCAACCCATCGCGCGGCCGGTGCTCAGGGCGTCCGGCTCCCGGGCGTCCAGAACGGGTCGCGGCCCGTCCGGCCGATGAGGCGGTCCAGGATCGGGGCCTCGTCGGGGACGCGGACCGGCGGCCCGAACAGGCCGTTGTCCGGCTCGGGGTCCTCGGGGGTCTCCGACACGAACGCCATGCACGCCTCGGCCTCCTCCCGCGTGACGTCGTAGGGGCGGTCGAGGGCGCGGGCGATGTCCCAGCCGTGCACGACGACCTCGTCCAGGGCCACCAGGCCCGCGACCTCGCCGGGCAGGTCGACGCCGCCGGCGCGGGTCATGCCCTCCCAGGCGGCCGGGTCGCGCCACGCCTCGGCCAGCTCGGCGAGGCGCTCCGGGATCCGCTCGCGCCAGCCGGGCTCCAGCTCGGCGGACTCCAGCGACGGGGCGGCGTCCTCGTGGATCGCGGGGTCCTTCCGCGCGGCCCAGACGAACGCCTGCGACAGGCCTTCGACGTGCACGATGAGCTGCGCGAGGGAGGTCTTCTCGCACGGGGTCGGCGCGTCCAGCCGCTCGTCGGGCACGGCGGCGATCAGGTCGGCGGTCCGCCGCGCGGCGCGGGTCAGGTCGATCATCCGAGGCTCCTCCGGGTCGGTCAGGTCGGTCCCGGAGAGAGGGACTCGGCGCGCGCCGGAAACTCATCGGCGGCGGCCGCCCGCGCCCGCCGCCGCCGGATCAGGCGCCGGCCCGCCCGCTGCATCGGCAGCTCGATGTGCCGGTGCGCGAGCGCGCCGACGACCAGCACGGCGGAGATCAGGACGACCATCCAGAGCAGCCGCACCGGCACGGTGATCCGGTCCGGCTCGTCGGTGATCCGCCAGATGATCTGCACCACCGGCGAGTGCAGCAGGTAGACCGAGTAGCTGATCACGCCCAGCCAGGGGAGGAACGGCGGCATCCGGCGGTTCCGCAGCAGCATGCCGAGCGCGAAGGTCAGCCAGGCGGCGGCCACGGCGGCCGGCCAGCCCCAGTCGCCGGTCGCGCCGTACGGCAGCCTCTGCTCGGTGAGCGCCAGGTACGCGCCGCCCGCCAGGGTCAGCACCGGAACCGCCACGACCGCCGCGATGCCCGGCCACCGCGGCGTCTGCCCCTTCTGGATGCGGTAGATGCCCGATCCGGCGAACATCGTGGCGATGATCGCCAGGCTCTCCACACCGCCGACTCGGTGGTTGAGGGTGACCAGGCCGAGCGCCAGCACGCCCAGGACAGCCACCCCGCAGCGCCGCACGACCCGGTTGCCGCTCATCACCGCGACCAGCCCGCCCGCCATGAGCAGCGCCGCCGCCGCGATCGTGCCCGCGCGGGAGTGCGCGGCCAGCAGCGTGGTGGGCAGCAGCGCCCCGAACGCCGCCGCGGCCGCGGCCAGCAGCACGGCGGTCAGCGCGCTGGCGCGGTGCACGCCGGCCACGAACATGGCCGTGACCAGCAGGTAGAACACCATCTCGTACGACAGCGTCCAGAAGACGTTGAGCGCGTTGGGGACCCCGAGCAGGTCCTGCAGCATGGTCAGGTGCGCCAGCGCCGAGGTCCACGGCTTGGCGGTGAGGTCGCCCGGCGGGTCCCAGCCGGCCTTCGCGAGCCCGAGGCCGAGCCCGACCACGGCCGCGACCGCCCACAGCGGGTAGAGGCGGAACATCCGCCCGATCCAGAACTCGCGGACGCTGCCCCGCCGCTCCAGCGACGCGGGGACGATGTAGCCGCTGACGATGAAGAAGACGAAGACGCCGTAGCGGCCGAAGTCGAACCACGGGCTGACGCCCCTGCGGATCTCCGGGAACAGCACGTCCAGCGAGTGCTCGAACACCACGACCAGGGCGGCCAGGCCGCGCAGGGCGTCCAGCCACTGGAGGCGGGCGCCGCCGCCGGCCGGTGACGAGGGGGCCGGGACCGTGGGTGGGGCGTCGGAGGCGGGCGTGGGCGCTGGCGTCTTCGCCGGCCGGGATTTCGCGGGAGCGGCGTCCGGCGGCGTGGGGCTGGCGGGCATCCGGGCCACCCTAGGGGACGACGCTGAGTGGTTCCTCCCGCGAACCTGAACAGTTCCTGAACGCTCCCCCGCCCGATTCTGGAACGCCGTTCGGTAATCTGGAGGGTGGTGAAGGGGGTGGAGGGGCGATGTCGCGCAAATCGGGTGGCCGGTCCGGCGAGGGCTCCTGGCAGTGGAGCCGCACGGCCGAGACGCGCCGGGTGATGCTGGACGCGGCCCGGGAGGTGTTCGTCGAGCGCGGCTTCGCCGAGTCCAGCGTCGCCGAGGTCGTGGAGCGCGCCGGATCCAGCGTCGGCAGCCTCTACCACCACTTCGGCGGCAAGAGCGAGCTGTTCCTGGCGCTGTGGGACGACCACCAGAAGGAGTACGAGAGCAACGCCGCCAGCGCCGTCGCCAAGGCCCGCGCCGCCGGCGAGGACGACCCGCTCGAACTGTTCGTCACCGGCGCCCGGGCGTTCCTGCGCGGCTCGTGGGAGCGCCGCCACCTGGTCCGGCTGTTCATGGACGGCGACGCCCCGCCCGGCTTCGAGCTGCTCCGCCGGACCCGCAGCCGGGACTGGATCCGGCAGAACGCGGTGCTCCTCGGCGCCGGGACCGGCCCCGAGGACCGCGCCGTCGTGACCGTCCTGACCACGGTCATCGGCGAGGCGGCCCGGGAGGTCGCCGCGTGCGAGACCGCCGAGGAGGCGGCCGCGGTCGCCGACACCGCCCTCCGGCTCATCCGCCGGCTGGACCCGCTCGACCTGGCGCGCGACGGCGGCTGACCGCGCCACCGTCCAGGGCGCCCGCTCAACCCAGGGGCGCCGAGTCCTTGCCGCCCGCCTCCCACCACGCCGCGATCCGGTCGACGTCCAGCCCGCGCTCCCACAGCTCCGCGGGATCGGCGGGCATCATGACCTCCCGCATGTCGATCTCCAGCCGGCGGCCGCGCATCGTGATCCTGATGCGCTCGCCGGTCGCGGGATCGTGGTAGAGGTCGAGGACCTCCCGCGGGTACCGGGGAACGTCGCGCTCGTGCCCGGCGTAGTACGGCCAGCCGAAGCAGGCCGTGGCCACCTCCTCCACCGGGACGCCGATCCGCCCGGCCAGCTCCCGGACGCCCGCCAGGTCGTACGGGGCGGGGCCGCGCTCGGCGAGCAGCCGGTCGAACCGGGCGATCGCCTCGCCGCCGCCCCAGCCCTGCGGGAGCGGCGTCCCGTACGGCGCCCAGCCGGGCAGGTCGAACGGCTCGAAGCGCCCGTCGGGCGAGTACTCGACCGCGGTCGCCTCCCGGTGCGGCTGGCCCTGATAACCGATCACGAGCAGGGCGCCGTTGGGAGTGCTCCACACCTCTCCCTCGGGCCGCTGCACCCCCGCCCGCGCGCGGTACCTCAGCTGCCGCCAGTGCCCGCCGCCGTCGCCCCACGGGGTGTCGCGCCAGGCGCGCAGGGCGTCGAGCAGGCGGGTGCGCTCGTGCCCGGACGTCCACGGCCAGGCCGCGAGCAGGGCCTTGCCGCCCAGCCGCCCGAACGTGAACCACAGGCCGCCGGTGCCGGGCGGCAGCTCCACGGGGTCGAGCGGGTACGCCCGGTCGAGGCGCCGGGCCCCGGCCGCCTCGGTGAGGATCTCGCTGAGCACCCGGATGGCCGAGGTCGCGGTGACCGGCGCGGCGGCCGGGCGGCCGGGCTCGGTCCGCACCAGCGCCGGAACCCGTCCGGGAGGCTCGGTCCCGGCCCGGCCGTGCAGCCGCAGGACCCCCGTCAGGCAGTCCGCGGCGCGCTGGACGAGCCCCTCGACGCCCTGCCGCAGCCGGGGCGTGGTGATCCGTGGGAGCAGGCGGTCGAGTTCGGCCGTCCGGGCCTTCTGGCCGCGCAGCGCCGCCTCGATGAGCCGTTCGACCGTCTCCCGGCCGATCCCGCGCAGCGCGGCCGAGCCCTCCGGATCGACCGGCGGGAGGAGGGGCCACCAGCCGGGCGGGGGCAGCAGGTACCCGCCGGGCGCGGTGGCGCTCTGCACCGGGCCGTATTGGAGGCGGCCGGCCGGGGCGCCGTCCGGCGCGACGAGGTGGAGGAGGCCGTCCCGGAGCAGGACGCGGCCCGGCGCGGCGGCGCCGGGGAAGGTCACCTCCGCCTCGGCGGGCGCCTCCGGGCGGCGGCCGACGGCCTCGGGCGCGGCGCTCAGCTCGCCGTCCCCGGCCGCCCGGAAGGTCTGCCACACCCCCTCGTGCAGGCGGGACACGTACCAGTGCTCGCCGTCGTACCAGGGGTGGAAGCCGTCCGGGCGGCGGACGTCGCCGTACGCGACCGTCCCGTCGGCGCTCCGGGCCTCGACGGACGTCTCGCCGCTCGCGATCGTGAGCAGCCCGCCGTGCTGGATCACGGTGGCGCTGGGGCCCTCGGCGTTCCGGGGTCCGAGCGCCGGGAACTCCAGCTCCTCCGGGATCCCGGTCCGCAGCGCGCGCAGCAGCGCCTCCTGGGGGTCGGTGATCGGGCGGGCGGTGAGGACGTCGCGGCCCAGGGCGGCGAACCCGGCGCCGGCGAGCGGATTGAGCAGCGGCAGGGCCAGCTCCAGGCCCAGCAGGTCGCCGGCCGCGGCCTCGGCCGTCCACGCCGCGGACTGCTCCTCCAGTACGGCGCGCACCTCAGGCCGTTCCCAGGCGTCGCTCAGCATGGCCGGATAGTCGATGTTGCTGTAGGTGCCGAGAGCGCCGACGAAGCCGTAGAGATCCCGGACGGATCCGGCGGGGTCCTCCTCCAGCCTGCCCGCGAGCCATTCGGCGACGTTCTCGTGGGGCAGGTTGACGCGGGTGCCGCCGCGCCGGTGCAGCATCATGAGCGCCAGGGCGCTCGGCTCGGGTACGGCGCTGACCGCCGGGTCCCGCCCCGGGTCGCCGCCGTCCGCGGGCGTGCGGGGGAAGAGGCGGCCGGCGGCCTGGCCTGCGAGCCGGGCGAGCGGCTCGGCGGGGGCGGGGCCGAGCGCGGCGAACCACTCCGGCGCCAGCCGGGCGCCCGCGCCCGCGGCGGCCAGCCGGTCCAGCCACTCGCGCCGGAAGCGGGCCCTGATCACGGCGGCCTCGTAGCGGCCGGTGTCGGGCTCGGCGGCGATCAGCAGGTCCAGCAGCTCGGCCGAGCCGCCGCAGAGCCGGTCGAGCGCCGGCGCGAGGGCCTCCCAGACGGGCAGCGCCGTGGCCGGGAGGAGGCCGCCGCGCAGCAGCCGCTCGGCGAGGAAGTCCTCCTCCGCGTCCCGGCCCCCGCCCGCCGCCTCGGCGACCGCGACCAGATCGGCCACGAACCTGAAGTAGGGGACGCTCCCCGCCGCGACGAACGCCTCGGCGAGCTCCCTGGCCTCGGCGTGGGCGGCGGCCGCGTCCGGGCGGGCCGCCAGCCCGGCGAGATGGCCGCGCACCAGTTCCGGGGTGATCACCCCGGCGGGGACCAGCTCCAGCAGGACGCGATGGACCCGCGCGTGGTCGGGGACCAGCCCGAGCAGCCGGTGGTGGGCGGCCTCGACCTCGCGGGCCAGGCCGAACAGCGCCGCGGCGGCGGTGCCGTGCCCGGCCGCGCGGAACTCCCGGCAGGCGTGCTCCAGGAACTCCGGGACGGCCCGGGCCGGCAGGCCGGCGGCGACCGCCGCGACCCGGGCCCGCGCGGCCTCCGGATCGTCCCCGGCGTCCCGCGGCTCCGCACCCAGATCCGGCCACTCCATGCACGCCCCCTGGCACACCGCGTTGATCGACAGTCGCAGCCAGGAGGCTAGCGGCCCGGGCGGGGTGAAAGGGGCGGGACAGGGGAAGCGGGGGAAGACGGGGGAAAGAGGTGAGACTGGAGAATGGGGGCGGAAACCGCCGGCCTCGCACATGGCAGCGCGACGAGGCCGGCGGCCGGCCGGAGAGAGGCCGTGTCCCCGAATGCGCGTCCCCCTGACGCGCAGGCCCTTCATGCAGGGTTGACAACCAGCCTCACCGGTGTGCCGCGCCTTAAACGGCCGGAACGTCACTCTTTGCCGCCATGTTCGCCGCCATGTTTCGGGCCGGTGCGCCGGGTAGGGCCGCTCCCATGAAGGCACTCACCTGGCACGGCAAGCGCGACGTGCGCGTGGAGACCGTGCCCGACCCGGTGATCAAGGAACCCAACGACGCGGTGATCCGCGTGACCAGCAGCGGCGTCTGCGGCTCGGACCTGCACCTGTACGAGGTGCTCGGTCCGTTCATGACCGAGGGCGACATCCTCGGCCACGAGCCCATGGGCATCGTCGAGGAGGTCGGCCCGGAGGTGACGCACATCCGGCCGGGGGACCGGGTGGTGGTCCCGTTCAACATCTCCTGCGGCCACTGCCGCACGTGCGGCCAGAAGCTGTACGCCCAGTGCGAGACCACGCAGGTGCGCGACCAGGGGATGGGCGCCGCGCTGTTCGGCTACACCAAGCTGTACGGGCGGGTGCCGGGCGGCCAGGCGGAGTACCTGCGGGTGCCGCAGGCGCAGTTCGGCCCGATCAAGGTGCCCGAGGGGCCGCCGGACGACCGGTTCGTCTACCTGTCGGACGTGCTGCCCACCTCCTGGCAGGGCGTGGAGTTCGCCGACATCCCCGAGGGCGGCAGCGTCACCGTCGTCGGGCTCGGCCCGATCGGGCAGATGTGCGCGCGGATCGCCCGCCACCGCGGCCACCGCGTCATCGGCGTCGACCCGGTGCCGGAACGGGTGGAGCTGGCCCGCCGGCACGGCATCGAGGTCGTCGACGAGACCGCCGCGGGGGATCCGGCCGAGGCCGTCAGGGACATGACGGACGGGCGCGGCACGGACTCGGTCATCGAGGCGGTGGGCATGGAGGCGCACGGCTCGCCGGCCGGCCATCTCGCCCACACGATCACCGGGCTGCTGCCGGACCGGGCGGCGGCCCCGCTGATGTCGCGGGTCGGCGTCGACCGGATGGCCGCGCTGCTCCAGTCGATCGAGATCGTCCGGCGCGGGGGCACGATCTCGCTCATCGGGGTGTACGGCGGCATGACCGATCCGCTGCCGATGCTGCGGATGTTCGACAAGGGCATCACGCTGCGGATGGGGCAGGCGCACGTCAAGCGCTGGATCGACGACCTGATGCCGCTGGTGACCGGCGACTCCGACCCGCTCGGCGTGGAGGATCTGGCCACCCACCACCTGCCGCTGGAGGAGGCCCCCCACGGGTACGAGATCTTCCAGAAGAAGCGCGACGGTGCCGTGAAGGTGATCCTGAACCCGTGACCGAAATCCCCGTCCGAAACGGGTGGTGCGGGATGGAACGGCACGCCGGGGGTAACCGGGTCGCATGCGCTCAGCGATCCTGGACATCGGTTCCAATTCCGCCCACCTGAAGATCGTCGACCTGCGGCCGGGGGAGCCGATCCGCGACGTGCGGTCGGTCAAGCGGCCGACCCGCCTCGCCGAGTCGATCACCCTGGACGGCCGGCTCGGGCCGGCGGCGGCGGGCCGGCTGGGCGCGGCGGTGTCCGGCGCGCTGGCGGTGGCCCGCGACGAGGGCGCCGAGGAACTGGTCGCGTTCGCCACCTCCGCGCTGCGCGACGCCGTGAACCGGGAGGAGATCGTCGCCGGGCTGGCGGCGCGTACCGGGGTGGAGCCGGCGTTCCTGTCCGGCGAGGACGAGGCGCGGCTGACGTTCCTGGCCGCCCGCGGCTGGTACGGGTGGTCGGCCGGCCCGCTGCTGCTGGCCGACATCGGCGGCGGGTCGCTGGAGATCGCGGCCGGGGACGGCGCGGAGCCGGCGTTCGCGATGTCGCTGCCGCTCGGCGCCGGCCGGCTGACCCGCGACCACCTGCCGGGCGACCCGCCCGGCCGCTCCGACACCAGGGCACTGCGCCGCTTCGTCCGGGACCGGCTGGCCGAGTGCCTGCCCGCCGAGCCGCTCGCCGGCCCGGCCAGGCCGATCGCCACCTCGAAGATCTTCACGCAGCTCGCCCGGCTGAACCGGCGCCGGAACGCCGCGGGCGACCGGATCCTGCGGCGCAAGGACCTGCGCGCCCGGATCCCGAAGCTGGCCGCGATGACGGCGGACGAGCGCGCCGATCTCAAGGGCGTCTCGCCGTCCCGGGCCCGGCAGATCCTCGCCGGCGCCGTGGTCGCCGAGGAGGTCATGCGGCATCTGGGCCTCAAGCGGCTGGAGATCTGCCCGTGGGCGCTGCGCGAGGGCATCGCGCTGCGCCGGATCCAGCACCTGGACGGGCTGAGCCGCCACAGCGACGACATCGACCACCTGCTGCGCCCGATGCCCGACCGGCGCGCGCGGCTCCGGGCGGTCGGCGAATCGGTCTCCTGAACCCGCGGCGGGCCGACCCTGCGCCGGTCTGACCCTGCGCCGGTCTTACAAACCGGCGACCGGATCCGCTCACTCGGCTGATAGGCGGCGGCCCGGCGGCGTTCTACGGTCCGGGCATGCCCAGCCGGCCGGCGGTGGCCGCCACCGCACTCGCCCTGTCCGCCGCGTTCCTGTCCGCCGTCCCCGGACGGACGGCCGCCGCCCGCACCGCCGCGGCCTGCGGCGATCCCGCAGTACGGCCCTGGTGCCGGACCGCCCTCCCGGCCGACCGGCGCGCGGATCTCCTGCTGGCCGCGCTGACCCGGGACGAGAAGGCGGACCTGATGGCGGGCGACGAGCTCCTCGGCCAGATCACCTCGGGGTGGGACGCGAACGCCCGCGCGGGCACGCTCAACGGCGTCCCGCGCCTCGGCGTTCCGGCGCTGCGGTTCAGCGGAGGCGACGCGGGCGTGCGGCAGGGGCGGGCGACGGCGCTGCCGGCGCCGATCGCGCTGGGGGCGTCGTTCGACACCGCGGCGGCCCGCCGGTACGGGGCGCTGGTCGGCGACGAGACCCGGCGCAAGGGCAGCGAGGTCACGCTCGGGCCCGCGCTGGACGTGGTGCGCAATCCGCGGTTCGGGCGCGCGTTCGAGCAGTACGGCGAGGACCCGGAGCTGATCGCGCGGCTCGGCGCGGAGTGGATCAGGGCGGCGCAGGCGCGGGGCGTGCTGGCCTCGGCCAAGCACTTCACCGCCTACAACCAGGAGCACGAGCGCTACACGATCGACGCGGTCGTGGGCGGCCGTGCGCTGCGCGAGATCTACCTGCCGCCGTTCGAGGCCGCCGTCCGCGACGCCGGCGTCGCGTCGGTCATGTGCGCGTACAACAAGGTCAACGGCGCCTGGGCGTGCGAGAACGCGCCGCTGCTCACGCGGATCCTCCGGGACGAGTGGCGCTTCCCCGGCTTCGTCGTGTCGGACTGGATGACCCGGCTGTCGGGCGTCGCGCCGCCCGCCCGCGCCGGGCTCGACCTGGAGATGCCGGCCGGGGCCCGCTACAACCCGTGGTTCCTGAACGCGGAGATCGCGGCCGGCCGGCTGGACCGGGCGGCCGTGGACGCGCGGGTCCGGGCGATCCTGCGGACGATGTTCGCGTTCGGGGTGTTCGACCGGCCGCCGTACCCGAACGCCCCGGAGGGCATCGACGTGCCCGCCCACCTCCGGACGGCCCGCGAGCTGGCCGAGGAGGGCATGACGCTGCTGAAGAACGACGGCGTCCTGCCGCTGAAGGCGGCGTCGATCGCGGTCATCGGGTCGGCGGCGGACGCGTACGTCAGCGGCGGCGGATCGTCGCAGGTCCAGCCCCGCTCGCCGGTGACGCCCCTGCAAGGGATCCGCGAACGCGCCGGCCACGACGGCGTCGAGGTCCGCTACGACGACGGCTCCGACCGCGCCCGCGCCGCCGCGCTCGCCCGCCGCTCCGACGCCGCCGTCGTGGTCGCGGCCGACGCGCGCACCGAGTTCGCCGACCAGTGGTGCCTGAGCCTGGCCTGCGGCGACGCGCTGCGCGGCGACCAGGACGGCCTCGTCGCGGCGGTGGCCGACGCCAATCCGCGTACCGTCGCCGTCCTGGAGAACGGCGGACCCGTCCTGCTCCCTTGGGCCGACAAGACCGCGGGCGTCCTGCAAGCCTGGTACCCGGGGGAGCAGGGCGGCCACGCCATCGCCCGGGTCCTGTTCGGCGACACCGATCCCGGCGGGCGCTCGCCGGTCACGTTCCCCGCCGCCGAGAAGGACGCCCCGGCCTCGGGCGGGGAGGAGCAGTATCCCGGCCGGGACGGCAAGGTCCACTACTCCGAGGGCGTCCTCGTGGGGTACCGCCACTACGACGCCAACCGCATCGCCCCGCGCTTCCCGTTCGGGCACGGCCTGTCCTACACGACGTTCTCCTACGGGGACCTCGCCGTACGGCGCGACCGCGTCGAGGTGACGGTCACCAACACCGGCGACCGGCGCGGGACGGCCGTACCGCAGCTCTACCTCGGCCTGCCCGGCACCGCCGCCGCGCCGCAGCCGCCCAGGCAGCTCCGGGGCTTCGCCAAGGTGCGGCTCGCCCCCGGCGAGAGCCGCCGGGTCGCCATGCCCCTGGACGAGCGGGCGCTGTCGTACTGGGACGAGCGCACCGGAACGTGGCGCACGGCCCCCGGCTGCGCGTCCGTCATGGTCGGCGCGTCGTCCCGCGACATCGCCGTCACGTCACGCCTCTGCTCCTAGGAGAGGGAGTGCACTAGGAGAGGGGAGTGCAGACGTCGTCCAGGATGAGCCTGCTCAGCCGCAGCAGCTCCTTCTGCGGATCCCACAGGCCGGGCCCGTCGGTGCCGGGACTGCGGTGGGGCGCCTCCAGCCGCTTCTGCATGTCGCCGGCCTCGTCCAGCGCCTCGGCGCCGGCGGCCCGCGGCAGGTCCCGCATCAGCCCCGCCAGGCAGCGCAGGAGGGTGGCGTAGTCGCCGCGGAACGTCGGGTCGTACCGCGTCGTGTCCTCCTCCAGATCGTCGGCCTCGCGCAGCGTGCCCGCGATCGAGCGAACGCTCGCGGTGGCCTGGTCCAGCGCGTTCAGCAGCCGGGGCGCCGGCCAGGAGCCCGCCGTGTCCCGCCAGCGGTGCCGGTACCCGCGCAGCCGCGCCCGCGGGTTGGCCCGCAGGCTGTCGCGCCCCTGGTCGAACGCCTGGTGCGCGTGGTCCTGCCCGGCGAGCAGGTGCCGCTCGCGCTCGCGCCAGCGCGGCCACCAGTCGTCGTCCTCCGTGGCCGCGCCGGCGATCCGCTCGACGGCGTCGGCCAGGTCGTCCCGCAGCTCCAGCAGGGCGTACTCGGCCCGCCGCAGCCGTACCGGCGGGAAGACCACGGCGCTGATCGTCAGCCCGACCGCCAGCCCCATCGCGACGTCGGCCAGCCGGGGCAGCACGTACGACACCACCTCGTGCCCGCCCACCAGCAGCGCGAACAGCGCCGTGAACGCCACCTGCGACGCCTGGTCGCCGAACCACCGCCACTGCGCCACCACCAGCGCCACCACCAGCACGGCCGCGATCCCGAGCGCGTTCGGGCCGATCAGCAGGCCGACCGGGATCGCCAGCAGCCCGCCGGCCAGGAAGCCCGCCGCGTACCCGAGGCTCTCGCGCAGCGAGCGCACCACCGTCGGGTAGACGCCCAGCAGGGCGGCCAGCGGCGCGAAGTACGGCTGCGCGTGGCCGAGCAGGTGGCGCGCCGCCAGCCAGGCCAGCACGGAGGCGATGACCGCCTTCACCGTGATCTCCAGGCGTTCCAGCCAGTACTGCCGCCCTCGCATGCCGGTGCCTCACCCCCTCGCCCCTTATGTCCAGGAAACGGCGGGGCACTCATCCGGAATGCGAGGGATCGCGGCGGTGGTGTGAGGCGTCACATGAGAGCGGCCGTCCGTGAGAAGCAGTACGGTCGGGTTGCCTAAGTCGCTTGCTTTGCGGGGGTCCAGCATGGAATCGAGCCGGTTCGTCGCGGGCGGTCCCGCCGAGGCCGCGGCCGAGATCGAACGGCTGCGCCGCGCCAACGACGCCCTGGTGTCGCGGGTGGCGGCGGCCGGCGAGCTGCCGCAGGGCGCCGAGGGCGCCCGGCGGGCGTTCCTGGACCGGGCCGAGCTGGTGCGGCGCTGCGCCGACGAGCCGGTCACGGTCGGCGTCCTGGGCGTGCACAGCACCGGCAAGACGCTGCTGCTGAACATGCTGCTCGGGCGGCCCGACCTGCTGCCCAGCGGGTACGCGCCGACGACCGGCAACGTGACCGTGCTCCATCTGCGGCCCACCGACGAGCCGGGGGAGTCGCGGCTCACCGGCGCGCGGGTGGAGTTCCTGAACGAGACCGACCTGGCCGGCTGCCTGGCCGCGCTGTACGAGGCCGTACGGGAGACCGCCCGCGGCTCGGGCAAGCTCGACCAGCGGGCGCTGGCCGAGCTGGACGGGCTGCTCCCCGAGGGCGCCGACCGGTTCACCGCCGAGGGCTGGGCCGGCCTGCTGCGCTGGTTCGAGGAGAGCGGCTGGGCCGCGGGCAGCACGGCGCTGCGGCTGCGGATCCTGGAGCTGCTGGCGTTCCGCACGGCGTGCCTGGCCGGGCGGGACGTGCTCGGCCGCGAGGAGCAGGTCGACTTCGCCACCCTCAGCGCCAGCGCGATCAAGCTCGACACCGACGTCCTGCGGGCCGCGCAGGGCCCGCTGCCACCGCGGCCGGGCCCCGGGCTGCCGATCCGGCCGGGCGCCCGGCTGACCGAGGAGGGGCTGGCCGAGGGGTTCGCGTTCATCCGCCGGATCCATCTGGACGTGCTCGTCCCGACCGCGGTGTGGCCGCTGGGCGAGCTGGGCGCCGAGTCGGTCAGCCTGGTCGACTTCCCGGGGCTGGGCAGCCTGGCGTCCAAGGAGCGCGACGCCTACCTGGCCGACCAGGAGATCGACCGGCTCACCTCCATCGTGATCATGCTGGACGCCGAGTCGCCGTACGACGAGGCGCCGCTCGGGCTGATCACCCGCTTCGAGCGGACCCGGTCGGCGAAGCTGGCGCCGTCCTGCCTGGTGGTCGCCAACCGGCTGGACCGGCTGCCGGGCGGGCTGCGCGCCGCCGAGGGCGCCCCCGACCCGCTGCACACCGAGGCGGTGCTGGGCCACTCCGACGCGCTGCGCACCCTGCTGGGCATCGCCGAGCAGGCCGTCACCCACGGCCACACCGACCGCGTCACGCTGACGTCCGCGCTGTACGCCCGGCTGCTGGCCGAGGGCGACTCCTCGCCGGTCGAGGTCGGCGACGCCGAGACGACCCTGGCCTGCGCCGACGGCTGGCGGCGGCTGGCGCAGCGGCTCAACGCCGGGGAGCCCGGCCGGCCGCTGGGCGCGCTGCTCGGGGCCGCCGCGGCCGACGGCGGGATCCAGCGGCTGCGCGACACCATCGCCCGGCACGTCGGCGAGCACGGCATGCCGCTGCGGCTCGACCGGATGACCCGCCTGATCGCCGACCGCGTCGACGCGCAGCGCGACCTCGCCCGCGCCGTCCGCCCCGAGGGCGGCCGGCCGAACGGGCGGCCCACGCCCGAGCAGCGCGAGCTGCGCCGCCTGCTGGTCCAGGTCGCCAGGAACGCCCGCGGCCTGCTGCCCGCCGTACGGCCCCAGATGGACCAGGCCGAGGGCGACGCCGGGCTGCGCGCCGCCGTGGAGGAGCGCGTCGTCGACGACGTCTTCCGCTGGCCCGAATGGCGGCAGCTCCTGGAGGCCGTGGAGCGCGGCGTCGTCCCGATCCGCCAGCTCGACCGCCGCGAGCTGCGCCCCAACGACACCGGCGAGCTGGAGAAGAGCTTCACCGCGGCGCTGGAACGGCTGGAGTCGCAGATCGTCGACCTCGACCGGACCCTGCTGGACCGCTGGATCGACGCCCGCGAGGAGGAGGCCGCGGACCTGCGCCGGCAGATCTCCGCGCTCGTCCAGGGCGCGCCCGAGGGCGATCCGGCGGTGCTGGACTGGGTGGAGCCGTTCCTGTCGTTCGGCTGGGTCCGGCAGGAGGTCGAGCGCGTCCGCGCCGCGGCCCCGGCGGCCCCGCCGCCGTCCGGGCCGCCGGGGGAGAGCGAGCAGGTCCAGGACTTCCCGCTGCGCCGCGAGCACGGCCTGCCCTGGCATCCCGAGTACCCGGTGCCGCACGGCTGGCCCGCCGACGAGCTGGAGAAGCGCCGCCACCAGATCCAGGTGATGGCGGTTCGCCGGGAGCTGGTGAACGCGCTGACCCGCAAGGTGATGCTCCAGGCCGAGCGGCGCCGCCGCGCGCTCGTCGACGACGTCCGCGCGGCCCTCGGCGCGCGGCTGGAGTCGCTGCCGCAGGGCGACTACGGGCGGCTGGCGGCCGAGGCGCTCGGCGTCGGCCGCCGATCCGACGAGGCCGCGCTCGGCGCGCTGGTCGAGAGCCTCGTGCAGAACCAGGGACAGGGGGACCTCTGATGCCGCTCATCGTGCGGATCGCGACGCCGGGCGGCGGGCCCGTCCCGTGGACCGGCGGGCCGCTCCGGCTGAACGAGCAGGCCGGCCGGTACGTGCTGCCCGACCTGCTGATCGCGCCGACCCACCCGCCGGTCTGGCTGTCGGGGATCACCGCCGACATCGACGCCGGCGGCGCCCCGCCGGTGCTGCGCGAGGTGATCCGGAACGCCTACCGCGCGACCCGGTTCCCGGCCAAGCCGCTCCAGGGCCAGGTGACCGTGCCCGGGCCGGCGATCCCGGCGCTGGACATCGAGGCGGGCGGGACCGTACGGCTCACCCTGGACGTGGTCTACCGGGGGCTGCCCGCGGCGGGCGCGTCGGACCCGGCCATCGAGATGTCGCAGCGCGTCACCTGCGACCTGGTCTTCGTTCCGCTGCACGCGCAGGTGGCGCCCGAGCACTCGCCGTACTCGCCGCCGCCGTACGTTCCGCCCGCCCCGTCGGGGCCGTCCGGGCAGCCCGGGCAGCCCGTCCAGGAGTTCCCGGTGACCCGGGTCGACCCGCCTGCCGAGCAGGTGGACGAGGACGACGACGTGCTCGTCGCGAAGGCGCCCGCGCCGGCCGAGGGGCACCACGGGTTCGCGGCCGTCGACCTCGGGACGACCAACTCCACGGTCACGCTGCTCGACAGCGAGCTCGTCCAGCGGGTCTCGATGTCGGCCAACCAGCAGGACGAGCTGCGCGACCAGGTCGTCGCGCTGCTGGAGTCGCGGCCCGGCGAGCGGCACGACCCGTACGGCGACGCCGCCGAGGAGTGGCTGGAGCTGCTCACCGAGACCGCCGAGACTCTGCTGCCGGAGACCGCCGCCCGTGCCGGGGGTCCTGGGGGGCCGTCCTCCCAGGGAGAGCAGGATCCGGTGCGGGATCTGGTCGCGGCGCTGCGGGCGCGCCGTTCCACCAGCGACGAGCTGCTGCACGAGGTCCTGCGCCGGCTCGACCTCGACCTCCAGTTCGCCGGCGACGCGCTGCGGCGGTGGCTGGCCGTGCGGCTGCACCGCTGCTACGACACGGCGTTCGCGGTGCCCGCGCTCGACACGCGCTCGCTGCACCAGATCGTCCTGGACCCCAACGAGGGCGACACGGTGCTGTCCAGCCGCGCCGAGGTGACGTCGGTGTCGCCGCCGAAGGTACGGCTGGGCCCGGCGACCGTCGACGTCCCGGACCCGGAGGCCGGCGGGGACGGCGACGACGGCCCGCGCGTGTTCTACGGCATCAAGGCGCGCTTCGACCGGCTCGACGCGGTCGAGACGACCCTGGACGGCCGGCGGCTCACCGTGCGGGAGCTGATCGGCGCCTCGTACGCCGACCTGATCGAGCGCACCAACCGGCACCTGACCGACCGCCGCGAGCACCGCCGCCTGATGGACCGCCGCCCGGTCGGCCGGGTCGTCGTCACCTACCCGGCGATGGCCTCCCTCAAGGTGCGCGGCGAGCTGCGCCCCATGGTCGCCGCGGCGACCGGCGTCCGGACCGTCTACACCAGTTACGACGAGGCGGTCGGCGCCGCGTTCTTCTTCCTGATGAAGGACGTCGGGGCGCGCTCGGGCAGCGGCATCGAGGCGCTGCGGGCGCGCTGCCGCCCGCTGCCGGGACGGCCCGGGCACTGGCAGCGCAACGTGCTGGTCGTCGACATCGGCGGCGGCACCACCGACATCGCGCTGATCACGTTCGTGCTGAGCGACGAGACGCCGCCGCTGCCGGGCGGCGACCACCGGTTCACCGGCCGCTACTACCGGATCGTCCCGACGCTGCGCGGCTCCAGCGGGCACGCCAACCTCGGCGGCAACCTGATCACGCTGCGGGTGTTCCACTGGCTGAAGCTGCTGCTGGCCGACGCGCTGCTGGCGTACGACTCGCAGCGGCTGGCCGCCTCGCTGCCCGACGACCTGCGCGACACCGACGGCCGCTACCTGGCCGGCAGCCTGCCCATGCACGTCGCCGACGAGCTGCCGCTGCCGGGCGAGATCAGCGAGCTGGTCGAGGACATCGTCCCGACGCACTGGAAGCGGCACCCGCGGCGGCGCCGCGCGTTCGAGCTGCTGTGGGACGAGGCGGAGAAGGCGAAGCGGGAGCTCGGCGCGGCGAGCGGCGAGGGCTCGTACACCGTGTCCCGCGCCGTGCTCGGCCGCATCCTGCGGGCGCTCACCGACTCGCGGGCGCAGATCCCCGAGCAGGGGGTGGGCGAGCTGGTGCTCCAGGCGTCCCGTTTCGAGGACCTGGCCCGCCCCTCGGTACGGCGCGTCGTCGAGCTGGCGAACGCGCTGGTCGAGGAGCGGCTGCGGGACCGCGACGAGCGGCTCGACGAGCTGATCCTGACCGGGAACGCCAGCGCGCTGCCGCTGGTGGAGGAGGAGTTCACCACCGGGTTCGGGGCGCGGCCCGGCGGGCACGAGACGTTCGCCTGGTCGGCGCACGACATCAAGGTCGAGCGGACGCTGCCGAAGAACGCCGCGTCCATCGGCGCCTGCTGGGCCGAGAGCCTGCGGCAGTTCGGCCACGACCAGCCCGCCAACGCCGCCGCGCGGCTCCGCGAGGACGACTCGGTCATCGACGTCGAGGTCGAGAACCTGTTCCGCGGGCTGCCCAGCTCGTTCGCGCTGGCCGGGCAGGACGGCCAGGAGCTGGTGGTGCTGTCGGCCGGGGACGCCCTGGACATCGTGGACGCCGACCACGGCACCCGCGTCCGCACCGCCGCGACCGGGCCGCTGCTGCGCAGCTTCCAGATCATGCGGAAGGTGGAGGGCGCGGCGTCGCTGCGCTGGGGCTCGTTCAGCTACGAGAGCCGCGAGGGCGCCGAGGAGCTGTCGCCGTCGGTGTGGCCGGCCGAGATCGGCACGATGCTCGACATGAGCCACGAGCTGACCCCGACCCTGCACCTGTGGCGCGGCGAGCGGCCGCACTACGTCGTGGAGGGCGAGGCGTTCGGGAACGTGCACGACGTGCTGGCCAACCTGGGCGGCGTCGCCCGCGAGGAGCCGGGCGCCACGTTCCAGCTGGTCGTGGACACCCCGCCGGAGGACCCGGCGGGCGGCTCGGTGGTGTTCGCCGAGCTGGCCGTGGGCCCGGACGGGCGGATCTACCCGGCCGTCCTCGCCGACCGCTTCCGGGGCCGCGACGGGCGCGTGCGCGCCGGGCTGCTGTCGCCGCTCCCGCTCCAGCGGCCGCCGCGCAACGGGACGTGGACGTTCCACCTCCGCCTCACCAGCGGCACCGACGTGGTGCGGGTGGGCGAGGCCCGGCCGCTGCCGGAGGCGCCGTACGTCGCGTGCTGGGTGTCGGTGGACGAGGACGGCCTGCTGCGCCTGCACCCCGGCGGGCCCCCGTTCGTCCGGGCGGACGGCCTGGCGGACGTGGAGCGCGACCCGGGTGCGGTGTTCAGCACCGAGCTGGCCGAGCCGGATCTCCAGCTCGACGAGGCCCGCGACCCGTTCAGCGGCGAGCAGTGAACCCGGAGGTGAACGAGCCCGCGCCGGACGACCCCGCGCTTAGCGAGCAAGGGCTTAGCGAGCAAGGGCTTAGCGAGCAAGGGCTTAGCGAGCAAGGGCTTAGCGAGCACGCGCTGAACGAGCACGGGCTGAACGCCCCCGCGCTGAGCGGGCACGCGCTGGACGAGCACGGGCCGTTCGGCGAGCTGCTGGCCGTCGAGGGCTCCGAGCTGGCGGGCGCGCTCCGCGACGGGCTGCGGCTGCTGGCCCGCGCCCTCGACCAGACCGCCCTCCTCAATCCGGACGACCCGGGCGCGGAGGCGTACGGCCGGGCCCGCGCCGCCCTGTACGGCCTGCTCGCCGGGGACGGGCCGGCCGCTCCCCGGCCCGTCCCGGCCGAGGCACCCGCGGCCGGGCCGGTCGCGGAACCGGCCGCCGGGCCGGATCCCGTCGCGGAGCTGTTCGACCGCTTCCACGCCGACCGCGCCGTCCGCGAGCACCTCGGCGAGACCCGGCGCCTGCCCGACCCGGCGCGGCAGTGGCTGGCGTTCAACTGCGCGCTGCTGCGGCTCCCGCGCAAGACGGCCGAGAACTGGCGGGCGCAGGCGGCCGCGGCCGTACCGCCGGCGGCCGGCGGCCCCGCCGCCACCGTGCTGCCGGCCCTGGACGTGGAGGAGGAGCTGATCCTCCCCTGGCCGGACCAGGGCATCGGCGGTGTGCGGACGGCCCTCGGCGCCGACCCGCACCCCGAGGTGGCGCGGGCGCTCGGCGACCGCCGGGACCCGGCCGTCCGGACGCTGGCGGCCCTCGCCTCGCAGATGCTCACGCTCGCCGCGCTCGACCCGGACGCGTTCTACTTCGAGAGCCTGACGCCCCAGCCGCGCCCGCTCGCGGACCCGGCGGTCATGGCCGAGTACACCCGGGAGCTGCTGACCCGGCTGGACGCGGTGCCGTCCGTCCCGGGGGCCGATCCGCTGCGTTCGCTGGAGGCGCTGGTCGCCGCCGACGAGGCGCTGTGCTCGGTCGCGCACCTGCCACCGGCCGCCGATCCGGCGTCCTGGCGCAACGCCCTGGCGGCCCGCTCGCACGAGCTGGTCTTCGCCCAGGCCGCGGGTCTCGCCGGCCGCGCCCGGGTCCGCGAGCCGGCCCGCCGCTTCCGCGACGTCCGCGACCTCACCGAGGACGACGTCCCGGTCGTCAGCCGCGCCCATCCGGGCCGCGTGATCTGGTGCCTGCGCCTGTACTCCGAACTCGACGGACTGCCCCGCCGGGGCCGCGTCGTCTACGGCGTCGACCGCTGAAGAAACCTCAGCGCCAAACTTTTCCCGCCTGCTCATCCGGCTGAGGCCTTGTATCGAACCTCCCGATACTGCTAGAAAACCCACTAATTACTTTAGTGCCAAGGTTTTAGCGGGAGGGTGCATGCGGTTGCTCGCGGGCGGATGGGCGGCTCCCACGCAGCGGACGATCCCCGACTTCCGGCTCCACCGCCCCCGCACGATCGCCGCGGCGGCCGCGGCGGGCGCCGCCGAGGGCGCGGTCTACGCGCAGGGCTGCACCGACCTGTTCGCGCGCTTCCGCGAGGGCCTGTGGTGCTCGGACCTCGTCTCCCTGGAGCGGATCCCCGAGCTGACCGCGATCCGCCGGGACGGCCCGGACCTGGCGATCGGCGCCGGCGTGCGGCACGCGGCCGGCGCCGCCGACCCGCTGGTCGCGGAGATGCTGCCCGGCCTCGCCGCCGCCTGGGGGAGCATCGCGACGCACCGGATCCGGCAGCGCGCCACCATCGGCGGCAACCTCATGGCCCGCCGCCCCCGCTACGAGATGTCGATCATGATGGAGGCGCTCGGCGCCCGCCTGGAGACGGCCGGCCCCGTGCTGGCCCCCGCGGACGTCTGGACCGGCCCGCCGCCCGGGACCCTCCTCCACACCATCCGGATCCCGGACGCGGCCGGCACGTGGTTCGGCTACGAGCGCGCGCTGCGTCCCCTCATGACCGCCGCCGTCGCCGTCCGCGGCGAGACCGTACGGCTGGCGGTCGGCTCCGAGTACGTCCGCCCGCACGCCGCCGAGGGCCGGCTGGGCGAGGACCCGGCCCGGATCGCCGCCCGGCTCCCCGACGCCGTCGGTGACGCGGCCGCGGACGCCGGATACCGCAGGCACGCCGCCGGCGTCCTGCTCGGCAGGGCGCTGGCCCGCAGGGAAGGGGAGGCCCGATGACGGAACGGATCACCATCGCGTTCGAGGTGGACGGGCGGCCGCGCGAGGAGGAGATCGCGCCCAGCACGGTGCTGGCCGACCTCCTGCGCGACCGGTACGCGATGACCGGCGTGAAGACGTCCTGCGAGCGCGGCGTCTGCGGGGCCTGCACCACCCTGATCGACGGCGTGCCGGCCGCGTCGTGCAGCGTCTTCGCGTTCAGCGTGGACGGCGGGACGGTCGAGACGATCGCCGGCCAGGGCGCGCCCGGCGCGCCCGGGCCCGTCCAGCGGGCGTTCGCCGAGTGCGGCGGTTTCCAGTGCGGCTACTGCACACCCGGCATGATCATGCTGGCCACCGCGCTGCTGCGCGCGCACCCCGACCCCGACGACGAGCGGATCCGCTCCTGGATCTCCTCCAACGTCTGCCGCTGCACCGGCTACCAGATGATCATCGACTCGGTGCGGCGCGCCGCCGAGCTGCTCCGGGAGGAGGCCCGATGACGCGGGCGGACGCGCCGGCGAAGACCACCGGCACCGCGCGGTACACCGCCGACCTGCGGCCGCCCGGGATGCTGCACGCCAAGACGCTGCGCAGCCCGCACGCGCACGCCCGCCTGGTCTCGATCGACGCCTCCCGCGCCCGCCAGGCCCCCGGCGTCCACGCCGTCCTGACCCGCGACGACCTGGCCGGCCTCGCCCCCACGTACGGGTACTTCATCAAGGACCAGCCGGTCGTCGCCATGGACCGCGTCCGCTACACCGGCGACGTCGTGGCGGCCGTCGCCGCCGAGGACGAGGCCGCGGCCCTGCGCGCCCTCGAACTCGTCGAGGTCGTCTACGAGCCCCTCCCGGACGTCCCCACCATCGACGCCGCCCTGGCCGCCGGCGCCCCCGAGCTCTTCGAGGACGCCCCGCCCGGGATCGTCCCGCCGTACGGCACCGGCGCCTCCGGCCACCTGCGGCCCCGCCCGAACGTCTGCTACGAGTTCCGGTACGAGACCGGCCCCGACGACGTCTGGGACTCCTGCGACCACGTCTTCGAGGACACGTTCGCGTTCTCCCGGATGAACCACTTCCACCTCGAACCGTTCGTGACCGTCGCCGACGCGCGCCCCGACCGGATCGAGATCTGGACGTCGACGCAGAACCCGTTCCCCCTGCGCAAGGAACTGGCGCGCGTCCTGAACGTGCCCGAGAGCCGCATCCGGGTGAACGTCCCGTACGTCGGCGGCGGCTTCGGTTCCAAGCACAACTGCAAGACCGAGCCGATCGCGATCCTGCTCTCCCGGATGGCGGGCCGCCCCGTCCGGTACTGCCTGACCACCGAGGAGGGCTTCCTCACCCTCAGCCAGCACGCGGCGCGCATCAGGGTGAGGACCGGCGTCATGGCCGACGGCACGTTCGTCGCCCGCGAGAGCGAGGTCCTGCTGGACGCCGGCGCGTACTCCGACGGCAGCCCGCTGGTCGCCGAGAAGGCCGGCTACCGCATGGCGGGCCCCTACCGGTGGAAGCACATCCGCTCCTCCTGCTCCTGCGTGATGACGACGACCACGCCCGCCGGGCCGTTCCGCGGCTTCGGCGCCACCCAGACGACCTGGGCGAGCGAGAGCCAGGTCGACATGATCGCCCGCCGGCTCGGCATGGACCCGTACGAGCTGCGCGTGAAGAACCTCAAGGCGCTCGGCGAGCCGTTCGTGCCCGGCGAGAGCGGCATCGACAGCGACATGGCCGAGGGCCTCGACCTGGTCGCCGGGGAGCTGGGCTACCACGGCCGCGCCCGCGTCCCGAACCGCGGCATGGGCCTCGCCATCGGCTTCAAGGACGGCGGCGGCGTCAACAAGCCCGCCCAGGCGCGGGTCAAGGTCTCCACCAGCGGCGACGTGTACGTCAACGCCGGCACGGTCGAGATCGGCCAGGGCGCCTCCACGACCCTGTGCCAGGTGGCGGCCCGCGTCCTCGGCGCGCCGCTCGAGCGGGTGTCGTACGCGCCCATCGACACCGACGTCACGCCGTTCGACCAGGGCACCAACGCCTCGTCCGGCATCACGGTCATGGGCACCGCCGTCCAGCGCGCCGCCGAGGCCGCCCGCGCCGGGATCCTGGAGTTCGCCGCCGGCCGCCTGGGCTGCGCCCCCGCCGACCTCACCCTCGAACACTGGGCCGTCTCCCTGACGGGGGAGCTCCACCCGCTCGCCCCCATGATCATGCAGGTGTTCGGCGGCACCGGCTTCGAGTTCTCCGGCGAGGGCTTCTTCAAGGCGCCGAACTCCCACGACGCCCCGCTCGAAGCCCCCTGCGTCTTCTGGGAGACCAGCTGGGCCGGCGCCGAGGTCGAGGTGGACCCCGAGACCGGCCAGGTCACCGTCCTGCAGCTGGTCGTCAGCGGCGACGTCGGCAAGGCCGTCAACGAGCAGGTCGTCCGCGGCCAGGACGAGGGCGCCGCCGTCATGGGCCTGGCCCAGGCCCTCTTCGAGGAGATGCGCTACGACGGCAGCGAGCTCCTGAACGGCGAGGCCCTGGACTACCGCGTCCCGATGGCCGAGGACCTCCCGCCCCGCTTCGTGTCCATCACCCAGGAGCAGGGCCACGGCCCCGGCCCCTTCGGAGCCAAGGGCGCCGGCGAGGGCACGATGCTCCCGATCGCCGCCGCCATCGCCAACGCCGTCGAGGACGCCACCGGCGCCCGCGTCACCGCCCTCCCCCTCACCCCTCCCCGCGTCCTCACCGCCCTCCAGGCTCGCTCGTACGAGTGAGGACAGGGGGTGGGGGGCGCCCGATACTGGGGGCGTGTCGGCCTTTGAGCGGGTAGCGGAGCGGGTGCGGGGGTGGCCGCCGGTCGCCGTGGACGCGGCGATCGCGATCGCGTGCTGGGTCAACGCGATCATCCAGGCGATGGTGAACGAGCGCCTGGTGTGGTGGATCCCGCTGGTGGCGGCGGTCGCCTCGGCGGCCCTGGTGGTGCGGCGGCGGTTCCCGTTCGAGGTCACGATCGTGGTCGGGGCCACCACGGTCCCGCTGGCGTGGGGCGACGCCATGGGGGACCTGCCGCCGGCGCAGCTGGTGGCGACGTACACGTTCGCGGCGCTGTGCCCGCCCCTGGAACGGCTGATCCTGGCCGTGGGGACGGCGGGCGGCATCCTGGCCTCGATCCTGCCGGACGAGAAGGTGCTCAACCTGGGGCTGGTCGGGATCGCGTTCACGGCGGCGTACGCGCTGGGCACCGGGGCGCGGGCGCGCCGGGACAGGATCGCGATGCTGGAGGAGCGGGCCGCGCGGCTGGCCGAGGAGCAGGACGCCGCCGCGACCCGGGAGCGGGAGCGGATCGCGCGGGAGATGCACGACATCCTGGCCCACTCGATGAGCATGGTCGTCATCCAGGCCGAGGCGGGGCCGGTGGCGGTGCGCAGCGATCCGGACAAGGCGGAGGAGGTGTTCGACACCATCTCCGAGACGGCGCGGGAGGCGCTGGCGCAGCTGCGCCGGGCGCTGGGGGTGCTGCGGTCCGAGGAGGCGCCGCTGCGGCCGGCGCCGGGGCTGGCGGCGCTGCCCGCGCTGGTGGACGACGTGCGGCGGGCCGGGCTGGCGGTGACGCTGGAGGAGGCGGGGGAGCGGCGGGACGTCCCCTCCGACCTCGGCGTGACCGCGTACCGGATCGTGCAGGAGGCGCTGACCAACACGGTCAAGCACGCGGCGGCGAGCAGCGCCCGCGTGCGGGTGTCGTGGCGGGACGGGGGGCTGCGGCTGGAGGTCAGCGACGACGGCCGCGGGCCCGGCGGCGCGGGCGGCGGCGGGCACGGGCTGATCGGGATGCGCGAGCGGGTGGCGGCGGCCGGCGGGGAGCTGGAGACCGGCGCAGGATCGGGCGGTACGGGCTATCGCGTGGCGGCCACTCTGCCCTTAGATTGAGGCGCGTGCAGCGGATCCGGGTGCTCATCGCCGACGACCAGGCGCTCGTGCGGGACGGCTTCGGCATGATCCTGTCCGCGCAGCCGGACCTCGATCTGGTGGGCGAGGCCGCCGACGGCGCGGAGGCGATCCGGGCCGCCCGGGAGCTGCGGCCCGACGTGGTCCTCATGGACGTGCGGATGCCGAACGTCGACGGGATCGAGGCCACCGCCGCGATCTGCCGCGACACGGCCGCCAGGGTGCTGGTGCTGACGACGTTCGACCTGGACGAGTACGTGTACGACGCGCTGCGGGCGGGCGCCAGCGGGTTCCTGCTGAAGGACATGCGGCGGGCCGAGCTGGTCGACGCGGTACGGGTGGTGGCCGCGGGCGAGTCGCTGCTGGCGCCGACGGTGACCCGGCGGCTGATCGCCGACGTCGTCACCCGCGGCCGGCCGGCCGCGCCGCTGGACGGGACGCGGCTGGCGGCGCTCACCGCGCGGGAGACCGACACGCTGCGGCAGGTGGCGCGCGGGCTGTCCAACGCCGAGATCGCGCGGGAGCTGTACGTCACCGAGCACACGGTGAAGACGCACGTCAGCAGCCTGCTGAGCAAGCTCGGGCTGCGCGACCGGGTGCAGGCGGTCGTGCTGGCGTACGAGACCGGCCTGGTCCGGCCCGGCGAGCACCACTCCTGAGAGGGAGGCGCCCGCTCCTGAGAGCGGGGCGCAGGTCCGCTCTCGGCGGCGATCCGCCGCGGGACGCGCCGTACGAGCATCAGGGCAGCAACTCAGGAGGCTGTCATGATCCGTTCCATCACCGGATTCTCCGTCCGGCGGCCGTGGGCCGTCATCGCGATCTGGGTCGCCGTCATGGCCGTGGGGTTCGGCATCGGCACCGGCGTGTTCGAGCGGCTGACCCCCGAGGTCGGGTCGGTGCCGGGCAGCGAGTCGTACCAGGGCGAGCGGCGGCTGGAGAGCGCCGCGCCGCGGCCCGAGACGATCACCGCGGTCCTTCCCGGCCGGACCGCGGGCGACCCGGCGGTCGCGCGGGACCTGGGCGCCGTGCGCGCCGTGCCGGGAGTGAACGAGGTGTCCAGGCCGCTCGCGTCGGCGAGCGGGGACGCGCTGCTCGTCGAGATCGAGCTGGCGCCGGGCGACGGGCAGGAGGACGCGGCCGAGGCCGCCGCCGGGAAGCTGCGCGCCACCGGCGCGACCGTCGCGGGCGGCCCGCTGACCGACGCCGAGTTCGACGAGCAGGCGGGGCGGGACGTGGCCCGCGCCGAGACGATCAGCATGCCGGTGGTGCTGGTGCTGCTGCTGGTCTTCTTCGGCGGGCTGCTCGCGGCCGGGCTGCCGCTGCTCATCGCGGTCGCCGGCATCGGCGCGACGTTCGGGATCCTGTACGCGCTCAGCGCCGTCACCGACATCTCCGTCTACTCCATCCAGATCGTCACCATGCTGGCGCTCGGCCTGGCGGTGGACTACGCGCTGCTGATCGTCAGCCGGTTCCGCGAGGAGCGGCACGCCGAGGCGGACGTGCGCGCCGCGGTCATGCGCACGTCCGCCACCGCCGGCCGGACGGTGATGTTCTCCGGGCTGACGGTCGCGGTCGCGCTGATGGGCCTGGCGGTGTTCCCGGACCCGTTCCTGCGGTCGATGGGCCTGGCCGGGGCGGCGGTCGTCGCGATCGACATGGCCGCCGCGCTGACGCTGCTGCCCGCGCTGCTCGGCCGGTTCGGGCACCGCGTCAAGCCCGCGAAGCGGCGCGAGGGGCGGCGCGTCTTCGCGCGGGTGGCCGGGGCCGTCCAGCGCCGCCCGGTGCTGACGCTGGTGGTGGCGGCGGGCGTGATGGTGACGCTGGCGCTGCCGCTGTTCGGGATGCGGATCTCCGATGGCGACGCGCGGATGGTGCCGGCCTCGTCCGAGACCCGGCAGCTGTGGGACCGGATGAACGCCTCGTTCCCCGACCAGGTGCGCTGGTCCGGCGACATCCAGATCATCGCGGACGCGCCCGAAGACCACCCGGGCGTCGCGGCACTGCACCGGGACGTCAAGGCGCTGCCCGGCATCGTCGAGGTCCGGGTGGAGCGGGCCGGCCCCGGCACGACCGCGCTGATGGCGACGCCGCGCGGCCCGGCCGAGGGCGCGCAGGCCCGCGCCGCCGTGGCCGCCGTGCGCGATCTCACCGTGCCGTTCGAGGTCCAGGTCACCGGCGACACCGCCCGGCTGGTCGACTACAAGGCGATGCTGATCGAGCGGCTGCCGTGGGCGGTCGCGGTCGTCGCGCTGGGCACGCTGCTGCTGCTGTTCGCGTTCACCGGCTCCGTCGTGCTGCCGGTCAAGGCGGTGCTGACCAACCTGCTCAGCATCGGCGCCTCGCTCGGCGTGGTGGTCTGGGTGTTCCAGAGCGGGCACCTGGCCGGGCTGTTCGGCACCGAGGGCCTCGGGTACGTGCACCTGACCGTCCCGGTGCTGGTCGGCGCGATCGCGTTCGGGCTGTCGGTGGACTACGAGGTGTTCCTGCTGTCGCGGATCCGCGAGCGCTGGCTGGCGGGCGCGGACCCGCGCGCGTCGGTCGCCGAGGGGCTCCAGCACACCGGCGGGATCGTGACCGCCGCGGCGCTGGTCATCGGCGTGGTGTTCGCCGCGTTCGCGCTGGGCGGCTTCGCCCCGGTCAAGGCGATCGGGCTGGGGCTGGCGCTGGCCGTCGCGCTGGACGCGACGCTGGTGCGGATGCTGCTGGTCCCGGCGACGATGACGCTGCTGGGGCGGCGCAACTGGTGGCTGCCCCGCCCGCTGCGCCGCGTGCACACCCGGCTGGCCGTCGCGCACTGACCGGGTTACCCGCCGGTCGTTTCATGATCGAGACACCGGTGGTGCCATCTCGATCACGTCCGGCCACGTCCTACAGGTCATGCGGCGACCCCAGGCGAACATCGCACAACTGGAGATCTTCGAGGAGCGGGCCGGCCGGGCCCGGCTGGACGAGCTGGCGCGAGCGCTGGACCGGGAGCTGAACGAGCGGCGCGTCCCCGCCGAGCTCTCCCCGGGTCCGGCGCTCGCCGTTCTCGTGGCCTCGCCGCCCGCCGTCGCGGCCCTGGTCGAGTGCGTCTTCGGCTACCTGGCCGGGGGCGCCGGCCGCAGCGCCGCCGTCTGCCGCGGCGCGGACCGCTTCGACCTGCCCGGCCCGTCCGCCGAGCGCCGGGAGCGGCTCATCGAGTGGCTGATGGAGCGCGTCGAACTGCCGGACTCCCGGCCCTGACCGGCGGCCGGGGACGTACCGGGGGATCGCGTCGAGAATTAGCTTAGGCTAGCCTAAATATGTGCTGACCTCCGTGCGGAAAGCCCCTCCCAGCGACCGCCCGCCGCCCGCGCGGAGCCGCGGCCGCGCCGGCCGCTGGGCCGGGCTGGCGCTGCTGGCCGCGCTGCTCGCGGCGGCCGTCCTGGCCGGGTTCGCGATCGGCGCCGAGTCGATCCCGCCGGGCGAGGTGCTCGCCGCCGTGTTCGCGCCGGACGGCTCGGAGCACGCGCTGATCGTCCAGGAGCTCCGGCTGCCCCGCACGCTGCTGGGCGTCGCGGTGGGCGCGGCGCTCGGGCTGGCCGGGGCGCTGATGCAGGCGCTCACCCGCAACCCGATGGCCGAGCCGGGCCTGCTGGGCGTCAACGGCGGCGCCGCGCTGGCCGTGGTGGTCACGATGAGCCTGTTCCGCACCGACGAGGTGCTCGTCTACATCTGGGCGGCGTTCGGCGGGGCCGCCGGGACGTTCGTGCTCGTCTACCTGATCGGGGCGCACGGCCGCGGCGGCGCCTCGCCGGGGCGGCTGGTGCTGGCCGGCGCGGCGATCAACGCGGTGTTCACCGCGCTGACGGCCGGGCTGATGCTGTTCAGCCCCAAGACGTTCAACAGCTTCCGGTTCTGGCAGGTCGGCTCGCTGGGCGGGCGCCCGCTGGAGGTCTTCTGGGAGGTGCTGCCGTTCTTCGCCGCCGGAACGGTCCTGGCGCTGCTGCTGGCCCGGCCGCTGAACGCGCTGGACCTCGGCGAGGACGCGGGCCGGGCGCTGGGCGTCAAGCCCGGCCGCACCCGCGCGCTCGGCGCGGTCGCCGTGGTGGTCCTGGCCGGCGCCGCCACCGCGGCCACCGGGCCCATCGCGTTCCTCGGGCTGGCGGTCCCGTTCATCGTGCGCGCGTGGATCGGGCCCGACCAGCGCTGGGTGCTGCCGTACTCGATGCTGCTCGCGCCGGCCCTGCTGCTGGCCGCCGACGTGCTGGGCCGCGTCGCGACGCCGGGCGAGCTGGAGACGGGGATCGTCACCGCGTTCCTGGGCGCGCCCCTGTTCATGCTGATGGTGCGGCGCGGAGGGATGCGCAAGCTATGAGCCGTGTGACGCGTACCCGTTCCGTCTCGCTGCGGTGGGAGCCGCGCGTCGCCGCGGTCTGCGCGGCGCTCGCGGCCGCCGCCTGCGGCGCCGCCGTGTTCGTGGTCGGCACGGGCGACTTCCCGATCCCCGCCTTGGACGTCCTCCGGGTGCTGGCCGGGCAGGGCGACCAGGCCACCGAGTTCATCGTCACGACGCTGCGGCTGCCGCGCGCCGTCGTCGGGCTGCTGGCCGGGCTCGCGCTCGGGATCAGCGGCGCGATCTTCCAGAGCGTCTCGCGCAACCCGCTGGGCAGCCCCGACCTCATCGGCTTCACGACCGGCTCGGCGACCGGCGCGCTGCTGCAGATCCTCGTCTTCGGCGGCGGCGCCGTCGCCATCGCGGCCAGCTCGGTCGCGGGCGCGGTCGTCACCGCGCTGCTGGTCTACCTGGTGGCGTACAAGGGCGGCGGCGTGCACGGGCTGCGGCTGGTGCTGATCGGCGTCGGCGCCGCCGCGATGCTGGAGGCGGCGAACGCCTACCTCATCACGCGCGCCGAGCTGCGCGACGCGTACGAGGCGGCGTTCTGGCTGACCGGCAGCCTCAACGGGCGCGGCTGGGAGCAGGCCGTCCCGCTCGCGGTCGCGATGGCCGTGCTCGTGCCGCTCGCGCTGCTGTGCGGGCGGCAGCTCGGCATGGGGGAGCTGGGCGACGAGGCGGCGCAGGCGCTCGGCGTGCCGGTGCAGCGCTCCCGCGCGCTGGTCGTGGTCGCCGGCGTCGGCCTGGTCGCGGCGGCGACGGCGGCCGTCGGGCCGGTGCCGTTCGTCGCGCTGGCCGCGCCGCAGCTGGCCCGCCGCCTCACCGGGCGCACGGGCCCCCACCTGCTGTCGGCCGGCCTGATGGGCGCGGCGCTGCTGGTGGTCGGCGATCTCGTTTCGCTGCGGCTGCCCGTGGCGGTGCCGGTCGGTGTGGTGACCGGCGTCCTGGGCGGCCTGTATCTGGTTTGGCTGTTGTCTAGTAGGGGTCGGAAGGGGATGCCGTGACGAGGTTGCGTGCCGCGGATCTGACGCTGGCGTACGAGCAGCGCGTGGTGGCCGAGGGGCTGGGGGTGGAGATCCCCGACGGCTCGTTCACGGTCATCGTGGGGCCGAACGCCTGCGGGAAGTCGACGCTGCTGCGCGCGCTGGCCCGGCTGCTGAAGCCGAAGGAGGGCACGGTCTTCCTCGACGACGAGCCGATCGCCTCCCTGCACGGCAAGGAGGTGGCGCGCCGGCTCGGGCTGCTGCCGCAGACGCCGATCACCCCGGACGGCATCACGGTCGGCGACCTGGTCGCGCGCGGCCGCTACCCGTACCAGGGGCTGCTGCGCCAGTGGTCGCGGGAGGACGAGCGGGCCGTCCAGGAGGCGATGGACGCGGTCGGGGTCGCCGACCTGTCCGAGCGCGTCGTGGACGAGCTGTCGGGCGGCCAGCGGCAGCGGGTGTGGCTGGCGCTGGTGCTGGCGCAGCAGACGCCCATCATGCTGCTGGACGAGCCGACGACGTACCTGGACATCGCGCACCAGATCGAGGTGCTCGACCTGTGCTCGCGGCTGCACGAGGAGGGCCGCACGCTGGTCGCGGTGCTGCACGACCTCAACCACGCGTGCCGGTACGCCACGCACCTGGTCGCGATGCGCGGCGGGAAGATCATCGACCAGGGGCATCCGAGCGAGGTCGTGACGGCGGACCTGGTGGAAGAGGTGTTCGGACTGCCGTGCCAGGTCATCGACGACCCCGAGTGCGGGACGCCGCTCATCGTCCCGGCCGACCGCCGTCGCTCCCCCGCACTCGCCGGGGGGCCAGGAGGGTCGGCCCCTCTGAAGTCACGTTGACGGCGAAAACGGCTTGATTTAGGTTAGCCTTACCTAACTTCAAGAGGGAGTGCCGTGCTGACCTGGGACGAACTGCACACCGCCCTGACCGAGGTGCTGGGTGAGGAGGCCCGGCCCGACGACAACCTGATCGAGCTGGGCATGGACTCCATCCGGCTCATGGGGCTGACCGGCCGGCTGCGCAAGCTGGGCGTCGAGGTGCGCTTCGCCGAGCTGGCCGAACGCCCCACCCTCGGCGAATGGTGGGACCTGCTGGCCGAACGCGGCGCCGTCGAGCCGCGTCCCGCCGCTGCCGAGCGGGAGCCCGCGCCGGACCCCGAGGACGACGGCGCGCCGTTCCCGCTCGCGCTGATGCAGCACGCGTACTGGATCGGCCGCGACTCCGAGCAGTCGCTCGGCTCGGTCGCCGCGCATCTCTACGTCGAGCTGGACGGCCGCGAGATCGACCCGGACCGCTTCGAGACCGCCGTGCGCGCGCTGGTGGAACGCCACCCGATGCTGCGCGTCGCCGTCTCCGACGACGGCACGCAGCGCGTCCTGCCCGAGCGGGCCGGCCCGGCCGTCACCGTGCACGACCTGCGCGGCACCGCCGACCTCGCGCCCGAGCTGGAGCGCGTCCGCGCCGAGATGTCGACGCAGCGGCTGCCGATCGAGGACGGCCGGGTCTTCGACGCCCGGCTCAGCCTGCTGCCGTCCGGCGCCGCGCGCCTGCACCTGGACGTCGACATGGTCGCCGCCGACGCGATGAGCTACCGGACGCTGCTGGCCGACCTGGCCGCGCTGTACGACGGCGAGTCGCTCGAACCGATCGGCTACACGTACGCGCGCTACCTGGCCGCCGATCCGCGCGCCGAGGCCCGCGAGCGCGACCGGCGGTGGTGGGCCGAGCGGCTAGCCGACCTGCCCGGCCCGCCCGAGCTGCCGGTCGTGCCCGAGCCCGGCGACCGCGTCGTCCGCATGCACCACTGGCTGCCGCCCGAGGAGAAGGAGCGCCTCATCGCGCGGGCGCACCGCGAGGGCGTCACCCCCGCGATGGCGCTCGCGGCCGTGTTCGCCGAGGTCGTCGGCGGCTGGTCGGCGACCCCGCGGTTCCTGCTCAACCTCCCGCTGTTCCACCGCGAGCCCGTCCACCCCGAGGTGGACAAGGTGGTGGGCGACTTCACCGGCTCGATCATGCTGGAGGTCGACCTCACCGAGGACCTGCCGTTCGTGGAACGCGCGCGGGCCCTCCAGGCGCGGCTGCACACGTCCGGCGCGCACAGCGACTACTCCGGGCTGGAGGTGCTGCGCGACCTGTCGCGCGAGCGCGGCGAGCAGGTGCTCGCCCCGATCGTCTACACCAGCGCGCTCAACCTGGGCGAGCTGTTCGGCGACCGGGTCCGCGAGCGCTTCGGCGAGCCCGAGTGGATCGTCTCCCAGGGCCCGCAGGTGCTGCTGGACGCGCAGGTCACCGAGGTGTCGGGCGGCCTGCTGCTCAACTGGGACGTGCGCACGCCCGCGTTCCCCGACGTGGTCGCCGATGCGATGTTCGCCGCGTACACCTCCCGGATCGCCCGGCTGGGCGCCGAGGGCGCGGACTGGACCGAGCCGCTGGCGATCGCCGCGACGCCCGGGCAGCTGCGCGTCCGGCACCGGCTGAACGCCACCGAGCCGCCGCCCGCCCGCACCCTCACCGAAGGCTTCTTCCACCATGCCGGGCGGGCGCCCGACGCGCCCGCGCTGCACTGGGGGAGCGGCGGCACGCTCTCGTACGGCGAGCTGGCCGACCGGGCGCTGCGCGTCGCAGGCCGCCTGGTGGCGCGCGGCGTGCGGCCCGGCGACCGCGTCTCGATCGAGCTGCCCAAGGGGCCCGACCAGGCCGTCGCCGTGCTGGGCGTGCTCGCCGCGGGCGCCGCGTACGTGCCGATCGGCGCCGAGCAGCCGGCCGCGCGCCGCGAGCGGATCCGCGCGAGCGCCGGCGTCGCCGCCTCGCTGACGTCCGTGGAGACCGGCGCGGAGCGGCTGGACGGGCCGGTGCGGGCGCGTCCCGACCAGGTCGCGTACGTCCTGTTCACGTCCGGTTCGACGGGCGAGCCCAAGGGCGTCGAGGTGTCGCACGGCGCCGCCATGAACACCATCGGCGACCTCGTCGAACGGTTCGGTGTCGGGCCGTCCGACGTCACGCTCGGGGTGTCGGCGCTGGACTTCGACCTGTCGGTGTTCGACCTGTTCGCGCCCTGGTCGGCGGGCGGCGCGGTCGCGCTGCCCGAGCAGGACGACCGCCGCGACGCCGCCGCCTGGGCCGAGCTGGTCGGGCGCTGGTCGGTGACGATCCTAAACTGCGTGCCGTCGGTGCTGGAGATGCTGCTGGCGACCGGCCCCGTCCCGAGCCTGCGGCTGGTGCTGCTGGGCGGCGACTGGGTCGGCGCGCACCTGCCCGCGCTGCTGCGCGAGCGGTCGCCGGGCTGCCGGTTCGTCGCGCTCGGCGGGACGACCGAGACCGCGATCCACTCGACCGTCCTGGAGGTCGAGGGCGCGGTGCCGGACGGCTGGACCGCGATCCCGTACGGGGTGCCGCTGCGCGGCGTCGCCTGCCGGGTCGTGGACGAGCTGGGCCGCGACCGCCCCGACTGGGTGACCGGCGAGCTGTGGATCGGCGGCGGGGGAGTGGCCGACGGCTACACCGGCGACCCCGAGCGCACCGCCGACCGCTTCGTGGTGCACGAAGGGACGCGCTGGTACCGCACCGGCGACCTGGCCCGCTACTGGCCTGACGGGACGATCGAGTTCCTGGGACGCCGCGACCACCAGGTGAAGGTGCGCGGGTTCCGGATCGAGCTGGGCGAGGTTGAGGCCGCGCTGGCCGCCCACCCGGACGTGGGCCGCGCCGTGGGGCTGCTGGCCGCCGGCCGGCTGGCCGCCGCCGTGACCGGCCCCGAGGGCCTGGACCCGGACGCCGTCCTCGCGCACGCCCGCGAGCTGCTGCCGCCGCACATGGTGCCGGAGCTGCTGCTTCCGGTGGCCGAGCTGCCGCTGACCGCCAACGGCAAGGTCGACCGCAAGGCGCTGACCGCGCTGGTCACCGCCGCGAGCGGCGCGGCCGGCGGCGCCTACGTGGAGCCGCGCACGCCGCTGGAGAAGGTGATCGCCCGCGTCGTCGCGGACGTGGTGGGCGCCGAGCGGGTCGGCGCGGACGACGACTTCTTCGCGCTCGGCGGCGACTCGGTGCTGGCCACCTCGGTCATCGCCCGGCTGCGCGAGGCCCTCGACACCACCGCCCTGCCGGTCCGGGTGGTGTTCAACCAGCGGACGGTGTCGGCCATCGCGCGCCGGTTCACCGAGCTGGAGACCGAGCCCGGCCGGCTGGCGGCCGTGGCCGAGATCTGGCTGATGGTCGACGGCATGTCGGAGGAGGAGCTGGACGAGCGGCTCGCCCAGCCCTGACCTCCTCCCCTAGGGCCGCCCCTAGGCCCGCCCCTAGGCACGCTCCCGGTCCGGCGCGGGACCGGGAGCGGAGTCCGGCCCCGGATCCGGCGCGGGTTCCGGG
>NZ_JBEZWH010000037.1:0-74239 GCF_040703975.1 Spirillospora sp. NPDC029432
GCGGCGGCCGCCGGCGGCGGGGGCACCGCGGGCACGGCGGCGGGGGCCACCGGTGGCGGGATCTTCGCGGCGGCCGGTACGAAGATCGCGGTGACCGTGGCCGCGACCGCGCTGGCGGCGGGCGGAGCCGGCGCGGTGGTCGTGAGCACCCAGGGCGGCGACGACGGGCCGCGGGCGCAGGGGCCGGTCCGGCTCGTCCCGGTGGCGGCCCGGGTCGTGACCGCGAACCAGCCCGCGGGCGGGAGCGGGGCGGCGGCGTCCCAGCAGTACGTGACGATCAGCGGGCATTCCGACCCGGCCCTGGAGAAGAAGATCAACGCGGCCCTGCGCGCGGCGTCCGACAAGGGGCTCGCGACCTACCGCAGCGAGTACGCCGGGCGGGAGGACGTCCAGGAGGTCCACTCCACCGCGCAGGTCACGCTCAACACCAAGCGCTACCTCTCGGTCGCCTACGGCTTCGGCGTCACCCCCACGCCGGACAGCTTCGGCAACTGGGTCAAGAACTTCACCAGCGACAGCGCGGTCGTCATCGACCTGTCCAACGGGCGCCAGCTCGGCGTGGGCGACATCTTCACCGCCGCCACGCTCCAGCCGGCGGGGCTGAGCAGGCTGGCCGGCGTGCTGAAGAAGGGCAACGACTGCCTGAACCCGGACGCGGCGTTCCTGTCCGAGCCGCTCAAGCCGTTCCGGATCAGGCCGGCGGACCTGCACCGGCCCGGGTCGGCGATCCAGGTCACGCTGCGCCCCCGCGCCCTCGCGTTCAAGATCTCGGTGGAGGGGCTGGACATGACCATGAGCAGCCAGGCGTGCCAGATCACGAGCGCGACGCTCGCGGCGGACCAGGCCGCGCCGTTCCTGAACCCGGACGTGGCCAAGGAGCTCCGGGCGGCGACTCCCACGCCGTCGCCCTCCACCACTCCCTGACCGGCCCGCAGATTCCCCTGGAGACGGGGAAGGCCCCCGCGTGCAGGGCGCGGGGGCCTTCCGGTCCGGCTTCGTGCCGGTCGCGTTTCAGCGCGTGCCGGGCGTCAGTGCGTGTGCCGCCTGGCGCCCCAGCTCCGCCGGCCACCGCCCCCGCGGGTGTTGAACGAGGTGAGCATGGCCACCCCGAGCGCCGCGATGACGACGGCGAAGACGATCGCGACGAGCGTGCCGGCGCCGAGCGCGTCGGACACGACGCCGCCGAGCAGCGCGCCGGCGATCCCGACGAGGATCGTCAGCAGGATCCCGATGGGGTTGCGGCCGGGGACTATCAGACGAGCCAGCGCCCCGACGACGGCCCCGACGACGATGAACCAGAGGATCGTCCCGAGCATTGGTCGATCACCATCCGTTCCAGGGGGTCGCGTTCCCTTCGTTTCAACGACCCGTGGTCGGCGATCGGTATGCCCGTTGTGCCGGATTCAAACGCGCCGCAGGTCAGGCGTACCGGCTGCCGCCGAATCCGACCGTGCGGTCCTCCTCCTCGGCGATCTCCAGGTAGCCGACCCGGTCGGCCGGAACGACCACCCGTCCGCCGCGCTGGTCCCGGAGCACCAGGACCCCGCGGTCCTCGGCCAGCGCGTCGGCCAGCGCGCGCTGCACCTCGTCGGCGGACTGCGACGTCTCGACGACGAGCTCCTTGGGCACGAACTGGACCCCGATGCGAACCTGCACGCGATGCTCCCTGTGTCCCGCGGCCCCCGCCGTCGGCGGCGGGGCGTCCGACTCCGATGGTCGCACGGAGATCGCCGCGCGCGCCGTCCGGCGCCTTCGCTGCGAGTGAACGCGAAGACGCGGGCGCCGTGGAGACGCGGGAGGCCGGGGTGACCGTCAGGCGTTCATCGGGAAGCCGGAGATGCCGCGCCAGGCGAGCCGGGCGATGATCTTCTCGGCGGTGTCCTTGGGGATCGCGCGGTGCTGGGACAGCCAGTACCGCGCGCTCACCTCGGCCATGCCGACCAGGCCCATGCCGAGCAGGTGCGCCTCGTCGCTGGGGGCGTCGGTGTCCTCGGCGATCACCCGGGCGATCATCTCGGCGCACTGCTGGTTGGCCCGCTCGACCCGGGCCCGTACGGGGGCCACGTTGCGCAGGTCGGACTCGAACACCAGCCGGTAGGCCTCGCCGTCACCGGCCACGAAGTCGTAGAAGGCCCGCATGCTGGCCTGCACGCGCAGCTTGTTGTCCGAGGTGGACTCCAGAGCGTCGCGCACGGTCTTCACCAGGGCCTCGGCGTGCTCGTCCAGCAGCGCCAGGTAGAGCTCCAGCTTGCCCGGGAAGTGCTGGTAGAGCACGGGCTTGCTGACGCCGGCGCGCTCGGCGATCTCGTCCATCGCCGCGGCGTGATAGCCCTGGGCGACGAACACCTCCTGGGCCGCGCCGAGCAGTTGCCTGCGGCGCGCCAGTCGCGGCAGTCGCGTGCCACGAGGGCGGGCGTCCGGGGTCGCGGTCACCACACTCTCCGATCACCGAATAACGCGACGGAAAGGGGTACCCGCCGCTGGGAACCAATCTCCTCATCCTACGCGCCGGTAACCTCGCAGGTAACCACAACACCGAGGCGGATCGGTACGAGTCGGCCGCCCGCGGTGGCCCGGCCGGTCAGCGGTAGTCGTCCTCGTCGAGTTCGACCACCCGGCCCTGCTCGGCCGCGTCGGCCTCGTCCGCGTCGAAGGGTACCTGCTGCGGCCACTCTCCGTCGCCCGTGCGCTCCTCCTCGTCCCGGACCGCGAGCCGCTGCTCCGCCGCGTCGGCCTCGGGGGCCTCCTCGCCGAGCCCGTTCCCGGTGGGAGCGGGGTCCCGATCGGCCGGATTCATCTCGCTCATCTCCGTCATCCTCCCCAGGTCGGCGCCGCCGGCGGCCGCCGGCGGGTCCGGGACGCGCGCGGCCAGCTCGCGCAGCGGCGCCTCCAGCGCCTCCCCGTACGTCGGGAACGCGTGCACCACGTCGGTGAGCACGCCCAGCGGCGTCCCCGCGCGCACGGCCAGCGCGATCTCGCCCATCCATTCCTCCGCGTACGGCCCGGCCGCGGCGGCGCCGGCGAGCACGCCGCGGGCACGGTCGGCGTACAGCTCCACGCGGCCCCGGTCGTCGGCCCGCACCGCCGCGCGGGCGGTGGCGGCGAGGTCGTACCCGGCGGCGACCAGGTCTATGCCGCGCTCGGCGGCCTGAATGGGGGACAGCCCGACCGCGTAGACGGCGGGCGAGGTGTGCACCACGCGCGGGATCGCGCGGTAGTCGGCCGCGCGCCGCCCGCCCAGCAGGTTGGCGGCGACGACGCGGGCCTGGTAGCGGGCGGCGTGCGCGGTACGGCCGGCGGTGGTCACGTCCCCGGCCGCCCAGACCGTCCCGCCGGCCCCGGTGGCCGCGGCGGTCCCGTCCCGCCCGGTCACCCGGCACGCCGCGTCGACCGCCAGGCCCTCGCCGGGGCGTACCGGGACGCCGATCGCCTCCAGCCCGAGCCCCTCCACGCGGGGCCGCCGCCCGCAGGCGACGAGGACGCGGTCGGCGTCGACGATCCCGCCGTCCGACAGCCACAGCCGCAGCCCGCCGGCCCGCTCCACCTTGCCCGCCTCGGCGCCGAGCCGCAGGTCCACGCCGGTGCGGCGGAGCGCGTCGGCGAGGATCTCGCCGGCGAACGGCGCCTCGGCGGCCAGCAGCCGCCCGGCCGGCTCGACCAGCGTGACCTGGGAGCCGAACGCCGCGTACACCTGGGCGAGCTCGCAGCCGACCGGCCCGCCGCCCAGCACCACCAGCCGGCGCGGCAGGTCGGGCACGGTGAGCGCCGCGTCGCTGGTCCAGACGGGCACCTGGTCGAGCCCCTCGACCTCGGGGAAGGCGGGCGCGCTGCCGGTGCAGACGACCAGGTCGCCGTACCGGTACGCGGCGCCGCCCACCTCGGCCGTGCCGGGCCCGGTGATCCGGCCGCGGCCGCGCAGCACGGTCACCCCGGCCGCGGCCAGCGCCGCCACCGCGGCGCCGTCGTCCAGGTGCCGGGCGACGGCGTCGCGCCGCGCGAGCGCCAGCTCCCAGCTCTCCCCGCGCCGCGCCGACAGCAGCAGCGTCTTGGACGGGACGCACGCGAAATACGGCGGCTGCCCGCCGACCAGGCGCTCCTCCACCACCGCGACCGAGCGCCCGGCGCGCGCCGCCGCCGCGGCCACCAGCTCGCCCGCGGCGCCCCCGCCCAGCACCATGACGTCGAAGCGACGATCCTCTCCCACCGTGCCCGCCCTCCCGTTCCGCTACCGATCGATCACCCATGGTGGCGGAAGCGAGGGCCGAAATGTAGTCGTTCGACTACTCAAAGGGACTGATCGTGTTTTTCCAGGAGCGGTGCGAGAAGGTCGCCGTGCTCGTCCACCCTGCTCAGCACCTCGTCCGGGCCGAACCTCAGGTGCGCGGCGTCGTCGCAGCCCTCCAGCTCCGTCCAGGTGACCGGCGCGGACACCGACGGGGAGTCGGCGGCGCGCAGCGAGTACGGGGCGACGGTCGTCTTGGCCGGGTTGTTCTGGCTCCAGTCGACGAGCACCTTGCCCTTGCGCAGCCGCTTCTCCATCTTGCTGACCACCAGGTCCGGGTGGTCGGCCTCCAGCCGCCGCGCCGCCTCCTTCGCGTACTCCGACGTCCGGTCGCTCTCCTTGATCGGCACGTACAGGTGCAGGCCCTTCTTCCCGCTCGTCTTCGGGTACGAGTCCAGCCCGTCCGCGGCCAGCAGGTCGCGCAGCAGCCGGGCGACCTCGCACGCGTCCACGATCGTCGCGGGCTCCCCGGGGTCGAGGTCGAACACCATCAGGTCGGGGCTGCGCAGCCCGCCGCGCGGCCCCGCCTTCCACTGCGGCACGTGCAGTTCGAGCGCCGCGAGGTTGGCGCACCACACCAGCGTCGGCAGGTCGTCCACCACGACGAAGTCCAGGTGCTCGCGGCCGGTGGAGCTGCCGGGGGTGGGGACGCGCGCGGTGCGGATCCAGTCCGGGGTGTACGACGGCGCGTTCTTCTCGAAGAACTTCCCGCCGTGGACGCCGTCCGGCCAGCGGATCCGGGTCGCGGGACGGTCCTTCAGATGCGGCAGCAGCACCGGCGCGATCCGCACGTAGTAGTCGATGACCTCGCCCTTGGTGAACTCCGGGTACAGGTTCTTGCCGAGGTTCGACAGCGTCAGGTCGCGGCCCTCCACCCGGACGCTCTTCTTCTCAGTGCTCACGGGTCACCTCAGTGCTCGCGGGTAATCAGTGCTCGCGGGTAACTTCCAGCGGGTCCTTGTCGTCGCGCAGGCCGCGCCATGACGGGAAGCGCAGCCGGCCGTCCCTGGTCCGCACGCTGTAGGCGACCTCCCCGACGAGCCGCGGCTCAACCCATTGGGCGTCGCGGGCGAACTCGCGCGGCACCGGCTCGTCGTACGGGCTCGTCGGGCGGCGCAGCGGCCACAGCGTCGCGTACAGGTCGTCCAGCGCCCGGTCGCTGAACCCGGTGCCGACATGGCCGACGAAGCACAGCCGGCCCTTGCCGTCGTACTCCCCGAGCAGCAGCGACCCGACGCCGCCCTCGCGCCGCCCCTTGCCGGGCTTCCAGCCGCAGACGACCACGTCGCGGGTGAGGAAGTTCTTGACCTTGCGCCAGTAGTCGACCCGGCGGCCCGGCCGGTAGACCGAGTCGAGCCGCTTGGCCATCAGGCCCTCGAGCCGCTGCTCCTTGGTGAACTCCATCAGCTCGGCGACCTGGGCGGCGTCGCCGCCGTCCAGGTACGGCGGCACCTCGACCGGACCGGACCCGGCGAGGTCCAGGCCCGCCAGCAGCGCCCGCCGCCCGGTGTACGGGACGTCGTGCAGCGGCTCGCCGTCCAGGTAGAGGATGTCGAACACCACGTACCGGACGGGCACCTCGCGGATCAGCCGGGGGTCGGGGCGGGCGACGTGCATCCGGCGCTGGAGGCGCTCGAAGCTGGGGCGGCCGTCCTCGAAGGCGACCACCTCGCCGTCGAGGATCACGTCGTGGTGCGGCAGCAGGTCGGACAGGCCGGACAGCTCGGGGTAGCGGCCGGCCAGCTCGGTGACGCGGCGCCCGCTGGCACGCACCCCGTCGGCCGACACGTAGGCGATCACGCGGACGCCGTCCCACTTGAGCTCCAGTCCCCAGCGCCCGGTGTCGTCGGGGAGGTCTCCGGTGGCGGCCATCATGGGGCGTACGGGCCACGGCATGGTCATAATCGCGTCTTACCCCCGCCATCGCGCGGAGAAAAAAGGATCAAGAGCGTCTTTCTGGAGTAAAACGCTCTCGCTTGCGACGCTAAGGGGCACAGGCGCCGGGGTAAGGACGCATCATGCGCAGTATCTGGAAGGGCGCGATCTCTTTCGGCCTGGTGACGATCCCGGTGAAGGTCTACTCCGCGACCGAGCAGCGGGACGTCTCCTTCCACCAGGTCCACCGGGAGGACGGGGGCCGCATCAAGTACAAGCGGGTCTGCTCGGTGGACGGCGAGGAGGTCCCGTACGCCGACATCGCCAAGGGCTACGAGCTGCCCGGCGGCGAGATGGTCGTGCTCACCGACGAGGACTTCGCCGACCTTCCGCTGTCCACCAGCCGCCGCATCGACGTGCTGCAGTTCGTCGAGCAGGAGGAGGTGGACCCGATCTACTTCGCGAAGTCGTACTACCTGGAGCCGGACGCCCAGGGCGCCAAGCCGTACGTGCTGCTGCGCGACGCGCTGGAGAAGTCCGACCAGGTCGCCATCGTGAAGGTGGCGCTGCGCCAGCGCGAGTCGCTGGCGACCCTGCGGGTGCGCGAGGGCGTGTTCGTCCTGGAGACCATGCTGTGGCCGGACGAGGTGCGCGCGCCGGACTTCCCGTTCCTGGAGGAGGACATCGAGGTCCGCAAGCAGGAGCTCAGCATGGCCACCTCGCTGATCGAGAGCATGCAGGGCGACTTCGAGCCGTCGGAGTACAAGGACGCCTACCGGGAGGCGCTCCAGTCGGTGATCGACGCCAAGGTCGAGGGCCGCGAGGTCACCCGGCCGGAGCCGGAGGGCGAGGAGGAGCCGGCCGCCGACCTGCTGAGCGCGCTGCGCGCCAGCGTCGAGGCCGCCAAGAAGGACCGCGGGGAGAAGAAGGCGCCCGCCAAGAAGAAGTCCACCGCGAAGTCGTCGTCCCCTTCCTCGTCCTCGTCGTCTTCGTCGTCGAAGAAGGGCGAGTCGAAGCCACGCCGCCGCAAGTCGGCGTAGCCGCGTCCGGTGGCGGCGAGCCGCCGCTGGCCCGCCGCCGTACGCGTTCGCGTACCGGTCCGTCCGCCCGGCTCAGGAGCCGAACGGGACCGTGGTGCAGAGGAGGCGGTCGCCCGCGTCGCCCGTCCTGGGGTTCGTCGGCTTGGCGTGCAGGACGACCGACCCGGCGGTGCCCTTCTCGACCTTCCAGGGCACGACGGCCGTGGACGCCCCGCGGCCCTTGCGGTCGACCTTCACGTCCAGCCAGATCTCCTTGTCGCGCAGCGGAGTGCCGGGCTTGGCGTTCGGGTTCTGGTAGTGCGGGCCCGCGTCGGCCGGCCTGGGACCGCACTTGTGGCGGTGCACGTGGACGCCGAAGCGCTTGCCCTTCGCCGACTTCGGCATCCCGGCCACCTTGAACCGGACGGTGGTCCTGCCGCGCTCGTACTCGACGTGGACGGCCGTCCGCGCCTTCTTGTACGCCTTGGCGTAGGCGTGGGTCGGCCCCTTGGCCTTCAGGCCGTGCGGTTCTGGGCAGGCCGCGGCCGGGGCGGCGAGGACGCCGAGCGCGATCCCGGTCGCGGCGCAGGTGAGGGCCGTACGTCTGATCGTGGGCATTCGATGGTTCCTCTCGTCAGATGACGGACGGAACGATCATGCCTGCGGAGCGTGTCCGGCGCGTCACTCGAACGGCGAGAGAGACGGCCGCTTCGCCGAGATTTCATCTCCGGAAGACCGGCCGCGGAGACGGCGGCCGATCCACGGCGCCAGATGGCCGCGCGCCCACCGCACGTCGAACAGCAGCCGCGCGCCCCGGCTGAGCTCGGGGAGCGGCTCCAGCTCCGGCGCCCGCCAGTCCTCCAGCTCGGGGACGCCCAGCGCCTCCAGCATCGCCAGCGCGACCCGGCGGTGCCCCTCCGGCGACATGTGCAGGCGGTCGACGCCCCACATCCGCCAGTCCTTCAGCACGTCCATCGCCCACTGGTCCACCACGTACGCGCCGCGGCGGACGGCGATGGCGCGCAGGTGCTCGTTGTAGACCGCCACCCGGCCGCGGGTTCGGCGGATCACCGCGGAGCCGACCGGGTCCACGCCGGTGAACAGCACCACGTCGGCGCCCGCCGCGCGCAGCCGCTCGACCGCGCCGTCCATGCGCCCGGCGAGCGCGTCCACGTCCGTGCCGGGGCGCAGCAGGTCGTTGCCGCCGCCGGAGACCGACACCAGGTCGGGCTCCAGCGCCAGCGCGGCCGGCAGCTGCCCGTCGATGATCTCGTCCAGCAGCCGGCCGCGGATCGCCAGGTTGGCGTAGGCGAAGCCGTCGGTACGGGCGCTCAGCGCTTCGGCCACCCGGTCGGCCCAGCCGCGCCAGCCGCCGTCCGGATAGGGGTCCCCGATCCCTTCGGTGAAGGAGTCGCCGATCGCTGCATATCGCGTCCATGCCATGTCCACCATGCTATTGACCTGCGGTAAGGGCTCCGTACCGGGTCAGGTTCCGGCGGGCTCCAGAGGGCGCTCCACCGGCGGGGCGTCGCTCTCGCGGATGCCGTAGCGGCGGTGGACGCGGGCCAGCGGGCCGGGCGCCCACCAGTTGGCGCGGCCCAGCAGCCGCATGGTCGCCGGGACGAGCAGCGCCCGCACCACCGTCGCGTCCACCACGATCGCGATCACCATGCCGACGCCGACCAGCTTGATGAACGTGATCCCGGAGGTGGCGAACGCCCCGATCACGACCACGAACAGCAGCGCGGCGCTGGTGATGATGCCGCCGGTGCGCTGCAGCCCGGTCGCGACGGCGGCGGTGTTGTCGCCGGTCAGGTCGTACTGCTCGCGGACGCGGGAGAGCAGGAACACCTCGTAGTCCATCGAGATCCCGAACAGCATGGCCAGCATCAGGATCGGCATGGACGGGTCGATCGACCCGGTGGCGGTGAACGCCAGCGCACCGGACAGGTTCCCGTCCTGGAAGATCAGCACGATGGCGCCGAACGTGGCGGACAGCGACAGCAGGTTCATCACGATGGCCTTGAGCGGCAGCAGGATCGACCCGAACGCCAGGAACAGCAGCACGAACGTCGCGGCCCCGACCAGCAGGGCCAGCCACGGCAGCGTCGCCGACATGCTGTCGAGCTGGTCAACGACCTCGGCGGTGGCGCCGCCGACGTGCACCTCGGCGCCCGGCGGCGGCGCGACGGCCCGCACGTCGCGGACCAGTTCGCGGGCGGCGTCGGAGTTGGGCTCGGACTCGTACAGGAGCGCGAACCGCACGGTGTCGCCCTTCGCGCCGGTGGGCGCGACGCTCGTGATGCCCGGCACGGCGTCGAGCCGCCCCGCGAACGCGGCGATCCGCGCCTGGTCGGCGGTGCCGTCGGCGACCACGACGATCGGGCTGGTGGTGTTGCGCGGGAAGCGCGACTCCAGCGCCTCGGCGACGACCCGCTGCTCGTTGCCCTCGGGCAGCGCCCTGGCGTCCGTACCGCCCCAGTTGGCGCGCAGGAACGGGGTGCCGAGCGCGAGCAGCAGCGCGATCGTGGCGACGGCGTAGACGACGGGACGGCGCATCACGCTGTGCGCCAGCCGGAACCACCAGCCCTGCTGAGTCTGGGCGGACGACCCCCCAGGCCCCCCGCGCCCGGCGCGGGTGGCTCCACCCCTCGCACCCCCGGGGCGGCGGACGCGGAGCGCGTCGACGCGGGGGCCGAGGACGCCGAGCAGCGCGGGCAGCACGGTCAGCGCGCCGAGCATGCAGACGAAGACGGTGGCGATCCCGCCGTACCCCATGGAGAGCAGGAACTTCTGGTCGAACAGCAGCAGCCCGGCCAGCGACACCGCGACGGTGATCCCGGAGACCGCGACGGTGCGGCCCGCGGTGGCCATGGTCGCGGCGAGCGCGTCCTCGGTGGACGGGGTGCGGCGCAGCTCCTCGCGGAACCGGCTCACCATGAACAGCCCGTAGTCGATCGCCAGCCCGAGCCCGAGGAACGTGGTGATGTTGATCGCGAAGATCGAGACGTCGGTCACGTACGTGAGCAGGTGCAGCGCGGTGAACGAGCCGAGGATCGCCACCCCGCCGACCAGCAGCGGCAGGCTCGCCGCCACCACCCCGCCGAAAATGATCAGCAGCAGCACGACCAGGACCGGCAGCGCCATCCCCTCGGCGCGGCCGATGTCGGAGGTGACCCGGTCGTTGATCGCGGTCTCGGTGGGGAGCTGCCCGCCGACCTTGGCGGTGAGCCCGCCGCCGACCTCGGCCAGGTCGCCGCGGATCGCCTCGTACGCGTCGGCCCGCGCCCGCGCGTCCCCGGCGAGGCGGAGCGCGGCGTACGTCTCGGTGCGGTCGGCGCTCACCAGCTGCGGCGACCGGCTGCTCCAGTAGGTCGTCGCGGCGGCGACCTTGCCGTCCGGGAGCGCCGCGAGCGCGGACTCCACGGCGGCCCGGTAGGCCGGGTCGTCGACCGTGCGGCCGCCGGGCGCGTCGTACAGGACCACCACGTCGGCGGCGTCCCGGCCCAGCTCGCGCTCGGCGACCGCGGCGGCGCGGGCGCTGCCGCTGCCGGGGGTGCCGAACCCGCCGGACGCGTCGAGCGCGCCGAAGACGCCCGTTCCCCAGACCGCGGCGGCGACCATCGCGACCAGTGCGGCGGCGAGGACCGGCCGCCGGCGCCGGTACGTCCACCGTCCCCATCTCTCGAACATGCCCTGTGCTCCCCACGTGCGCTACATGGCGTCACGGTAGTGAACGCCGTTTACTCACGAACAGTGTTAACTTTGCATACGGCATTAGCTTTAGTCAACGCCGTGAATGGGGAATCATGCGGGAACGGCCGATGGCGGCCGGAAGGCGGCGCGAGCCGCGCGAGCAGGACGCGAGAAGGGGGGTGCCGGTGAAGTCACGGCGCGACCGGCTCCGCGAGGCGACCGTCCGGGAGATCACCCAGACCGCCCGGCGGATCCTCGTCGAGGAGGGGCCCGAGGCGGTGACCCTGCGCGCGATCGCGCGCGAGATGGGGATGACGGCACCGGCCCTGTACCGCTACTTCGGCAGCCACCACGAGCTGCTGCGGCACGTCGTCGGCGACGTCTTCGCCGACCTGACCGCCGCGCTGAAGGCGGGGCTGCACGCCGTGCCCGAGGGCGACATGGACGGCCAGTTCCTCGCGGCGGCGCGGACGTTCCGGCAGTGGGCGTTCGCGCACCGGCGCGAGTACGCGCTGCTGTTCGGCGCCCCGATGCCCGGGCTCACCGACCACCGCGAGCAGGCCGACTTCGCCGAGGAGAACGCGCGGCGCTTCGGCCTCACGTTCCTGACGCTGTTCCTGGAGCTGTGGAGCAAGTGCCCGTTCGAGGTCCCCGCCGATGAGGACATCGACCCGGGGCTGCGCGAGCAGCTGCGCCGCTACCGCGAGCTGGGCCTGGAGGGGGCGGACCTGCCCCTCGGGGTCATCCAGGTGTTCCTGCAGTGCTGGGTGCGCCTCCAGGGCGCGGTGAGCCTGGAGGTCTTCGGGCACCTGGACTTCGCGCTGGACGACCCCGAGCCGATGTTCGAGCTGATGCTGACCGAGCTGGCGCCGGTGCTCGGCCTGGAGTACTCGCCCCCGGCCCCGCCCGCTGGGGGCGGAACCGGGGACGGAGCCGGGGACGGAGAGACCCGCTAGGAGCGGCTCAGTAGGAGGGCAGGCTCGGGTCGATCTGCTTGACCCAGGCCAGCACGCCGCCGCCGACGTGGACGGCGTCGGAGAACCCGGCGTTCTTAACGACCGCCAGGGCCTCGGCGCTGCGCACGCCCGACTTGCAGTGCAGGACGATCTTCTTGTCCTGGGGCAGCCGCTCCAGCGCGCTGCCGTCCAGGATGTCGCCCTTGGGGATCAGCGTGGCGCCCGGGATCGAGACGATCTCGTACTCGTTGGGCTCGCGCACGTCCACCAGGAAGATGTCGTCGCCGCGGTCCTGCATGGCCTTGAGCTCGGTGGCGGTGATGGTGGAGTCCTTCACCGCGTCGGCGGCCTCCTCCGACACCGCGCCGCAGAAGGCCTCGTAGTCCTCCAGCAGCTCGGTCTGCGTCGGGTTCTTGCCGCACAGCGGGCACTCGGGGTCCTTGCGGACCTTGACCTGCCGGTACGTCATCTCCAGCGCGTCGTAGATCATCAGCCGGCCGACCAGCGGCTCGCCGATCCCGGTCAGCAGCTTGATCGCCTCGGTGGTCTGGATGGAGCCGATCGAGGCGCACAGCACGCCGAGCACGCCGCCCTCGGCGCAGGACGGCACCATGCCGGGCGGTGGGGGCTCGGGGTAGAGGCAGCGGTAGCAGGGGCCGTGCTCGGCCCAGAACACCGACGCCTGGCCGTCGAACCGGTAGATCGAGCCCCACACGTACGGCTTGCCGAGCAGCACCGCCGCGTCGTTCACCATGTAGCGGGTGGCGAAGTTGTCGGTGCCGTCCAGGATCAGGTCGTACTGGCCGAAGATGTCCATGATGTTGTCGCGGTCGAGCATCGTGTTGTGCACCACGACGTCGATCAGCGGGTTGATCTCGCGGACGGTCTCCGCCGCCGACTCGACCTTCGGCTTGCCGAGCGACGACTGCCGGTGGATGACCTGCCGCTGCAGGTTGGACTCGTCCACCACGTCGAAGTCGATGAGGCCGAGCGTGCCCACGCCGGCCGCGGCCAGGTACATCAGGGCGGGCGAGCCGAGGCCGCCCGCGCCCACGCACAGGACCTTGGCGTTCTTGAGCCGCTTCTGCCCGGCCATCCCGACGTCGGGGATGATCAGATGCCGCGAGTAACGATTGACCTCGTCGTGGGTGAGCTCCGCTGCGGGCTCGACCAGAGGTGGCAACGACACGGTGAGTGCTCCTGTGCTGACGCTCGGCTGGGGTTACGGGGGCGGACGCCATCGGCCGCGTTCATCCCTTCACCGCACAACCTTGCCATGTCGCCGCGCATTCCCCCCAGGTGAGGGCCCCTTCCGGGGGCATGCCGGCGGAACGGGTCTTGACAGATCACCCTGACGACAGGGCGGAACAGGGCAAAGCACGGCTAATCTGTGCGGTTGTGGCGTTCATGCCTCCTCCCCCCATGCCGCCGGCCCCGTCGGGCCCCCCGGCCCCATCGGCGAGCGGCCCGCGGGCTCCCGCGCCCGCGACCGTACTCGGGCTGCGCGCGCGCCAGTGGATGGTCGTCGCCGCCGCCCTCGCCGGCTGCTACCTGACCGCCAGCGCGGCCGCGCTCACCGGCTCCTGGGCGCTGATGAACCGCGAGCCGACGAACGCCGAACTGCGCCAGGCCGCGCTCGCCGAGGTGGCGCGCCGCTGGCAGGTGTGGCCGGCCGGCCGGATCTTCCCCGAGCGGGTCGCCTACAGCAGGGGCGGCGGCGAGAGCGAGTTCGCCACCCGCGTCGGCATCGCGCCGCAGACCGGCTGCGACACCGCCGTCGACCAGGAGTACGCGCTGGTGCTGCGCAAGCACGGCTGCCGCGCCGTGCTGCGCGCCACCTACACCGACCAGCTCCAGGGCGTGGTGGTGACGGTCGGCGTGGCCGCGTTCCCGGACCAGTGGCGGGCCGACAAGGCGTTCCGCGAGCTGCCCGCGAACGCGGACCCGGACCGTTCCGGCGGGGTCCGGCCCACCGTCCGCGCCGCCGCGTTCCCGGGTACGGCCGCGGCCCGGTTCACCGACGCGGCGCGGCAGGAGCGCGGCACCGACCGCGGCGGGCCGTACGTCATGCTCACCGCCTCGGGGTACGCCGACGGCCGCCCCGCCGAGGTGACCACGAAGAAGCACCCCGCCCGCCCGTTCGTGCTGGCCCCGCAGGTGGCGCGCGGGATCGCCAAGCCACTCTCCACGCAGGCCCTGCCGGACTGCTCCAGCCGTGAATGGCGGTGCTGAGGTGCCCCTACTGCGCAAGGCGGCCGGCGGCGCCGCGGCCGCGCTGGCGCTGGCCGCCGTGCTGGTGCCCGCCGCCCCGGCCGGCGCCGACGAGGTGCGCGACCGGCAGCGGCCCATGATCCGGACCCTGGACCTGGAGAACGCCTGGAAGACCACCCGCGGCCGGGGCGTGACCGTGGCCGTGGTGGACTCCGGCGTGGACGCGGACCAGGCCGACCTGAAGGGCTCGGTCACCACCGGGCCCAACATGCTGGCGGCCGTCGACGGCCGTACCCGGCCGACCCGGCTGCACGGCACCGGGATGGCGTCGCTGATCGCCGGGCACGGGCACGGCCCCGGCGGCCGCGACGGCGTCATCGGCGTCGCGCCCGAGGCGCGCATCCTGGCGATCCGCTCCCTCGCCGAACCCGAGGACCCGAGCTTCCCCCTCTTCCGCTCCTCCGAACGGGCCGAGGGCGCGGTGGCGCGCGGCATCCGGTACGCCGCCGACCGGGGCGCCGACGTCATCAACCTCTCCCTCGGCAAGTACCAGGACAACCCCGAGGAGCGCGAGGCCATCGGGTACGCCATCGGCAAGGGCACGGTGGTCGTCGCGGCGGCCGGCAACGACGGCGACAAGCGGTCCCGGCTCGACGACGACGGCTTCGCCCCGTACTCGTACCCGGCGTCCTATCCCGGCGTCATCGCGGTCGCCGCGACCGACGACGAGCACCGGCGCGCCGCGTTCTCCAACACCAACTACTCGGTGCTGGTCTCCGCGCCCGGCGCGGGCGTGCCGGTCGCGGCCCCCGGCGGGGACTACGTCCTGACCAACGGCACCAGCGACTCGACCGCGCTGGTCTCCGGCATCGCCGCGCTCATCCGGTCCCGGCACCCGAAGATGCCGCCGACGCTGGTCGCCCAGGCGCTGATCCAGGGCACCCGGCACAACCCGGGCAGCACCTACGACGCGGAGGTCGGCTACGGCGAGGTCAACGCCGCTCGCTCGCTCGCCGCCGCCGACGGCCTCACCAAGCCCCGCGCCGGCGCGTCCGGCAAGCCCGCCCGGCAGCGCTTCGGCGCCGGCGACCCGGGCCCGGTCAGCGTCATCCCGCGGCCCGCCTGGGTGAACGGGATCATCATCGTCGTCACCACGGCGGGCGTCGCCGGCGCCGTGATCGCGCTGATCATCACGATCACCCTGCACCGCCGCAACCCCAAGCGCCGCGCGGGGCCCGCACCTGCGGGCCCCGCCCCGCCCGCCGCCGCCGGTCCCGCCCCGGACCCCTGGCGGCCGCCGCGCGGACCGTACTGATCGCCCTGGCCGGTTCCGGACGGCCGTCGTGATCATGATGAGACACGCTGCCAGTTGGATCTGGCATCGTGTCCCCATCCCCGAAACCCCCGCTCATCGCGGTGATCGCCACCGCGCTGCTCGGCCTGACCGCCATCGCGGGCGGCGCGTCCGCCATCGTCCACGACCTCACCCGCGAGCCCACCGAGGCCGAGAAGCGCGCCGCCGCGGATGCCGAGGCCGCCGACCGCTGGCGCATGCGCACCGCGTCGGAGATCTTCCCGGCGCGCGTCGACCAGCGCACCGACGGGATCTCGCGGGGTGAGGTCATCTACACCGCCCTCCGGGTCGGGATCGCGTCCCCGGCCTCCTGCGGTGCCGCGTTCGACGCCAGGGTCGCCGCCGTCCTCGCCAAGTACGGGTGCCGCACCACGCTGCGGGCCACATATGTCGACGGCAGCCGGACGCTCGCGTCGACCCTCGGCGTCGCGGTGCTGCCCGACGCCGCTCGCGCCACCAAGGCGGGCGGCGAGCTGAGCACCATGCTCGGCTTCCGTGGGGCCAAGGGCAGGGAGGGCCTGCGGACGGTGCCGTTCGCGGGCACGGTCGCCGCGGCGTACACCGACTCCCTGCGGCAGGAGTTCTGGTTCAACGCAGACAACAGCCCGTACGTGTTCTTCAGCTCCAGCGGCTGGCTCACTGGCCGCGGCACCCCCGAGAAGGGCCGGGTCGTCGAGTCGTTCCACTTCGCGCGGTACGGCCTCCAGCAGGTGGAGCGGCTGTTCGGGGCTAACGGGCCGGCCTGCGAGAGGCGGGGTGTCCGATGCTGAAGCGACGTTGCGCGGGAGTCGCCGCGGCGGCTCTGCTCCTCGCCCTGGCCCAGCCGCTGGCGCCGCCCGCGGAGGCCCGCGCGGCCGCGCCCACCTGGCTGTCGCGGATCGCGGGAGATTTCATGGAGGCGCACCGGATCACCCGTGGCAAGGGCGTGCGTATCGCGCTGCTCTCGGACGGTGTGGCGCCCGGCGTGGCCACCCTGGACGGGGCGCTGGAGAAGGGCCGCGACTTTGTGGGGACGCCCCGGCCGAAGCGCGAGCTGGGGACGTTGCTCGCCTCGCTGATCGTCGGCGGCGGCCCTACCGCCGACGCGCCGCTCGGCGTGCGCGGTCTGGCCTCGGCGGCCACGCTGCTGCCTGTCCGCGTCTACGCCACGCCGCGGGAACCGGGCGGCCGCGCGTGGGCGAACCGGGACATGTGGGACGTGACCCTGGCCAAGGGGATACGCTACGCCGTCGACCAGGGGGCCCAGGTCATCGCGGTGGAGCCGTACTCGCTCAACGGGCACGCCTTCGGCGGCAGCCCGGGCGGTTCGCTCCCGGCGGCGATCGCGTACGCCCAGAGCAAGGACTCCCTGGTCATTGCGGCCGCCGGTGTGCAAGAGACCTACCGGGTCGCCTACCCGGGCGTGATGGCGGGCGTGGTCGGCGTCGGTGCTGTCAACGAGAAGGGGCGGCGCTCCGCGAGGTTCACCAGCGGGACCACGGCGGTGCTCCTGTCCGCGCCGGGCTTCAAGGTGCCGCTGACGGGGCCGGACAACCGGCTGTGGACGGTCTGGGGCCACCCGGTCGCCATGAGCTGGGCGGCGGGGGCGGCCGCCCTCGTCCGGGCGAGGTATCCCGAGCTGACCGCGGCGCAGGTCGTCCAGGCGCTCACCTCGTCGGCCCGGCACCCCAAGGGCAAGGGGCGGTACGACACCGACCTCGGATTCGGTTACGTCAACGCGGTAGGGGCGCTCAACGCGGCGCGCGAACTGTCGGGGAAGCCCGCCCCGCCCGTGGCGGCCAAAGTGGGCGTGGTGAAGGACGGAGCGCACTTCGGGGAGCGGCGCGGGACGGTCCGGGCCGTCCCGTACGACCCGGCCGTGCTCGGAGGCTTCGGGGCGCTGACGCTGGCCGGGCTCGCCGCGGTCGTGCTCGCCGGGTGGATGCTGGTGAGGCGGCGCCGGTGGAGGCGGCTCCCCGCCGTGCCCGAGGTGGCGGAGGCCGGGCCGGTGGCGCCAGAATCGGCGGGTGCAGACAGCGCCTGACGACTACGCCGAAGCGGTCCTGGACGCGGTCGAGCGGATCCCGCCCGGCCGCGTCCTCGCGTACGGCGACGTGGCCGAGCTGGTGGGGAGCGGCGGGCCGCGCCAGGTCGGCCGGGTGATGTCGCTGTACGGCGGCGCCGTCCCGTGGTGGCGGGTGATCCGCGCGGACGGGCGCCCGCCGGACGGCCTTGAGGTGCGGGCGCTGGAGGAGTACCGGGTCGAGGGGACGCCGCTGCGTCCCGACGGGCGCCGCGTCGACATGCGCCGCGCCCGCTGGGACGGCCGCTAGGCGGGACCCCAGCTAGGCGGGACCCCAGCTAGGCGGGACCCCAGCTAGGCGGGACCCCAGCTAGGCGGGACGTCGGTGCAGCGGGAACGCGGCCGCGATCACCAGGGCGACGATGACCGGGCCGAGGGCGGCGGCCGCGAGGGGAGCGGAGTGCATCAGCGCGCCGCCCGCCGCGGCGCCGGCGGCCAGGCCGCCGATGACGGCGGTGCGCAGGCCGGCGGAGGCGGCGGAGCCGATCGCGAACGAGCCCATCATCGAGGTGAGCGTCCCGGTCACGAACGTGGTGGTGATGCCGTCGGCGGCGAGCGTGCGCGCGGCGGCGGTCTGCACGCCCATGGCGGCCGACGACAGCGCGATGAGCCCGAGCAGCATGGCGCCCTCGGGGCGGGCTCCGGTCGCCGCCCAGCCCGCCAAGAAGACGAGCTGCAGGACGAGGTCGGCGGCCAGCGCGCGGGTGACGGCGGGCGGCCACAGCCGGGCCGGGTCGCCGCGGCCGGCGAGCCGGAAGCCGAGCAGCAGGCCGAGCGCGAACGCGAGCGTGGCCACGCCGCAGCGGGCCAGTTCGGCGCCGTCGCCCTCGCCGGCGGCCATGCCGAACAGCACGATGTTGCCGGTCATGTTGGCGGTGAAGACCTGGTGCATGCCCAGGAAGCCGACGATGTCGATGACGCCGGCGCCGAAGGTCAGCGCCACCAGGAGGGCGATCCGGACGCGGCGGGGGGCGGGGGACGGGACCGGCCCGGTCTCCTCCGGGGACCGGGCCGGTTCGGTTGCGGTGGTCAACGGGCTCCTCAGAAGATCGCGATGCCGACCAGCGTCGAGACGACGAGGCCGGCGACGACGGGCACGAACGAGCGGCGGACCAGCTCCAGCACGGGGACGCGGGCGAACCCGGCCACGGCCAGCAGCGACGACCAGGCGATCAGCACGCCGCCGCCCGCCCACACCGAGCCCATCTGCCCGATCGCGGCCAGCAGCGCCGGGTCGGTGCCGGAGGCGGGGCCGAGGGTGCCGGCCAGCGAGCCGGTCAGCGGCAGCCCGGAGAAGCCGGAGCCGTCCAGGCCGGTGATCACACCGATCAGCAGCAGCCCGAAGCCGACGATGAGCCCGCTGTCGGGGATCGCCCCCTGGATCTTGGTGACCAGGTCGAACAGGAAGCCGGGCGCCGTGGCGCCGTCGCCCAGCGACATGATCTTCCCGGCGAAGTCGGCGTTGCCCAGGAAGAAGAAGCCGGCGATGGGGATCACGACGCCCATCGCCTTCACCGAGAAGACCAGGCCGTCCACGATGTGGTCGGCGCAGGTGTCCAGGCAGCGCGGGCCGTCCAGCGACAGTGCCGCCGCGATCAGCAGCAGCACGGTGACGCCGCCGACCAGGGCCGCCGCGTCGCCGCCGACGACCTCCGGGACGAGCCCGGTGAACTTGCCGAGCAGCATGTAGACGACCAGCCCGGCCAGCGTCAGCGGGACGATGACCGCGAACGCCTTGGAGCGCCGCACGCAGTTCTCCCCGGGAACCGCGCCGCCCTCACCGTCCGGGCCGCCCTCGCCGTCCGCGCCGTCCGAGGCGTCCGTGCCGGTGCCCGCGCCGCCGGCGAGCGCCCGCTCGGTCATCGCGTCCCGGCGCGGCGGCCCCTTGTCGATCACGGTGGTGCCGCCCGCCGCGCCGCCGCCCCCGGCGGGGACGGCCACCGGCTCGGCGGGCGCGCGCCGGATGGACAGGAACCGGCGGCGGGCCCGGACGACCGTCTCCTCCGTGCCGTTCTCCCAGGCGACCAGGTGCTGGACGTCGGGGGCGCGCATCTCGCGCCGGTTCATCAGGTAGCCGACGAAGAGCGCGACGCCGCCGGTGATCAGGGACAGCACCATGGCGCGGTCGGCCACCTCGGTGGTGCCGACGCCCGCGGCCTTGGCCGACAGGCCGGGCGCGACCTGGATGACGTAGTCGCTGGACAGCGCCATGCCCTGGCCGGCGATCGCCATCGCCATCGCGGCGGCGATCGGGCGCAGCCCGGCGGTGATCGCGGCCGGCAGCAGGATGGCGCCGATCAGCGGCACCGCGGGCGTCGGCCAGAAGAACAGGCTGATCAGGTACGTCATCCCGGCGATCACCCAGAACGCCGAGTGGCCGCTGCGCATCACGTGCCGGAACGGCTCGACCATCCGGCGGTCGGCGCCGAGCCCGCGCAGCGCGCCGAGCAGCGCGGTCACCAGCGCGATGATCAGGAAGATGTTGAACAGCTCGGCGGCCGCCGTGAGGCTGGCGTTGAAGACGGACTGGAGCGCCCGGACGGGGCTGCCGTCGAAGGCCAGCGCGGTGAGGAAGGTGGCCGCGATCGCGGGGATCACGACGTTCTTGCGAGCGATCATGGCCGCGATGATGACCACGATCCCGGACAGGAAGACCCAGTGTGCGGCGCCTATCTGCACGCCACCACCTCCTTGTCGACCCCGGGGGGACGAGTCGAGCAAACGTGTGGACGGGGTGGATGCAGAGAATCTGCTGGATCCCTCGCGGGTGAACAATGAGGAACGTGCACAGCCGGGACGTGGTCGTTTTGTGCATCGTGCAGGGTGACCGGCCCAAGGTTCGGGTGACGGCACCCGGTACGGCGCCGGATGTGCGCACTGCCCAAGGATCACCTCCGATCTTCGGCATTGCGTCCATGTCGGAGCCGCGGCGGCGGCCCTGACACTTGGGGCATGCCAGCAGATTCAGCAGCATCCCTCCTCGCGGAGCTCGGCTGCCAGGGGCGCGGGCCGACCGTCGGGACCGGCGGGATGGTCTCCTCCAGCCATCCGGCGGTCAGCCGCGCCGGGATCGCCGTCCTGGAGGCGGGCGGGAACGCCGCGGACGCGGCGCTCGCCATGGCCGCGATGTCGTGGCTCGCGCTGCCGGGCCAGTGCGGGGTGGGCGGCGACGCGTTCGTCCTGCTGCACCGGCCGGACGGGACGGTCGTCTCGTACGGCGGCAGCGGTTTCGGGCCGGACGGCGGCGAGCCGGGCTTCTACCGGGACGGTCGCGGCCTGTCCGCCGTACCGCTGGAGGGGCCGCTGGCGGTCGCCGTGCCGGGCGCGGTCGCAGCGCTGGCGGCGCTGCACGCCGGCGCGGCGACATGGGACCTGCCGCGCCTCTGGGAGCCGGCCGCCGCGGCCGCCGAACGCGGCATGCCCTGCACGTACAAGACGCGCGAGGACATCCTCGAACGCCGCGACGCGCTGTCCCGCGACCCGGGTACGGCCGCCGTCTACCTCCCCGGCGGGAACGTTCCGGCGGTGGGGACGCCGCTGCCGCAGGCCGACCTCGCGGCCACGCTGCGCCGCCTGGCCGCCCGCCCCGCCTCCTTCTACTCGGGCGGGCTCGCCGAACGGGCCGTGTCCGCCCTGGCCGCCGCGGGCGCCCCGTTCAGCGGGGACGAGTGGGCCGCGACCGGCGAACCGCTGGTCGGTGCCAGCATCACCGGCCGCTACCAGGGCGCGACCGTCCACCAGACGCCGCCGCCCACGCCCGGCTGGATGGTGCTCCAGCAGGCGGGCCTGAACGACGGGCTCCTCGCGGAGCGGCCGTGGATGTCGGCCGAGGCCGTGCACCTCGCGGCGGGCGCGGCGCGGCTGGCGTTCGCCGACCGGTACGCGGGCTGCGGCGCCGACAACGACCACTGGGCGGGCCTGCTGGCCCCGGACGCGATCGCCGCCGCCCGCGCCCGCCTCGCCGCGGGCGACCTCCCGGACCCCGCCGTACCGGCCGTCCCGGTGGACGGCGACACGACGTCGATGGTCGTGGTGGACGGCGACGGCATGGCGGTGAGCCTGATCCACTCGCTGGCGTTCACGTTCGGCGCCCGGATCACCGTGCCCGGCACCGGCGTCGTCCTCAACAACCGGCTCGGCCGCGGCGCGTACCTGATCGACGGCCACCCCAACGAGGTCCGGCCGCGCCGCCGCCCGCTGCACACCCTCAACGCCTGGCTCGTCACCGACGCGGCCGGGCGGCTCCGGCACGTCGGCAACACCCCCGGCGGCGACGGCCAGGTGCAGTGGAACACGCAGCTGCTCTCCCACCTGCTGGACCACGGCCTCGACCCGGCGGCGGCGGTGGCCGCGCCGCGCTTCACCGTCCACCCCGGCAGCGACGCCGACGTGCTCGGGCAGCCGCCGGAGCTGCGGGTCGAGTCCCGCATCGGCACGGCGCGCATCGAGGCGCTGCGCGACCTGGGGCACGCGGTGACCGTCCAGTCTGCGTGGGGAGCGGGCGGCAGCGCCCAGATCATCTCGGTCGACGGAGCGACGGGCGCGCTGCTCGGCGCCGCCGACCCGCGCCAGGACGGAGTGGCCCTCAGTGTCTGACCTCCCTGAAGCGCCGCGGCCGCAGGGCGCGTACGTGCCCGCCGTCATCGCGCCGTACGCCCCCGGCCTGAGCCTCGTCACCAGTGCCGGCATGACGCCGCGCCGCGACGGCGTGCTGACCGTGACCGGGCTCGTCGGCCGCGAGGTGGACGCCGCCGCCGCGCACCGTGCCGCCGGCCTGGCCGCCCGGAACGCGGTCGCCGCCGTCGCCGCGGCCGCCGGCGGCGTGGAGCGCGTCCGGACCTGGCTCCGGATGACCGTCTACGTCGCCTGCGCCGACGGCGTCACCGAACTGTCGGCCGTCGCCGACGGCGCCTCCGCCGCGCTCGCCGGCCTGACCCCGGACGCGCGGCTCCCGGCCCGCAGCGCCATCGGCGTGCGGGCGCTCCCCGGGGGCGCCCCCGTCGAAGTGGAACTGACCGCCCTCGCAACAGCCCAGGAGGACCGCTGACCATGCCGACCGGACAGCAGCACACCGGACAGCAGCACACCGGACTCAACCTCATCGCGGGGGAGTGGGCGCCGGCCGCCGGCGGGCGCACCTTCGAGCGCCGCAACCCGGCCGACCGCGGCGACCTCATCGGAACGTTCCCGGACTCGTCGGCCGCGGACATGGCCGCCGCGGTCGCCGGGGTGGCGGAGGGCGCCGCCGAGTGGACCGCGGCCCCCGCCGAGCGCCGCGCCGCCGTCCTGGAGAAGGCCGCGGACTGGCTGGAGGCGCGGCGGGACGAGCTCACGGTCGAACTCGTCCGCGAGGAGGGCAAGACCCGCGCCGAGGCGGCCATCGAGACCGGCCGTACCCCCAAGAACCTCCGCTTCTACGCCGCTGAGGCCCTGCGCATCACCGGGACGAGCTACCCCGCCGACGACGGCGGCCTCGTCTACACGCGCCGCGAGCCGGTCGGGGTGGTCGGCGCCATCACGCCGTGGAACTTCCCGCTGAACATCCCGTCCCGCAAGCTCGGCCCCGCGCTCGCCGCCGGGAACGGCGTCGTCTTCAAGCCGTCCCCGGTGACCCCGCTGCTGGCGCAGCGGCTCGTCGAGGCGCTCCTGGCGGGCGGGCTGCCGCCGGCGGCGATCGCGCTGGTGCAGGGCGGCGCCGAGCCGGGCGCGGCGCTGGCCGCCGACCCGCGCGCGGGCGCGATCACGTTCACCGGCTCGACCGCGGCCGGTCGGAGGATCCACGCGTCCGTGGGGCCGTCCCGGCGCTGCCAGCTGGAGATGGGCGGCAAGAACGCGGTGATCGTCCTTGAGGACGCCGACCTCGACCGCGCCGCGCAGATCATCGCCAAGGGCGCGTACGGGCTGAGCGGCCAGGCGTGCACCGGCACCAGCCGCGTCATCGCGCACGAGGCGGTCCACGACGCGCTGCTGGAACGGGTCGTCCGGCTCGCCGAGTCCCGCACGGTCGGCAACGGCCTGCACGAGGGCGTGGACATGGGCCCGCTCGCCGCCGACTTCCAGCTGGAGAAGGTCCTGGAGTACGTGCGGATCGGCGAGGAGGAGGGCGCCAAGCTCCTCACCGGCGGCCGCCGCCTGGAGGACGAGGCCGGGTACTTCGTCACCCCGGCGGTCTTCGCCGGCGTCTCGGCCGCCGACCGGATCGCCCGCGAGGAGATCTTCGGGCCGGTGCTGGCGTTCCAGAGCGCCGGCGACCTGGACGAGGCGATCGCGCTGGCCGACGACACCGAGTACGGCCTGTCCGCCGGGATCGTCACCCGCGACCTGGACCGCGCGCTCGCGTTCGCGCGCCGCGTCCGCAGCGGCCTCGTCAAGATCAACCAGCCGACCAGCGGAATGGCGATGACCGTGCCGTTCGGCGGGCTCAAGGAATCCAGCACGCAGACGTTCAAGGAGCAGGCGGGCGACTCGATGATGCTCTTCTACACGCAGGAGAAGAGCGTCTACATCACCCCCTGACCTCGGCGCCCGGGTGCTGCACAGTGCACACCGAACGGTGCGAGGCGTGTGCTGACCGGCCATGGCCGGACCGTACGGGCCCCTCTTAGCTTGAGACCAAAGAAAGGAGCCGGAAAATGGCGGAACTGCTCTCCAAGGATGAATTCCGGACCGCACTCCAGAATGCCATCAAGGGGCGGGAGGCGAAGAACGCGTCATTCAGCCTCGCGTGGGCGAACGGCGAGCTCAAGCGCGAGCACTTCGCCCGCTGGGCGGAGAACCACTACCACTACGTGGGCCCGTTCGCCGACTACCTGGCCCACGTCTACGCCAACACCCCCGACGAGTTCACCGGGGCCAAGGACTTCACCCTCCAGAACATGTACGAGGAGGAGCTGGCCGACATCCGGCACACCGACCTCCTCATCAAGTTCGCGGAGGCGTGCGGCACGACCCGGGAGCGGGTCGAGGACCCGTCCAACATGAACGCCATCACCCGCGGCCTCCAGGCCTGGTGCTACTCGGTCGCGATGCGCGAGCACTTCGTCGTCGCCACCGCCGCGCTGGTCGTCGGCCTGGAGTCGCAGGTGCCGAGCATCTACAAGAAGCAGATCGTGCCGCTCCGCGAGGTGTACGGCTTCACCGAGGACGAGATCGAGTTCTTCGACCTGCACATCACCTCGGACGTGGTGCACGGCGAGCGCGGCTACCAGATCGTGCTCGACCACGCCGACACCCCGCAGCTCCAGCAGCGCTGCCTCCAGCTGTGCCGGTGGGGCGCGGAGATGCGCTTCTCCTACACCCAGGGCCTGTACGACACCTACGTCAAGCCCGACCTGGTCGGTTCCCCGGCCTGACGAGACCCGCGCGGGCGGCGGCGGGACCGTACCCGCCGCCGCCCGCCGGTCCCAGAAGAACGAGGAGAGGGACATGACGACGGAGCACTGGGTGGAGGCCGCCTCCCTGGCGGACGTGCGCCGCCGCAGGCGGCTGGCCGTCACCGTCGCCGGGCGGGAGATCGCGCTGTTCCTGGTGGGCGACGACGTGTACGCGCTCGACGACGTGTGCGTGCACAAGGAGCGCCGGCTGACCAAGGGGACGCTCCTGTACGGCCGGGTGATCTGCCCCGGCCACCAGTGGAAGATCGACCCGGCCACCGGGGAGATCGAGGACCGCGAGGAGTGCCAGCCCGCGTACGCGGTGCGGGTCGAGGACGGCGTCGTGTACGTCGATCCGCGCCCGCGCGTGCTGACCGCCGGCGGCACGTCGAACGAGCAGGAGTCGTGATGCCCGAGCCCGCATCCCAGCCGCCATCCCAGCCCGCCTTCCAGCCCGTGCCGGAATCGGTCGCCGTCGCGGGCGCCGGGCAGACCGCCGCCGTCGCCGCCCGCACGCTGCGCCGCCGCGGCTTCCAGGGCCCGATCACCCTGTTCGGGGAGGAGACCGAGGCCCCGTACCAGCGCCCGCCGCTGTCCAAGGAGTACCTGACCGGCGAGCAGGAGCGCGACGAGCTGTGCCTGCTCACCCCGGCCTGGTGCGCGAAGAACGGCGTCGAGCTGCGGCTCGGCACCCGCGTCACCGCGATCCGCGCCGCCGACCGCGCCGTGGAGCTGGCGGACGGCTCCACGGTGACCGCCGGGGCCGTGCTGGTCGCGACCGGCGGGCGGCCGCGGCGCCTGCCCGGCGTCGAGGGCGACCGCGTCCGCTACCTGCGCACCCTGGCCGACGCCGACCGGCTGCGCGCCGAGCTGCGGCCCGACGCCCGGGTGATCGTCATCGGCGCCGGGTTCATCGGCTCCGAGATCGCCTCCACCGCGCGCGGGCTGGGCGCCGAGGTCACCGTGGTCGAGCAGGCCGGGCAGCCGCTCGGCGCCGTGCTCGGCGAGCTGATGGGCGACACCCTCGCCGCCCTCCACCGCGGTGCGGGAGTGGACCTGCGGACGGGCGAGAAGGTCGAGTCGTACCGCGAGACCGGGTCCGCCGCCGTGGTCACCACCAGCGGCGGCGCGACGATCGAGGGCGACCTCGTCGTGGTCGGCGCGGGCATGGTGCCCAACACCGAGCCCGCCGCCGGGCTGGAGCTGGCCCCGGACGGCGGGATCGCGGTGGACGAGTTCTGCCGCACGAGCCAGGAGGGCGTGTACGCCGCCGGCGACGTGACCAGCTTCCACCACCCCGTCTTCGGCCGCCGCATCCGCGCCGAGCACTTCGACAACGCCAACGCGCAGGGCATGGCCGCGGCCAAGGCCATCGCCGGGAAGCCGGCCGCGCACGCCGCCTCGCCGTGGTTCTGGTCCGACCAGTTCGACCGGAACCTCCAGTACACCGGGTACGCGGGCGGCGCCGACCGGCTCGTCGTGCGCGGCCGGATCGAGGACTTCGACTTCACCGCGTTCTACCTGGCCGGCGGCGTCCTGCGGGCGGCGTTCGGCATGGACCGCGGCGGCGACGTCGCCGCCGCCCGCGAGCTGGTCGCCGCCCGCGCCGCCCCGGACCCGGACGTCCTGCGCGACGAGGACGCCGACCTGACCGACCTGCTGACCTGACCGACCTGCCGAGCTGAGGAGCATCGGATGGAGTTCCAGTACGTGGCCCGTTCGGGCCAGGTGCCCGACGGGGTGGTCCGCCGCTTCTTCATCGGGGAGGCCGAGGTGGCCGTCGCCCGCTGGGACGGCGAGGTGCACGCGATGTCGAACTACTGCACCCACCTGGACTGCCTGCTGTCGTCCGGGAAGGTCACCGAGGACGGGCTGCTGTGCTCGTGCCACGGCAGCGTGTTCGACTTCGCCGACGGCGAGCCGATCACCCCGCCCGCAACCCGGCCGATCGACGTCTACCCGGTGAAGGAGGAGGACGGGCAGATCTTCGTGGCGATCCCGCCGGGCGTCGAGCAGCCCGGGCCCCGGCGGCGGCGGCGTGTCGGGCAGTAACCAGGGCGAGGACGGCGGGGACGGGGGCCGCGGGAACTGGGTGGCGCTCGTCCCGCTGCTGCTCGGCACGTTCACCGGCACGCTCGCCAACACGATCGTGAACGTGCCGCTGAGCCTCATCCTCGACGACCTCGGCGTCCCGGTCTCGGCCGGGTCGCTGCTGGTCATCGCGTTCACCGTCACGTTCGCGGTGCTGCTGCCGGTGTCCGGCTGGCTCGGCGACCGGTACGGCCACCGCCGCGTGTTCGCCGCCGCGATGGCGCTGCTCGGCGCCGCCTCCGCCGGCGCGGCGCTGGCCCCCGACCTGGCCGCGCTGGCGGTGCTGCGCGCCGTCCAGGGCGCGGCGACGGCGGCGATGCTGCCGACCGTCATGTCGCTGATCTCCGTCCTGTTCGAGGGCGGGCGGCGCGGCCGGGCGCTGGGCCTCTGGGCCGCCGCGAACGGCATCGGCCAGGCCGCCGGGCCCACGCTCGGCGGCGGGCTGGCGACCTGGTTCGGCTGGCGCTCGGTCTTCTGGCCGATGCTGCCGCTGGGCGTGGCCGCCGCGATCGTCGCGCTGCGGCTGGTCCCGCGCGACCGGCCGCGCGCCGTGCCGCTCGAATGGCGCGGCGCGGTCCTGCTCACGCTGGCCGCCGGGCTCGGCCTCGGCGCCGCCTCCGCCGTCGCGCCGCTCGGCCCCGGGTCGCCGGTCGTGTGGCTGTCGGCGCTCGCCGGCGTCGCGGCGGCCGGCGCGTTCATCGCGATCGAACGGGGCCGCCCCGACGCGTTCCTGCCGCCCCGGCTGCTGCTGGAGACGCGCTACCTGAGGTCGTGCCTGACCGTGCTGGCGCAGATGTTCTGCCTGGGCGCGACGCTGCTGGGCGTCCCCCTCTACCTCACGACGCAGAAGCACGCCGAGACCCTCATGGCGGGCGCGCTGCTGCTGTTGCTGCCGATCGCGATGTCGGTGCTGGCGCCGATCGTCGGCGTGCTCATGGAACGGCTCGGGGCGCGGCCCGTACTGCGGTGCGGGCTGCTCCTGCTGGTGGCCGGGCAGTCGCTGGTGGCGGCCGTCCTTGTCGGGTACGGCGGCGGCGTCCCCGGGCTGCTCGCCGCGATGTTCCTGACCGGCGCGGGCGTGGCCCTCGTGCAGACCCCGGCCGCGACGGGCGCGACGCGCTCCGGGGCCGGGCGGTACGGGGCCGGGCTCGGCCTGTTCAACCTGCTGCGCTTCGGCGGCTCCGCCCTCGGCGCCGCGTGGGTCGCCGCCGTCCTGGACGCCGGGCCCGCGTTCGGCACCGTCTTCGCGGGCTGCGCGGCGATCGCCGCGCTCGGCCTGCTCTCCTCCTTCGCGGGCCCCGACCCCGCGTCCTGACCGCCCTGCCGCCTAGCGCGGCTCGGCGGGCGGGGCCAGCTCGTCGGCCAGCGTGTGCGTCACCGAGCTGAGCGTCTCGATGTGGTGTGCCAGCCAGAACATGAACTGCGCCTCCGCCGTGCGGACGTCCATCCGCAGCGCGCGCGAGGCGCGGTCCAGCTTGTAGAGCATCGTGTTGCGGTGCAGGTTGAGCGAGCGGGCCGCCGCGTTCAGGTTGCCGGCGGCCTTGATGTACGCCAGCACGATCGGCTCCAGGTCGCCGCCGCCCGCCTGCCGCAGCGGCGCGAGCGTCTCCGCCGCGAACGACCGGCCCTCCGCGCTCCCCGCGACCTCCTTCAGCGCCGCGAACACGCGCAGGTCGTCGTACCCGCACACCGGCTCCGCCCCGGTGTGCCAGGCCAGCCCCATCGCCAGCCGCGCCTCGTAGTAGCTCGTCGCGACGCCCGCCGCGCCCTCGCCGGGACGCCCGTACGTGACGCGCAGATCGTCCCCGAGCGGCTGCAGGAGCCGCCGCCGGAGCCGCTGCGCGAAGCGGGCGGCCTCCTGCCGCTCCTGGAGCGGATCGCCGCAGGACGCGAGCTGCCGGATGACGACGATGGTGGAGCCGATCGCGGCGGTCAGCGTGATCCCGTCCGGGTCCATCGCCTGCGCGATCCGGGTGGCGGTCAGCTTCAGCCGCAGGTAGTCGCGGCCGACCGGGAGCAGCGACGCGGCCGCGACCACGTGCACCGCGAAGTGCCCGTCCACGTCGAAGCCGTGGTGGCGGGCGCGGGCGCCCAGCTCGTACGGGTCGGCGAACCGGCCGTGCACCAGCGCCTCCACGAAGTCGCCGCGGGCGCGCTCCTCGGCGGCCCGCACCGACCGCTGCCGCAGCATCTCCGAGCCGGTCAGCGTCGCGCCGTGCTCGGCGATCACCCGGTGCTGGGCCAGGTCGTGCTCGTCCGGCGGGTACGCCCGCTCGGCCATCACCAGCCGCCCGTACGGCTCGCCGCCCACGATGATCGGCGTGACCAGCACCCGGACCGGCTCGCCCGCGGAGTCGCCGCCGAGGTCGAGGTCCAGCTCCTCCGGCTGCCCGCCGGACGCCACCGGCAGGTCCGCGACCACCGGCCACGGGGACTCCGCGCGCGCCGGCATGGGCGGCAGCGCCACCGCGAGCGCGTCGGGGTCGGTGGCCGTGCCGTCCGGCGGCTCGGCCCACGCCAGCCGCTCGCCCTCGTCGTCCTGGATCAGCACCGGGCAGCGGGCGAGGTTGGCGATCGCGTGCGCCATCGCGGGGATGCCGGAGCCCTGCGCGAGGACGTCGCCCAGCGCGCGGTGCACGCGCGCCCCGTACTCCAGGACGTGCGAGGTCTGCGCCAGCGCCTTCTGCCCGACGAGCCGGCTCACCGCCCGGTAGTCGGCCTCCTCGCGCAGGTCCAGCAGCGGGACGCCGGCCCGGTCCGCCGCGCGCGCCGCGGCCTTCAGGTCCGACCGGGTGCCCGGCGGCTGCCAGGCCAGCAGCGCCGCGGCGCCGCGCCGGGCCAGCTCCAGGATCAGCGCGCCCGCCTCCTCGGCGGCGGCCAGCTTGGTCGCGGGCAGGTGGATGGCGATGCAGCCGAGGTCGGGCGCGCCCACGCCCTCCTCGGCGTACCGGCGGGTCTCCGACAGCGGCAGGCACCAGGAGACCGGGCGGTCGAGGCCCGCCGCGCCGGCGACCAGGCTGCCGCGCAGCAGCGGCTCGGCCAGCAGGGCCCCGACGCTGATCCGGCCGTCCTGGCCGGCGGTGACGACGTCAGCGTGCTGATGTGCCATGTGCCCACATCCCGTCCCTCTGGTTCGGCAGAGTGTACATAGTCCGGTCCGGTGGGGTCCCGGAGACTTGCTGCCGTGGCCGGGGAGCGGGCGGGCGGAACGAGGCAGGGAATCCTTAAATCCGCATCCCCATTCTGCGGCGGCGCGACGTGTCGGGCAATACCTCGAATGCACATTTTCCATTTCGAGGAATTTTCGGAAGGAGTCGATAATGCAGACCGTTCACCGGCTGACCCTGGAGGACGCCCTCGTGCTGCTCAGGGCGGCCGAGGAGGAGGCGGAGCGGATCGGCGTCAAGGAGACGATCTGCATCGCCGACGACGGCGCGCACCCGATCGCGCTGCACCGGATGACCGGCGCCCGGCTCACCGGCGTGGAGATCGCGATCGCCAAGGCGTTCACCGCCGCCGGGCACCAGCGCGACACCCACAAGTTCAACGAGCCGCCGAACGGCCCCGCCCTGCCCGGCAACGAGGCGTTCGGCATCAACCAGATGCACCCGGGCAAGTTCGCGATCTTCGTCGGCGGCTTCCCGATCGTGTACGAGGGCCAGGTCATCGGCGCGGTCGGCGTCAGCGGCGGCAACGGCGAGCAGGACAAGGCGGTGGGCGCCGCGGCGCTGCGCGCCTTCGACGAGAAGATCGCGAAGAGCGCGTCCCGTCCGGCCGGATGAGGTGAAGGGGGCCGGCGGCCCGTGCCCGGCCCGGTGGCCGGACCGGGGCGGGGCGGGCGGCGCATGGGCGGCCCGAGGCGGGGTAGCCGATATCCGGACATATCGGCCCGGCCGGGCCGCCGGACCCTGGAGCGTCATGACCGCCTACCGATCGGCGTCCCCGAGCGTGGGGACGGCCGCCGACACGCCCGCCGAGCAGCGCGTCCGCCGCCGCCTGGAGCGGCTCATCGGGATCGCGGCGACCGAGGGCAACGCCCTGGTCCCGCTGCGCAACGGGGACGAGATCTTCCCCGTGATGCTGGACGCCATCGCCGCCGCCGAGCGCACCATCGACATGATGACCTACGTCTACTGGCGCGGCGACATCGCGCGCCGGTTCTCCGCGGCGCTCTGCGACCGGGCCCGCGCCGGGGTCCGGGTGCGGCTCCTCCTGGACGGGATCGGCAGCCACCCCATCGAGAAGGACCTGCTGGAGGAGATGAGCCGCAGCGGGGTCACCGTCGCGTGGTTCCGCAAGCCGCTGCGCCACTCGCCGTTCAAGCAGAACCACCGCTGCCACCGCAAGGTGCTCGTCGTGGACGAGAGCGTCGCGTTCACCGGCGGCGTCGGCATCGCCGAGGAGTGGTGCGGCGACGCCCGCGACGAGACCGAGTGGCGCGACACCCACGTCGAGGTCCGCGGGCCCGCGGTGGACGGCGTCGCGGCCGGGTTCGCGCAGGGCTGGGCCGAGTGCCATGACGAGCTGTTCGACGAGCGCGACCGGTTCACCGCGCACGAGCCGGCCGGCGACGCGATCGTGCAGGTCGTGCGCGGATCGGCCAGCATCGGCTGGCAGGACATGCAGACGCTGACGCGCGTCGTGCTGGAGTCGGCGGAGCGGCGCGTCCGCCTCTCCACGGCCTACTTCGCCCCCGACGACTACTTCACCGGCCTGCTGCGGCGGACCGCCCGCCGCGGCGTCGAGGTCGAGATCCTGCTGCCCGGCCCGCACATCGACAAGCGCGTCTCGCTGCTGGGCGGCCAGCGGCACTACGAGTCCCTGCTGGCCGAGGGGGTGCGGATCTGGCAGTACCAGCCGACGATGCTGCACACCAAGGTCCTCACCGCCGACGGGATCGTGTCGCTCGTCGGCTCCACGAACTTCAACCGCCGGTCCATGGACCACGATGAGGAGATCATGCTCGCGGCCGTCGACCGCGATTTCACCCGCGCGCTGGACGGCCATTTCGACGAGGACCTCCGTCGCAGCGAGGAGATCGTGGAATGGCGCTGGAAGAGGCGCTCCCGCGTCCAGCGCGCCGCGGAACTCTCCATCGCCCCGATCCGCCGCTTCCTGTGATCTGGATCGCCTCACGGAAAGTCTCCGGACATTCGCCGTGCGCACCGAGTCCGAACCGTGATCTTTGCCTCGCATGAGTCCGCCACCTGCGGGGAGACCGGGGGCCGAGGAGGAAGAGAGGAAATGAGATGCCCTGGTTGATGATTCTCGTCCTGCTCCTGGTGCTGCTCCTGTTCGGTGCCGGATTCGCGGTGAAGATCCTCTGGATTATCGCCGGAATCGTGCTCGTGCTGTGGCTGCTGGGATTCGTCACGCGCAGCACCGGCCCGAGCGGAAAGCGCGGCCGCTGGTACCGCTGGTAGCGATATCGCGGCCACGCGCGCCCGGAAAAGGGAACGCCACCGCGCCCCTCCCTCTCGCGGGGACGGGGCGCGGTGGCGCCTCTCCTCAGCGGCCGGGTGCCGCGCCCAGCGCCTCCACGGCCGCCGCCGCGGCCAGCACCGTCGCGTCCTGGTGGCGCCGCCCGACGATCTGCAGCCCCACCGGCGCGCCGCCCGCCGTACCGGCCGGCACGGACACCGCCGGATGCCCCGACAGGTTGAACGGGAACGTCACCGCCAGCGCGCCCCAGTGGTCCACCGCCCGCCCGGCGATCTCGGTCGGCATCGGCCCTTCCGCCGCGAACGCCGGAACCTGCGTGGCGGGAGTCAGCAGCAGGTCGAACCGCTCGAACGCCCCGGCCAGCTCCGCCACCAGCCGCGCCCGCGCCTGGTGGGCGTCCACCAGCGCGTCCGCGTCCAGCGCCGCCGCCGCGTCCCCGTACCGGCGCACGGTCGGGTGCACGTCCCCGAGCCGGCCGGCCGCCTCCCGCAGCTCGGCGTGCACGTCCGCGACCGACAGCGTCCGGAACGCGGCACCGCACGCCGCCTCCAGCCGCAGTCCTGCGTCCACCCGCCGCACGCCCGCCTCCGCGGCGAACTTCTCCGCCACCGCGCCGACCACGGCGGCCACCTCGGGATCGCACGGCGCGTTCCCGAGGTCCGGCGCCCACGCGACGCGCAGCCCGCGCAGGGCGCCCGCGTCCAGGAGGGCCGCCAGCGCGGACTCGAACGGCTCGGCCGGCGCGGGCAGCGAGGACCGGTCGTACTCGTCGGCCCCGCACACGCAGTCCAGGTAGCGCGCGGTGTCCCGCACCGTCCGCGTGAGCACGCCGTAGTGGTCGTTCTCGGCCGTGCCCCAGTGGTACGGCCCGCGCGGGACGCGCCCGTACGTCCCCTTGAAGCCGACGAGCCCGCAGTACGAGGCCGGGATCCGCAGCGACCCGGCCCCGTCCGTGCCGGTCGCGACGGGCACCATCCCGGCCGCGACCGCCGCCGCGGACCCGCCGCTGGACCCGCCGGGTGTGAGCGCCGGGTTCCACGGGTTCCGGGTGACGCCGTGCAGCCGCGACGCCGTGAACGATGCCCGCCCGAACTCCGGCGACGCCGTCAGCCCGACCGGCACCGCACCCGCCGCCACGGCCCGCGCCACCAGCGTGGACGTGTGCCGCGCGACCCGTTCCGCGTGCAGGGCGCTCCCCATCGCGAACGGCCATCCGGCCACCGCGTGCAGCTCCTTCACCCCGAGCGGGACCCCCGCCAGCGGCCCCGGATCGTCCCCGCGCGCGACCTTCCCGTCCACCTCCCGCGCCCGCCGGACCGCGCCCTCGGCGTCCACGTGCACGAACGCGCCCAGCGCGGGATCCAGCCGCGCGATCCGTTCCAGCGCGTCCTCGACCACCTCCCGCGCGCCGAGCGCGCCCTTCCTGACCAGCTCGGCCGTGCCGACGACGGTGAGCGCGCCGCCCGCGGGGTCGTACACTGCCGGCCGCGCGCCGGACCCCGGCGTCACAGCAGCACCGTCGCGATCGCGGTCGCCACGACCAGGCCGGTGACGACGGGGATGAACAGGCGGCGGGCCAGGTCGATGACGGAGACGCCGGTCAGGCCGGCGACGACGATCAGCGACGACCAGATGACCAGGGTGCCGCCGCCGGTCCAGCTGGCGCCGTTCTGGGCGATCGCGGCCAGCGTGGCCACGTCGGCGCCCGAGCCGTCGCCCAGCGAGCCGGCCAGCGAGCCGGTGAACGGCAGGCCGGGCCAGCCGTTGCCGTCGAGGCCGATCACCATCCCGATCAGCAGCATCGCGAACGAGGCGAAGACCGGGACCTCCGGGATGTGCGGCCGGACGTTCGCGATGGCGTCCAGCAGGAAGCCGGGCGCCTTGGCGCCGTCCGGGAGGCCGAGGATCTCGCCGGAGTAGTCGGACAGGCCCACGTACACGAAGCCCGCGACGGGGATGACCATGCCCATCGTGCGGAACGCGAACGCGATGCCCTCGGTGAAGTGGCCGCCGATGTCCTCCAGCCGGCCCCTGCGGTTCGCGACGAGGGCGATCACCACCAGGGCGAGCGCGGCGGTGCCGCCGACCAGCGGGGCGCCCGCGCCGTCGTCGATGTTCGGCACGAGCGAGGTGAAGCGGCCCAGCAGCATGAACACGAGCAGCAGCGCGAAGACGGCCGGTACGGCGACCGCGACGATCCGCGCCCGCGCGGACGGGACCGGCTCGGCGGGCTCCGGGCCGGCGCCGCCCGTGGCGGTGAGCGTGGCGGTGCCACCGCCGCCGCCCGGCTTCGCGCCGCCGCCGCCTTCGGCACGTTCCAAACGGGTGCCGGCCTGCGCGGTCGCCGTCTCCGTGACCGGCAGCCTGATCGCGGCGGCGGCCATCGGGTCGAGCATCTTGGTGCGGACGTCGCGCAGGTACGCGACCGCGAGCGCGACCACGCCGGCGATCAGCGAGATGACCAGCGCGCGGTCGGCGATGAGCGAGGCCGGGACGTTCGCGCCCTCGGCGGACAGGCCCGGGGCGACGCCCATGATGTAGTCCGAGCTCAGCGCCATGCCCTGGCCGGTGATGGCGATCGCCAGCGCCGCCCCGAACGGGGCCAGCCCGGCCTTCACGGCGGCGGGCAGCAGGATCGCGGCGATCAGCGGCAGCACCGGGGTGGGCCAGAACGACATCGACAGCAGATACGTCACCACCGCGAGGACGGCGTACGCGACATGCCCGTTGCGGAACAGGCCCCGCAGCGGGCGGATCATCAGGGCGTCCGCGCCGACCGCCCGCATCGCCCCGAGCATGGCGGTGACCAGCGCGATGATGATGAAGATCGGCAGCAGTTCGCGGGTGGCGACGATCGCGCCGTTGAAGATCGCGCCCAGGCCGGTGACGACGCCGCCCCCGTACGCGACGCCGGTGGCGAAGGTGGCCACGACGGCCAGCGCGATCACGTTTCGCTTCGCCACCACGGTGGCGATCAGGGCGGCGAGGCCGAGCAGGTAGATCCAGTGGGCAGTGGACAACGCGTCACCATCCATCGCGGGGAGGGGCGGGCCGGAGAAAAGGGGGCCTGCGGGAGACTGCTAGGCTTTTGTTAAATGCGGATTGCGCGGCTGTTACGGTCGTTCCGGGGATATTCATACGGGTGCCAGTGACTCTGGCGGATGGTTTTTCGACCGACAATGAGAAAAGCGCACACCCGGCGGGCCGGCGTTTTGTGCAGGGTGCCGGATGACGCTGCGTGTCCGGTTGGTATATGGCGGCGGTCCGGGCGGCGTCCCCACCGCGTCCCCTTCGCGTCCCCAAGGTGTCCCTCACCGCGTCCGCACGGGGCCGTCACGGCGCGTGCACGGTGCGTGGCCGGTTCCGGAGTCTCATCCGCGACATGCGGGCGATGTGGTCAGAGCAGGCCCGTTGATCTGCTCCAATGAAATGTTGTGCCTCCAGCCTCCTATCGCCTCGTGCGCCGCGCGGGTCCCGCGCGTGCGGTCCCGCCGGTGCTCGACGAGCGGCAGCGGCGGGTCGTCGAGCATGCGGGCGGGCCGCTGCTGGTGCTGGCCGGCCCGGGGACCGGGAAGACCACCACGATCGTCGAGGCGGTGGTCGACCGCATCGAGAACCGCGGCACCGACCCCGAGCGGGTGCTGGTGCTCACGTTCGGCCGCAAGGCCGCGGGCGAGCTGCGCGAGCGGATCACCGGCCGGCTGCGCCGCACGACGCGCACGCCGCTGGCGCTGACGTTCCACGGCTACGCGTACGCGATGCTGCGCCGCGACGCCGTCCTGAACGAGGAGCCCCCGCCGCGCCTGCTGTCGGGCCCCGAGCAGCTGCTGGAGGTGCGGCGGCTCCTGGAGGGCGAGCTGGCCGACGGCGCGCGGGAGTGGCCCGAGCGGCTGCGCGCGGCCCTGGCGACCCACGGGTTCGCCGAGGAGCTGCGCGACTTCACGCTGCGCGCCGCCGAGCGCGACCTGCTGGCGGAGGAGCTGGTCGCCCTCGGCCGCATGCGGGGGCGCGACGACTGGACGGCCATCGGCCGCTTCATGGACCGCTACGCCGACCGCTTCGCCGTGGACCCCGTCGCGACCTACGACTACACCGACATCATCCGCGTGGCCGCCGGGATGCTCATGGACGAGGAGGTGCTGGTCCGCGAGCGCGACGCCTACGACGTGGTGTTCGTGGACGAGTACCAGGACACCGACCCGGCGCAGGAGGCGCTGCTGCGGGGCCTGGCGGGGGAGGGCCGCGACCTGGTCGTCGTGGGCGACCCCGACCAGTCCATCTACGGGTTCCGGGGCGCCGACGTGCGCGGGATCCTGGAATTCCCGCAGCGCTTCCCGACCCTGGACGGCGACCCGGCGCCGGTGGTCGCGCTCCAGGACTGCCGCCGGATGGGCCCGGAGATCCTGGAGGCGTCCCGGCGGATCGCGCGCCGGCTCCCGGCGGGCGTGCTGGCCGCCGAGCACCGCGCGCTGCGTCCAGTGCAGCCGGCCGGCTCCGAGAGCGCCGAGGTCCCCGAAGAGGTGCGGGCGGTGATCGCCGACTCCGAGAGCCAGGAGGCCGCGCTGGTCGCCGACGAGCTGCGCCGCGCCCACCTGCTGGACGGGGTGCCGTGGTCGCGGATGGCGGTGCTGGTCCGCAGCGCCGTGCGGCAGGTCCCGGCGCTGCGCCGCGCGCTCGCGCAGGCGGGCGTGCCGGTGGTCGTGGCGGGCGACGAGGTGCCGCTGATCGCCGAGCCCGCCGTCCGGCCGATCCTGGTCCTGCTGCGCGCCGCGCTCAAGAAGGAGTTCCTGGACGAGCTGGTCGCCGAGGACCTGCTGACCGGCCCGCTCGGCGGCGCCGACGCGCTCGGCATGCGGCGGCTCAAGCGGGCGCTGCGCGACCTGGAGGACCTGTCGGGCGGGAGCCGGTCGCTGAGCGAGCTGCTCGTCGCGGCGATCGACGACCCGCGCGAGCTGCTCCTCGTCCACGAGAAGGTGCGCGCGCCGGCCGAACGGGTCGCGAAGCTCGTGCAGATCGCCCGCGAGGCCCAGGCCAGGGGCGGCACCGCCGAGGACGTCCTGTGGGACGTGTGGCGCGAGAGCGGCCAGGCCGAGGTGCTGCTGGAGCAGAGCGTCCGGGGCGGGACGCGCGGCGCGTCGGCGGACCGCGACCTGGACGCGGTGGTCGCGCTGTTCGACCACGCCGCGCGGTTCGTGGACCGGCTGCCGCAGGCCGGCCCGGAGCTGTTCGTCGACACGATCTCCTCGCAGGAGATCGCCGGCGACACGCTCGCCGACAAGGCGCCGCAGGGCGAGGCGGTGCGGATCCTGACCGCGCACCGGTCCAAGGGCCTGGAGTGGGACGTGGTCGTCGTCGCGGGCGTCCAGGAGGGCGTGTGGCCCGACCTGCGGCTGCGCGGCTCGCTGCTCGGCGTGGAGGAGCTGGTCGAGCTGGCGGCGGGCAGCGAGCTGGAGCGCGAGCCGCACCCGAACGACCCCGGCCGGAGGGCCGCCGCCGGCGCGGCCGGGGCCGCCGCGGCGTCCGCGGCGTCCATGGCGGCCAAGATGATGGACGAGGAGCGCCGCCTCTTCTACGTCGCCGTCACCCGCGCCCGGCGCCGCCTGGTCGTCACGGCGGTCGGCGGCGACGACTCCGAGGAGCGCCCGTCCCGGTTCCTGAACGAGCTGCTGCCCGGCGCGATCGAGCAGTCCCAGCTGGACGAGAAGACCCGCTGGCTGTCGCTGCCCGCGCTGGTCGCCGACCTGCGCTCGGTGGTCGCCGACCCGGCCCGGCCGGAGCCGATGCGCCGCGCCGCCGCCGGGCACCTCGCCCGGCTGGCCCGCGCCGGCGTGCGCGGCGCCCGTCCCGAGAACTGGTACGCGATCACCGCGCTGTCCGACGCCGGGCCCGCGTTCGCCGAGGACGAGCAGATCACGATCTCGCCGTCGCAGGTGGAGGCGTTCACCACCTGCGGGCTGCGCTGGCTGCTGGCCTCGGCGGTCGGCGCGCAGGAGGGCGGCCCCAACGAGTTCAGCACGATGGGCAAGGTCATCCACGCGGTGGCCGAGATGGCCGGCGCCGACGACGGGGTCGACGAGGTCGATCTCGCCAAGCGGCTCGACGACGTGTGGAACGACCTGGAGTTCCGCTCCTCCTGGTACTCGGAGAAGCAGCGCGAGCAGGCCGCGAGGATGGTCGACAAGTTCCTCGGCTGGCACCGCGACAACCCCAACGACGTCGTGGCGCTGGAGGAGTCGTTCAAGGTCGACCTCGGCCGCGTCGTCATCAAGGGGCGCATCGACCGCGCCGAGCGGGACGCCGACGGCCGCGCCGTCATCATCGACATCAAGACCTCCACGACGGCCGTGCCGAAGGACGACCTGGCCCGCCACCCGCAGCTGGGCGTCTACCAGTACGCGGTGATGCTGGGCGCGTTCGAGCGGCACGGCCTGATCGAGCCGGGCGGCGCCAAGCTGATCCAGGTCGGCAAGGCCGCGTTCACCGCGAAGGCGCGCGAGCAGGAGCAGCCGCCGCCCGCCGACGACCCCGATCCCGAGTGGCCGAAGAAGCTGGTCGAGATCGTCGCGACCGGGATGGCCGGGGAGGTCTTCCAGGCCCGGGCCAATGACAAGTGTCGGACCTGCCCCGTACGGTCCTGCTGCCCGGTCCATGACGAAGGGGGCCAGGTGGGGCCGTGACAGCCCTGTTCTTGAGAGCTTCGCGGGAGGGCGGTTGATCACTCCGGCGGAGCTGGCCCGGCTGCTGGAGATCCCCGAGCCGACCGGGGAGCAGGCCCGGGTGATCGAGGCGCCGCTGGCGCCGATGGCGGTGATCGCGGGCGCCGGGTCGGGCAAGAGCGAGACGATGGCCGCCCGGGTGGTGTGGCTCGTCGCGAACGGGTTCGTGCGGCCCGAGCGCGTCCTCGGCCTGACGTTCACCCGCAAGGCGGCGGCCGAGCTGGGCGCGCGGGTGCGCAAGCGGCTCGACAAGCTGCGCGAGGTGCTGCCCTCAGACGAACTGGACCGGCTGGGCGGCGAGTCGCTGTTCGACGGCGAGCCGATGGTGTCGACGTACCACTCGTACGCCGCGCGCCTGTTCGGCGACCACGCGCTGCGCGAGGCGCTCGAGCCCACGATGCGGCTGATCTCACCGGCGGTCGCCTGGCAGATCTGCTCCCGCGTCGTGGACGCCTACGACGGCCCCATGGACCGCGTCGACTGGCAGCCGGACACCGTCACCAAGGCCGTCATGGAGCTGGCCGGCGACCTGTCCGAGCACCTGCGGACCGGCGATGACGTCCGCAAGGTCGGCGCCTGGCTGGACGAGCGGTTCGCGGCCGTGAAGAAGCCGCTGAAAGCGCAGCGCGACATCCTCGCCAAGCACGCCGTCCGCGAGCAGCTCATGCCGCTGATCGAGGCGTACCACCGCGCCAAGGCGAGCCGCGAGGTGATCGACCACGGCGACCAGATGGCGCTGGCCGCCCGGATCGCCTACAAGCACCCCGAGGTCGGGATGATCGAGCGGTCGCGCTTCTCGGTCGTCCTCCTGGACGAGTACCAGGACACCAGCCAGGCGCAGCTCGTCCTGCTGCGGTCGCTGTTCGCGGGCGGCCACCCGGTGACGGCGGTCGGCGACCCCTGCCAGTCCATCTACGGCTGGCGCGGCGCGAGCGCGGGCAACCTGCTGCGCTTCGCGTACGACTTCCCGCTGCACGCGCCTGTCGCCGGGCGGCGTCCCGACCCCGCGCCGGTCGTCCAGCTGAGCAAGAGCTTCCGGAACGGCGAGCGGATCCTGGACGCGGCCGCCAGGGTCCAGGACGAGCTGCGCAAGGACACCGCCGCCGTCCCGCGGTTGACCCCGGGCGCCGGGCGCGAGGAGCGCGGCCGGGTCGAGTGCGCGCTGTTCGAGACCGTCGAGGAGGAGGCCGACCGGATCGCCGCCCGCATCCAGCGGGAGCTGGCGGGCGACCCGGCGACCGCGCCCGACGGCGGCGCGTGGCTCGGCGACGAGCCGCTCCAGTACGGCGACATCGCGGTGCTGGCGCGCAAGCGGTCGCAGTTCCCGCTGATCCGCAAGGCCCTGGAGACGCGCGGCATCCCGGTGGAGGTCGTCGGCCTGGGCGGGCTGCTGACCGTTCCCGAGGTGCAGGACGTCGTGGCGACGCTGCGCGTCATGCACGACCCGACCGCCGGGGCGTCGCTCGCCCGGCTGCTGACCGGCCCGCGCTGGCGGCTCGGCCCGCGCGACCTGGTGGCGCTCGGCCGCCGCGCCCGCTCGCTCGCCCAGGAGGCCGCCCGCGACGTCACCCCTCCCGAGAAGCCCGGGAACGCCGAGGCGCCCGCCGCCGAGGCCGATGCGGAGGCGTCCGGCGACGACCCGCTGCGCCAGCTCGTCAGCGAGCTGAACCAGGAGACCGGCAGCCTCGTCGACGCGCTCGACGACCTCGGCCCGGCGAGCGCGTTCAGCCCCGAGGGGTACGGGCGCCTCCGCCGCCTCCGCGACGAGCTGCGCCAGCTCCGCTCCCAGGTGGGCCTGCCGCTGCCCGACCTGGTGAACGAGGTCGAGCGCGCCCTCGGCCTCGACATCGAGGTCGCGGCCCGCTCCGGGCTCGACCCGGTGACCGCGCGCGCCGACCTGGACGCGTTCGTCGACGCCGCCGCCAAGTTCGCCGGCGACGCCGAGGACCCGACGCTGGGCGCGTTCCTGGCCTACCTCAAGGCCGCCGAGAGCGAGGAGTTCGGCCTGGAGGCGGGCCGGGTCGGCGAGACCAACAGCGTCAAGCTCCTCACGGTGCACGCCTCCAAGGGCCTCGAATGGCCCGTCGTGATCGTCCCCGGGCTCTCGTTCACGCCGATGAAGAGCGGCGGCCCCGCCAAGGGCTCGATCTTCCCGTCGCCGCCGCAGAACGCCACCCGCTGGACGGCCAACCCGCGCGTCCTGCCGTTCATGCTCCGCGGCGACCGCGCCGACCTGCCCGACCTGAAGGGCCTGGAGAAGGACGACCTCGCCGCCTTCGACGACGCCTGCGCCGAACGCGACCTGCGCGAGGAGCGCCGCCTGGCCTACGTCGCCGTGACCCGCGCGTCCAGCCTGCTCATCGCCACCGGCTACTGGTGGGGCGCGTCGGGCCGCCCGCTGGGCCCGTCCCCGTTCCTGGAGGAGGTCCGCCAGGTCTGCCTCGACGGCGCCGGCTCCGTCGCGGTCTGGGCCGACCCGCCCGGCGAGGACGAGACCAACCCGCTCCTCGCCGAGCAGGAGGCCGCCGAATGGCCCGCCGAGCAGGGCGCCCGCGGCGACGCCGCGTCCCGCGCGCGGTACGAGGCGATCGTCGAGGGCGCCCGCATGGTCGAGGACGCCATGCTCGGCCGCACCCGCCCCTGGGCCGGCGACGAGGGCCTGAGCGCCGCCGACCGGGGCCGCATGTCCGCCTGGGCCCGCGACGTCGAACTCCTCCTCGCCGAACGCGACCGCGGCCGCGGCGGCGACGGCCTCCTGGTCGAGCTGCCCGCCCACCTGTCGGTCTCCTCGCTGGTCTCCCTCGCCCGCGACCCCGCCGCGCTCGCCCGCCAGATCCGCCGCCCGATGCCGCGCCCGCCCGCCCCGTACGCGCGCCGCGGCACCGAGTTCCACGCCTGGCTGGAGAGCCGCTGGGGCCAGCAGCGGCTGCTGGACCCCGACGAGCTGCCCGGCGCCGCCGACGAGGACGCCGCCGACGCCGACTTCGCCGATCTCCGCGACAGCTTCGAGGCGTCCGAATGGGCCGCCCGCGAGCCGCTCGACATCGAGGTCCCGTTCGAGACGATCATCGGCGACCGGCTGGTCCGCGGCCGGATGGACGCCGTGTTCCGCTCCGGCGACGGCCGCTACGAGGTCGTCGACTGGAAGACCGGCCGCCCGCCGTCCGGCGACGAGGCCCGCTTCGCGTCCGTCCAGCTGGCCGCGTACCGGCTGGCCTGGGCCGAGCTGATGGGCGTCCCGGTCGACCAGGTCAGCGCCGCGTTCCACTACGTGCGCGCGAACGTGACCGTGCGCCCCGCCGACCTCCTGGACGCCGCCGGCCTGACCGCCCTCCTGGAGTCGGTCCCCGCCGTCTGACACCGTTCGCAGGGACTCTGGTCACACTGCGTGCTTTCAGGGATGATGCCCCCAAGTACCCCGGTGTGACTGGAGGGCCAGTTGACGGTGGCGGCGCATGACGAGCGGATCGTACGGGAGTTCTCCAAGCAGGCGGCGGGGTTCGGGAACCCTTCCCTGAACGCGGGACTCACCCGCCATCTCGACCGGCTCGTCCGGTTCATGGCGTCCGAGCTGGACCCGGAGGACGTCGTCCTGGAGGTCGCCGCCGGCACCGCCCTGGTCTCGCGCGCGATCGCCCGCCGGGTCCGTCATGTCACGGCGCTCGACCTGACCCCGGCGATGCTCGCGCAGGGCAAGCGCGAGGCCGACCACGACGCGATCACGAACGTGACGTTCACCCGCGGCGACGCCGCCGACCTGCCGTACGCCGACCGCTCGTTCACGCTCGTCGTCACCCGCTTCTCGCTGCACCAGGTCGCCGACCCGGCGGCCGTCGTCCGCGAGATGGCGCGGGTCAGCCGCCCCGGCGCGGCCCTGGTCGTGGCCGACCTCGTCCACCCAGGGGCCGGCGACCCCGACCGCATCGAGCGGTTGCGCGACCCGTCCCACAACACGATGCTCACCGAATCCGGTATCGCCGACCTGCTCACCGCCACCGGCGCCGAAGTGAAGGAGACGGACCGCTTCGACTTCGTCCGCCCCCTGGAGCCGTGGCTGGAACTCGCCCACACCGACCCGGACGCCGCCGCCCGCATCCGCCAGGAACTAACGGACGAGATCGCCGGCGGCCCCACCACGGGAATGCGCCCCACCGTCGTGGACGGTGACCTCCACTTCACCCAGACCTACGCGTTCCTCCTCGCCCACGCCGCCTGAGGGGCCCCGTGAACTTCGAGCAAACGTTCGACGCGAGTCGCTCGTGTGTTCTATGTTGTCCGCCATGACTTCCCCTGCTGCGCGCCTGGACCGCGAGCCCGCCGCGCTGGCGATGCGGATCGGCGTGGTGGCCGCCGAGGCCGCGCTCGCCACGTTCGCCCGCAACCTCGACCTCGACGAGGTCGAGGACGGCGAGGTCGACTTCCGCGGCGCCATCGGCCCCGCCGAATGGCCGCTGTTCTCCCTGGTCATCGACACGCTGGCAGAGGCGTCCCCGGACGACGAGCGCACCCTGGACGAACGCCGCGTAGCCGCCCTGAACGACCTCGCCCGCATCTGCATGGCCGCCAAGCAAAAGGCCCAACCAGCCGCCTAGGGGCCGTACTTCCCGCGCTTGATCTCGTCCAGCAGCCCGCTGAACGTCTGCCGGTCGAGCCTCAGGACCCCGCCCTCAGGGTCCTTGGAGTCCCGCACCCCGTTCGCGGCACCCACCCGCGCGACTTCCACGCAATCCGACTGCGTGGGCTGGCTGTAGGAACTCTTTCGCCACACCGTGCGGGGTGATGCATGACCAGCCAACGGGCGACCTCGTCTCATTTCATTCCAGCTCTGCGACCGCCTAGAGGTCGTACGCCCCGTCCTTGATCTCGTCCAGCAGCCCGCTGAACGTCTGCCGGTCGAGCCTCAGGACCCCGCCCTCAGGGTGCTTGGAGTCCCGCACCCCGTTCGCGGCACCGACCCGCGCGACCTCTACGCAACCATTAGCGCCTTCGCTGTGACTGCTCTTGCGGAAGATGGGGTGTGGCTCAGGCACTCTGCCCTCCTTGTGGTCATCGTCGGGCAAGCCGTTCGAGCATGGTCAGGGAGTCTGCAGGGCTCAGGGCCATGGCCTGCATCTGCTCGAACGCCAGGGAGTAGCTGTGCACCTCCCTCTCATCCTCAATGTACAGAGCACTAGTCATGTTCTCGACATACACGACATCCGGAGTAAAGCGCTCGGGGAATCCGACGACGGTGAAGCTGCCTACAACCCCTGGATGGGCACCCGCTTCAAGCGGCATCACCTGGAACATCACATTCGCCGTATCGGCCAGGCGCAGGATGTGTAGGTACTGCTCGCGCATGACCTCGGGGCTGCCGATGATGCGCTTGAGCGCCGTCTCGTCCAAGATCGACCAGAGGCGGACGGGAGCTTCTCTCTCGAGCCATGCCTTCTGTCGTGCCAGGCGCGCCGCGACCCGTTTTTCCACATCGGAGGGCGGCGAGAGGCGCATCAGGATCGATTTGGTGACCTGGTACGTGTAGGCCTCGGTCTGCATCAGGCCGTGGACCAGTCCCATCGTGTACGAGTTGAGCCACTCCGCCTCGGCCTCCAGCCCGATGTAGGTGGCGTAGTCCGTGGGGAGGCTGTGGGTGTAGGCGTCCCACCAGCCGCGCTGTCTTGTGGTGCGAGCGAAACTCACAAGCGCGTCCGAGCGGGGACCGCACACGCCGTACAGGGTGAGGATCTGCCGGACCTCGGCCGGCGCGACCCGCCGTACCCCGGTTTCGACACGAGACAGCTTCGCCTTGCTCCAGCCGAGTTGGTCTGCGGCCTCCTCGAGTCCCATGGAGGCTGAGGTTTCGCGCAATCTACGCAGTTCGCGGGCAAGGCGGCGCTCGCGGATGGTCGGTGACCTGGCAGACATGTAGCCGAGCATGGTCAGTCCGTAGTCGTGGGGCAAGCGCTTCCGGCAAGTCCAGGCCGAGAAAGAATCTTGTACTCCTTTTCTGAAACCGTTGCGGCAACTGTTGCTGCTAACGCATCATGAGGTCCGATCGAGTGCGGAGAGTGTTCAATTGATCACTCTTTGGAGGATGGCGACTCCATGAGGGGCCTGATGATGAAGAACGGTGGGCTGCCGGTCCTGGCCAAGGGGGGCGTGTGTGCTTGGCCTCTGCCCTACGACGAGACCGGCCCCCATGCGGCCCGTTCACTGCTTCACAGGACCATGGCCGGGCTGGGGCTGGGGCGTGATGTGATCGAGGACGGCAGGCTCGCCGTGTCCGAGGTCGCGACCAATGCCCTGCGGTACGGCGGGAACGCGCCGGGCGGCCGTCCGCCGACCTGCCCGGAGCTGTGGGTCTGGGCGCGTACGGTTCCCGCGCCGCAGCTGATCGTCTCGGTCTTCGACCGTGCGAGGACCTCGCTTCCCCGGGCGTCCGGCGCCGGACTGCTGGACGAGCACGGCAAGGGCCTGGGCCTCCTCGGCGAGGTCGCCGTGGAATGGGGAGCGGGTCCTTCGCGGGCGCGGCTGGCTCCGGAGCCTCTTCATGGCAAGACCGTCTGGTTCGCGCTTCCGCTGCCCGTCTCCTGGCCTGGTCTGGGGCTCAAGGTTCATCCGGGTACGGCCGCGCAATGCCTCCTCCGGGCCCTTCAAGGACGCGGCTTCCCTGGCAGGCGCAGCTGCGATCAGCGCGGGATCTCCGTACTGGAGCTTCCGGGCCTCAACATCTGGGCCCATTCGCGGCACTTCACGTGGCGGGCCGCGCCCGCCCGCTACGCACGGCAGCCGTTCATCGATCTGCAGGAGACCGCGGAATGCGTGGTGCGCCAGTTGGACGGTTCTTCTAGCGCGTGTTGAGGGACTTGGCTCGGACCTTGCCGGTGCTGGTGCGGGGGAGTTCGTCGACGAAGTGGACGTCGCGGGGGACCTTGAAGCGGGCCAGGTGCTCCTTGACGTGGGCCTTGAGGGCGTCCTCGGTGATGTCCGAGCCCGGGGCGCGGACGACGTGGGCGGCCAGGCGCTGGCCGAACGACTCGTCGTCTACGCCGGTGACCGAGACCTCCGCGACGTCCGGGTGGGCGCCGAGCAGGTCCTCGACCTCGCCGGGGAAGACGTTCTCGCCGCCGGAGACGATCATGTCGTCGGCGCGGCCGTCGATGAACAGCCGGCCGGCGCCGTCGAAGTGGCCGAGGTCGCCGGTGGCGAGGAGGCCGTCGTGGCCCTCCTTGCCGCCGCCCCCGGTGTAGCCGGCGAAGCGCAGGCCGCCGCCGGTGTGGACCTCGCCGACCAGGCCGGCGGGGACCTCGCGGCCGTCCTCGTCCAGGATCTTGATGGTGAGGCGGAACGACGGCCTCCCGACGGTGCCGGGGGCCTCGCGGAGGTCCTGGGGGGTCGCGATGGTCGCCCAGCCGGTCTCGGTGGCGCCGTACACGTTGATCAGGACATCGCCGAACGCGTCCATGAACGCCTCGGACAGGTGCGGGTGCAGCGCCGACCCGCCGCACACGACCGCGCGCAGCGATCCGGGGCGCGGGCCGTCCGGTACGTCCAGGATGCGCTGGAGCATGACGGGCACCGCGACGAGCGTCTCGGCCTGATGCTCGTCGATCGCCGCCAGGGTCGCCTTCGGGTCGAAGTGGCGGGACAGCACCAGCGGCGTCCCCATGCCGAGCCCCACGGACATGTAGGCGAAGCCGAGCACGTGGAAGAGCGGCGGCGCGATCACGAGGGGCGCCCCGGACCGGACGGGGACGCGCATCAGGTGGCTGATCGCGGCGGGGAGGAGCGCGCCGAGGCCGATGTCGTGCCGGGCGCCCTTGGGGGTGCCGGTGGTGCCCGACGTCATGATGATGACCTTGCTGGGGCCGGCGGGCCGGGCCGGCGCGGGGCCGGTCGCCGCCACCAGGCCGTCGATCGTCTCGTACGGGCCGGGGGCGTCGTGCCACGCGTGGACGCGGGCGCCGGTGTACGCGGAGCCGTCCACCACCCGGTCGAACTCTTGGTCGTGGATCAGCAGCCCGAGACCCTCGCGCTCGGCGACCTCGCCGAGCTGCGGGGCGGAGAAGTCGGTGTTCAGCAGCACGACGTCGTTCCCGAGACGGGACGCCGCCAGCACCGCCTCGACGAAGCCGCTGTGGTTGCGGCACAGCACGCCGATGCGGTCCTCGTCCCCGAGGCGGGAACGGAGTGCGGCGGCGAGGGCGGACGCGCGGCGCTCCAGCTCGCCGTACGTGAGCGTCCCGCGCTCGTCGACGACCGCCGTGCGGTCGGGGAAGCGCAGCGCGGCCATCGCCCCGACGGTCGCGGGCACGGGGCCGTACCGGAGGTACTGGAGCGGCATCCGGACGGCGCGGTCCGGCCGTACGGGACGCAGCGCGCCGGCGTCCCATACCGCGCGCGAGATCGTTCGCATCCGGTCGAGCAGCGGCACGGCGCTTCCTCTCGTTCGGGGTAGATTCAGGGCACTACCCGGCTCCAGGTCCTCTATGTATGGCGACGACCGTTAAGGTGCCCACATGCCCGCTCGACCCGTTCCGCAGCAGACCCGCGAGCACGCGCTCGCCCTCGTCTCCCAGGGGCTCCTGATCCAGGCGATCAAACTGGTGCGCGAGGCCACCGCGTTCGACCTCCGGGAGGCCAAGGAGTACGTGGACGGCCTCCAGGTGGAGGTCCTCGCCGCGATCATCCCCCCGGAACTGGACGAGCGGGTGCGCTACCTGGTCGCGACCGGCGAGCGGGGCGAGGCGGTGAAGGTGCTGAGGGCCGGTTCCCGGATCGGGCGCGGCGACGCCAAGCTCTACGTCGAGGCGGTGCGGCGGGGCTACGTCCGCCCGGCCGTGGTGCCCGGCGCGGCGCTTCCGGTGGACGCGCTTCCGGTGGACGCGCTTCCGGTGGACAATGTGCCCGCGCTCCCCGCGCCCGCGGACCGCGTGCCGCTGTCGGAGCGCGTGCGCGCCTTCGAGCGGGCCGCGGACCACGCGTCGGCGGTCGCGCTCGTCCAGGCGGAGACGGGCATGACGCGCGCGGAGGCGGAACGCTTCGTCGCCGCCCTCGACTGATCGCGGTGGCGCGCCCGTCCGGTCAGCGGGGCGCGGCGCCGGTGTAGAGCAGTGGGACGAGGTAGGTGCGGGCGAAGGCGCGCATGTCGTCCTCGGTGTCCAGCGGTACGCAGCCGTGCGGGGCCAGGTAGAACGACATCGCCAGCCGGACCATGATCTCGGCGGCGGCGTCGGGCGCCGCGACGGCGGGCGGGCCGGGGGAGCGGCGGAACTGCTCGGCCAGGAAGTCCCGGATGAACGTCAGCACGAACCGGGAGTCGGTGGTCAGGTAGGGCAGGATCACCTCCGGCTCGGCGCTGATCAGCCGGGTCAGCAGCCGGTTGGCGCGGGCCTGCGTGACGCCGGTGACGAAGCCCTCGACCAGCCGGTCCTCGATGGTCGGCAGGTGCTCGGCGGCCCGCACCATCACGACCATGGCGCGCCGCGCCTCGCGCAGCGAGACCGCGCGCATCAGCTCCAGCTTGTTGCCGAACCGCCGGTAGACGGTGGCGCGGCCGAGCCCGGCGCGGCGGGCGACGTTGTCGACGGTGGTCCGGCGGAGCCCGTAGGCGCCGAACTCCTCCAGCGCGGCGTCGAGGATCCGCGTGGTGAGTTCCCCGGTGTCCTCGTCCTCGGCGTGGAGCAGGTCTTCGGATGGCGCCATGTCGGCGCCACTATAGCCGCCGGGACGGCCTGTGGTCCGCGTCACCTTGACCCTGAGCGAGACAGGGAGACATATTTCTCTATATGTATCTCGGTGTCGCAAGGACCATAGTGTGCAGGAGTGGCGGATGACCTCCCCGACGCTCCCTCCCGAACTGCGCGAGTACGACCTGTCGGAGATGTCGTTCTGGACGCGCCCCGAAGCCGACCGGCTGGAGGCCTACGCGCGGATGCGGGCCATGGAGCGGCCGCCCGTCATCCCGATCAAGAAGCTCCCGTTCACCAGGTCCAAGCCGGGCTTCCACGCCATCACCCGGCACGCGGACGTGACCGAGGCCAGCCGCACGCCCGAGCTGTTCAGCAGCGAGCCGACCACGAACTCGCTGTTCGAGATGCCCGCCTGGGCCGCCCGGTTCTTCGGCTCGATGATCAACATGGACGATCCCCGGCACGCCCAGATCCGCCGCGTCGTCTCCCGCGCGTTCAGCCCCCGCGTCCTCGAACGGGCCGAGGAGAACGTCCGGCGGCGCACCACCCGGATCGTCGACGAGATGATCGCCGAGGGGCCCCGGGACTTCGTCGCGCAGGCCGCCGCCCGGCTCCCCGTCGAGGTCATCTGCGACCTGATGGGCATCCCCGAACGCCACCACGACCTCGTCCTGCGGCGCACCAACGAGATCCTCGGCTACACCGACCCCGAGTACAACGGGGCCAAGGCCGACGACCGCTTCTTCACCGGCACCCCGCGCCGCACCGACGTCCTGCGCGCCTCCGCCCGGCTCGTCCGCGCGGGCCGGGACCTGTTCCGGCTGGTCGAGCGGCTGGGCGAGGAGCGGCGCCGCGACCCGGGCGACGACCTGATCTCCAAGCTGGTGACCGCCAACGCCGACGGCGAGTCGCTGACCGCGCAGGAGACCGGCTCGTTCTTCATCCTGCTGGTCACCGCCGGGAACGAGACCACCCGCAACGCCATCGCGCACGCGCTGCGCCTGTTCACCGAGTTCCCCGAGCAGCGGCGGCTGCTGATGGAGGACTTCGACGGGCGGATCGGGACCGCCGTCGAGGAGATCGTCCGGTACGCCACCCCGGTCATCCAGTTCCGCCGCAACGTCACCCGCGACTGCGAGCTGAACGGCGCCCCGCTGAAGAAGGGCGACATGGTCGTCCTCATCTACACCGCCGCCAACCGGGACGAGACGGTCTTCACGGACCCCGACCGGTTCGACATCCTGCGCTCGCCCAACCCGCACGTCGGCTTCGGCGGCCCCGGACCCCACTACTGCCTGGGCGCCCACCTGGCCCGCCGCGAGATCACCGTGATGCTGCGCGAGCTGTTCACCCGGCTGCCCGACATCCGGACCGACGGCGAGCCCGACCGGCTCGTCTCGCACTTCATCAACGGCATCAAGCGGATGCCGTTCACGTTCACGCCGCCCGCCACCCGGGACGGCGAGCAGGAGAGGACCTCATGACGGAGGCGAAGCTCGGACCCGGCTCGCTCACCTGGCGCTACTTCGGCGACACCCGGATGGCGCTGGTCGGGCCCCGCGCGGCCGTCCTGCAGAACATGCTCCCCGCGCTCGGCCAGGGCGTCCTCGACCACTCGGTCTTCTTCGACGAGACGTTCGCGCGGGTGAAGCGCTCGGCCGGGCCGATCCTCGACACCGTGTACGGCGGCGCCAAGGCGCCCGAGACCGGCCGGAAGGTCCGCGACTACCACCGCGAGATCAAGGGCGAGATGCCGGACGGGACGCGCTACCACGCGCTCGACCCCGAGACCTACTACTGGGCGCACGCCACGTTCCTCGACAACATGCTGTACGGCATCGAGACGTTCATCCGCCCCCTGAGCGAGATCGAGAAGCGGCGCGTCTACGAGGAGTCCAAGACCTGGTTCCGCATGTACGGCGTCAGCGACCGCGCCATGCCCGAGGACTGGGAGGCGTTCCAGGCGTACTGGAAGCGCATGATGGAAGAGGTCGTCGAGCCGCACAAGACGGCCCGCTACGGCGTCGGCTACGTGACCAAGGGGCTGCCCCGTCCCAAGAAGGTGCCCGCGCCCGTCTGGCGCGCGCTCAGCCCGCCGCTGAACTCCGTCGCCCGCTTCATCACCGTGGGCGGCCTGCACCCGCGCATGCGCGAGCTGCTCGGCACCCCCTGGAGCGCGGCCGACGAGCGCCGCTACCAGCGCTTCGCGGCGACCGTCCGGAAGCTGAACGCGGTCTGGCCGCTGCTGCCCGAGGCCGTACGGTACGTGCCGCAGGCGCGCAGGGCGTTCGCCCGCGACGGCCGCCGCCGGGCGAGGTGACGGCCGTGCCGTCCGCGACCCACGCGGCCACCGTGACCAACCGCGACCGGCTCGCCTGGCTGCGCGCCGCCTGGCGGGCCGGGATGCTCGCGCCGATGCCGCCCCGCACGGCGGTCGCGGTGGCGCGGGCGATGCGCGCGTACGGGCCGGTCGGCGCCGCCACCGCGGTCGGCGCCGCGCGCTTCGGGGACCGTACCGCCATCGCCGACGACCAGGGCACGATCAGCTACCGGGGCCTGGACGCGGGCGCGAACGCGCTGGCCACCGCCTGGCACCGGCGCGGGATCGGGTCCGCGAGCCGTGTCGCCGTCCTGTGCCGCAACCACCGGAACCTGCTGCTGGCCGTCTCGGCGGCCGCCAAGCTCGGCGCCCGGATCATCCTCCTCAACACCGACTTCGCCGCGCCCCAGCTGCGGGCCACGGTCGAGGAGCAGGGCATCACGGTCCTGGTCCACGACGACGAGTTCGCGCCTCTCCTGGACGGCCTGACGCTCCCGGAGGGCGCGTTCACCGCCTGGACGGACGGCGGGGCCTCCGACGTCGACGGGCTCGCGCGGGGCCGCGGCCTCACCCCGCCCGCCCCGCCGCGCCGCAGCACGCTGGTCATCCTCAGCAGCGGCACGTCCGGCCGGCCGAAGGGCGCCGCACGCTCCTCGGCGCCGGGCGAGCCGCTGGCGCTGCCCGGCGGCATCCTCACGCGGATCCCGTTCCGCCGGAACGAGGCCGTCCTCGTCGCCCCGCCGCTCTTCCACGGCTGGGGGCTGACCGCCGCGACGCTCACGCTGGCGCTGGGCTCCACGCTCGTCCTGCACCGCCGCTTCGACGCCGCCCGCGCCGCCGCGGACCTGGCCGCGCACCGCTGCACCGCCCTGGTCGCGGTGCCGACCATGATCAGCCGCCTGCTGGCCGCCGGGAACCTGGACGGCCACGACCTGTCCGCGCTGCGGATCGTCGCGTCCGGCGGCGGCCCGCTCGCCCCCCACCTCGCCGAGGAGGTCGCGGGCGCGTTCGGCAAGGTCCTCTACAACTTCTACGGCTCCACCGAGGCGTCCTGCATCACCATCGCCACCCCCGACGACCTCGCGGCCGCGCCCGGCTGCGCCGGCACGCCCCCGCCCGGCACCACGGTCGCGATCCTGGACGAGGACGGCCGCCCCGTGCCGCCGGAGACGGTCGGCCGGATCCACGTGAGCAGCCCGACCCGCTTCGACGGCTACACCTCCGGCCAGGCGGTCACGGCGAACCTGCTGCCCATCGGCGACCTCGGCCACCTCGACCGCGCCGGCCGGCTGCACGTCGACGGCCGCGCCGACGACATGATCGTCTCCGGCGGCGAGAACGTGCATCCGGCCGAGATCGAGGAACTGCTGGCCGGCCATCCCGACATCGCCGAGGCCGCCGTCGTCGGCGTCCCCGACCCGGACTTCGGCCAGCGCCTGCGCGCCTACGTCGTCGCCACCGGCGCCCTGGACGCCGACCAGGTCAAGAAGCACGTCGCCGCCAACCTGGCCCGCTACAAGGTCCCCCGCGAGGTCGTCTTCGTCCCCGAACTGCCCCGCACGACCACCGGCAAGGTGATCAAACGCGAGCTGGGTAGCTGAAGTGCGGGTGGGGGTGCATCAGGAAGTCGTGGTGGGAGATGTTCCAGGCGTAGGCGCCGGCCATGCCGAACGCGATGAGGTCACCCGGCCGTAGGCGCGGGCAGGGGGCGTCGCGGGCGAACACGTCCTTGGGCGTGCAGAGCTGCCCGACCAGTGTGGTGGGGTGGGTGTCGCCGGTGTCGTCGGTGTCGTCCGCCGTCAGCAGCGTGAACGGCTGGTCGTGGCCCTTGGTGACGGGTGTGCGCAGATGGTGGGTGCCGCCCCTGAGGACGGCGTAGTGCTCCCCATGCGTGGTCTTCACGTCGAGCACTTCGGTGACGTACCAGCCGTGGTACGCGGTGAGCGCCCGGCCCGGCTCCACGCGGAACGTCACGGACGGGTGGGCGGGAAGGCCCGCCGCGTACGCCTTCCAGTCGAAGCGCGACTCGGGCGCCTCGTAGTCGACCGCCATGCCGCCGCCCAGGTTGATCTCCGGCTCCTCCACGCCGTTCGCGCGCAGCCAGGGGAGGGCCCAGTCCGTTATGCGGGCCGCCAGGTCGAGCATCGCGGGGGCGTCCAGGCCGGACGCCAGGTGCGCGTGGACGCCGCGGAGTGTGAGGTGCGGCGTGTCCCTGAGAACGGCGGCGCACCGGGACAGGGCCTGCTCGTCCATGCCGAACGGGCCGCTCATCTGCAGGGCGGCCCCGGTGGTCCCGAACCGCAGGTTCGCGCGGAGGAGGACGTCGGCGGGGCGTTCCGACGCGGCCAGCCGTTCGAGTTCGTACGGGCTCTCCACGTGCAGGCGCTCGACGTCGAGGTTCGACGCCAGCGCCAGCTCCTCGTCGGTCTTCCCCGGGCCGCCGAAGGCGATCCGGGCCTCGGGCAGGGTCGCGCGGACGTGGGCCAGCTCGCCGCCCGAGGCGACCTCGATGCCGTCCACGTGAGGCGCGAGGGTGCGGAGGATCGCGGGATCGGGATTGGCCTTGGCGGCGTAGAAGAGCTCCGGGCCGCCGGCCAGGGCGCCCCGGACGGCCGCCACGTTCTCGCCCAGGCCGTCCAGGTCGTACACGTACGCCGGGAGGCGCTCCAGGGCGCGCATACGGTCGCGCAGGAACGCGGGCGGCGCGCTCATCGGCCGGCGAACGGGTTGGGGACCGGCACGTACGTCGCGGCGCGGTCGGCGCTGCGGGCCCAGCGGGCGCGGAGGTTGGCCTTGGCGGGGAACGGGACGCCGGCCAGCAGCGCGCGCAGCTGGGGGTGGTCGGTCCCGCAGGCGGCGAAGTGGTGCCGCACGGACGGCCAGAGGTCGGGATCGAGCTCGGGGTGCAGGTCGGCGACCGCGGCGGCGATCTCGGTGAGGTGGTTGACCAGCAGGCAGTACACGACGCGGTTCCAGGCGCGGCCGCTGTCGTAGGTGACGGCCTCGCGCACGCGCGCGGGGAGCCCGTCCAGCCGGGGCCGCCACTCGGGCGTGAGCTTGGTCCCCTCCAGGTCGCGGAACGCGGTCTCCACCGGCATGCCGCCGTCGTCCACGGCGACCAGCACGTTCTGGAGGTGCGCCTCCAGGACGATCCCGTGGTCGAGGTAGGCGGTGAGGGCGGGCTTGGCGACGTGCCGTACGTAGGCGTCCCACCAGGCGAGCGCGCCCTCGGGCGTGGCCACGGCCGGAAGGGACGCGAGGGTCGTGCCGTACGGGTCGGCGAGCGCCGCCGCCAGGAGCGGCGTCCCCTTGAGGCCCCCTACGCCCTGGCGCAGGATGATGCCGAGTCCCTCGTGCAGTTGCAGATCGGCGAGGGCGACGCTGCGGTACGCGGGTTCGGCCAGGAACGTGCAGCCGTCGAGCGCCGCGAACACCGGCCGGACGAGGCGGTCGAGGGCGACGGCGCCGGTGAGCTCGTACCAGGCGTTCTTGCGGACGCAGTTGGTGATGCGGATGTCCAGGCTGAACTTGCAGAAGACGTCGGCCGCGGGCACGTAGGCCGTCCGCACGGACGACGTCGGGACGACCTCGGGACCGGCCGGGCCGAGGTCCTGGAGGAGGCCCGCGGCGAACGCGCGGCGCAGTACGGGACGCTCCGCCAGCAGGGACAGCTGCCAGGGATGGGCCGGCAGGAGCCGGTGTCCGGGAGGGGCGGCCGGAGCCAGCTCGTCCAGAGGAGCGAAGGCGGCCGGGTCTCCTTCCTCGACGAAGAGGTCCTCTCTTACGGCGAGCCATCGCGGCAGGAACCGGGACCTGGTCTCGGGCGCGTACGGCAGCCATTGGTCCGGTACGCCCTGGCGCGCCTTGGGGGACGGGTGGAAGCGGTGCCCGGACAGCAGCGACTGCTCGGACTCCACGTACCGGGCGACCGGCTCCTTGGACGGCGGCTCGGCGAGCGGTGCCGCGACCGCCTCGGGGTGCGGCTCGCCGCGTGCCTCCAGGATCGCGGCCAGGCCGGCGCGGCTGTCGCGCACCTGGGTGAGGAACTCGGGGTTGGCCTGGCCGGTGGCCAGCTCCAGCTCGCCCGCGACGAGGTCGGCCAGCCGCTCCCAGCCGGCGGCGATCCACTCGGTGCCGCGGTGCTCCTCGATCGGGGGCGCGAGCCGGTAGGTGGGGCCGGCCGGGGGCCGGGCGAGGCCGGTCCGGAGCGTGACGCCCGCCCTGGGGAGCCGCACGACCAGTCGCCCCCCGTCCCGCCATACCTGGTGCTCGGGCGCGCAGACCTCCCTCACCAGGCAGTTGAGCAGCGCTGTGGCGGTGGCGTCGTCGGCGGTGAGAGCCGGTCGTGTCAGCAGCACGTGTCGTCCCGATCGTCCCGAGGATGGTGAAGGTGACCGTGGTGAAGGTGGTCGTGGATGAGGTAGTTGGGCCCTGGCGGCCCGTAGTGCTTGTTGATGTCGGCGGATCCGGTGCGGGCCTTGTCGACGAGGGTTCCGGCGGTGACCATCGCCTTGCCCGGCAGGGCCGCGGCGTCCAGCGTGCGGGAGCGCAGGAACGCGTCGTCCGGGCCGAGCGCCGCGTCGAGCCGGTCCCGGATCATCGCCAGGCCGGTCCGCGCGGGCAGCAGCCCTCGCCGGGCCAGCCCGAACGCCGGTGCGGCGGCGCACAGGTGCAGGGTGATGGTGACGAAGACCCTGGCCAGCGCCTCCGGGTCGCGCGTCACCATCCGGGCGTCCTGGAAGTCGCCGTGGCCGTGCATTGGGCCGCCGTCCAGGACGAGGGTCCCGTCGTAGTCCTTGAGCAGCAGCTTGAGAGCGCCGTCGCCGCCGATGACGAGCGACACGTTCTGCTGGTGGGCCTCCAGGGCGATGCCGTACCGGAAGAGGGTGATGTTCCAGGCCAGCAGTGCGTCCAGGTAGGCGCCGAAGAGTTCCGGCACATCCCATCGCTCGATGACGGAACGGCCGTCGGGCGCCTCCGCCAGCAGGGCCGCCACGGGGACGACATGCGCGCCCGCTGTCTCCGGTGGGAAGCGCCTGACCATGTACGCGAGTAGCGGGGAGCCTGCGTGGCCGTAGGTCTGCTCGTCCGCGAGGAGCATGGGCAGGTGCGGTTCCTTGCGGAGCACGCCGTGCAGGAGGCGTTCCGCAAGGGCGCCGTCCGGAAGGGTGCGGGGGACGATCGTGCGCCTGTTGCGCAGCCCCAGAGTGCTGGTGGTCAGCGGCACCTTCAGGTGGGTCCGCCCGTCAACGGCGACGGTCCGCATGGACAGTGTCGGGACGACGTCCAGGAAGGGCTCCGGCAGTACCCGCACGTCCTCCAGATGCGGGACGGTCAGCGGATGCACCGGGAAGAGGCCCTCGTCAGGCCACCAGTCCGGCAGTACGCCCGCTGACGTGACCCGTTCCGGAGGGACGGCCGCCCAACGCATCGGGAACGTGGGAGCGAACTCGGGCGCGTACTCCTTCAGCTCCGCCTCGTTCAGCCCTATGCGGCACCGGCCAGTGGGGTGAACGGGGTGGTCCGTATACGCGGCGAGCGTCTCGTAGTAGGTGCCGGGGCCGCGGCGCAGCTCGTCCGGGACGCGCGCCAGCCGCCGCAGTACGGCCGGCCGGGCCGCCGCGTGCAGCCGGGCCGTGGCCAGCGTCTCCCGGCACTCCCGCTCGAAGGCCGCCACGTCGTCGCGCGGATCCGCCACCCGCCGCACCGCAGTGAGCACGTCGTCCAGGCGCAGTCCCTGGGACGGGTCGACGACGGTGCGCGAGAGGAAGCCGGGGCCGTCCTCCAGTAAGCGGACGCTGGGGCCGCCCGGAAGCGCCAGGACGTGCCCGCCAGCGAAGCGCCGCAGGCCGCCGTAGTCCTCGCGCAGGAGGGCGTCCAGGACTCGCGCCGCCAGCGCGCCCTCGTTCACGCGATCGTCCAGGCGTGGGCGGCGCGGAAGCGGGCGATGGCGGCCTCGACCTCGCCCGCGGAGGGGCCGATGGCGCGGATCGTCCCCAGGTAGTCGCGGTTGGTGCGGGTCAGCTCGATGCGGTCGCCGACCGGTCGCTGCGGCCGGTACGACAGCCGCACGGGCCCGTCGTCCAGCTCGACCGCCCCGGGCGCGGCGGTGAGCACGCCGGGCCGCTCCGCCATGACGACGTCGGCCACCGCGTGCCCTCCGGCGGCGGGTTCGGTCTCGGGCAGCCGCTCGCCCAGGTGGACGCGCAGGACCAGGTCGAACAGGGGGACGCCGAGCAGGTCCGCCATGAGGAAGTCGCAGTGGTCGCCGATGAGCCGGTAGTTCACCTCGATCAGCCGCGCCCGCCCCTCGTGCACGACGAACTCCGTGTGGCAGGCGCCGAAGCCCACGCCGAGCGCCTCCAGCTGCGCGAGCACCTGGCCGGTCTCCGGCGGGGGAGGGGCCCATTCGAGGCGCTCCTCGATGAAGTGCGGCGGCGGCGACACCCTCGTGCGGAACGACCCCAGCACGCGCAGCTCGTGCCCGTCCCCGAGGGTCTCCAGGGTGTGCAGCTCGCCCGGCAGGTACTCCTCGGCCACCAGCGGATCGGGCCGCCGCCGGCCGATCTCCGCGCGCCGCGCGGCCAGCTCGGCGGCGTCGTGCACCAGGAACACGTCCTCGCTGGCCACGCCCTCGCGCGGCTTCAGCACCAGCGGGTACGGCGCGCCGTCCGGCACCCGGGACGCGTCGGCCGAGAAGACCGGGTCGACGCCCGCCAGGTGGTGCCGCATGAGCGCCTTGTCCTTCGTCCTGGTCGCGGCCTTCCAGTCCTTCGCGGGCAGCCCGAAGTAGGCCGCGGCCAGCGCGGCCGGCGCCTGGAGGAAGTCGCTGTTGGAGAACAGCGCGGCGGGCTCGCGGCCGCGGGCGGCCGACGCGGCGACGATGGCGCGGTAGTCGGTGACGTCGCAGGCCACGATGGGGCCGTCGAAGACCTCGGCGTGCCGCTCCGGGCGGTCGGTGAGCAGGGTGACCGCGAGGCCGCGCTCGGCGGCGAGCCGTGCGGCGGCGGGCAGCAGGCCGTACGTCACCGAGTCGGTGACCTTCCCGGCCACGAGGGAGAGCGAGAGCGGGAGCGAGGCGCCCACGGCCACCTTCCAGAGTGAGGTAAGGCTTGCCTAACTCGAAGAAGTCACCATAGTGTCGGGGCCGCAGGCCCGGTGCAAGCAAGGCGCCGCGCGTGTCTCGGCGGCCCCCGGCCCACCGGGAACGGCCCCGCATCCGCCAGTATGGACCCCATGAATCTGGTGGATCGGTGGGTCGCGCTGGCCGGCCCCCAGGCGCGGCACATCGGCGCGGAACTCGACGCCCGCTACGGAGAGAAGCACCGCCGCTACCACACCCGCGAGCACCTCACCGCGGTGCTCGACCGCGTGGACGAGTGGGCGGAGCACGCCGCGGACCCCGGCGCCGTACGGCTGGCCGCCTGGTTCCACGACGCCGTGTACGACCCCGAGCGCGCCGACAACGAGGAGCGCAGCGCCCGCCTCGCCGGCCGGATGCTCGCCGACACCGACCTGCCGGACGAGACGATCGCCGAGGTCGTGCGGCTGGTGGAGCTGACCGAGTCGCACGCGCCGGCCGCCGGCGACCGCAACGGCGCCGTGCTCTGCGACGCGGATCTGGCGATCCTCGGCTCCGGCCCCGAGCGGTACGCGGAGTACGCCGCCGCCGTCCGCGAGGAGTACGCGTTCGTCCCCGAGGACTTCTACCGGGTCGGCCGCGCCGAGGTGCTCACCGGGCTGCTGGACCTCCCGGCGCTGTTCCACACGCCTGACGCGCGCGAGCGATTCGAGTCGCGCGCCCGCCACAACATTGAGACCGAGCTGCTGCTCCTGAGGGCGGGCTGAGTCTTACCGCCGGGCGGGATCGAACTTACGCCGCCGCAACCCGGCCGCGGTGAGCCGCCGCAGCAGCTCCTGGCAGCCGACCTCCGCCGCGCCCAGCGCGACCGCCGCGCCGTACAGCTCCGACGGCACGTCGTAGTGGTCGCGCTCGAACGCCCGCGGCGGCAGGCCCAGATCCGCCGCGAACGCGTGCAGCTCCCCGAACGAGACGTCGCTCACCATGTGCGACCACACCCGTCCCCGCGCGGGCCACAGCGGCGGGTCGATCAGGATCACGGGCGCCTCCGGCCGGTCTCGTGGCTTCAGTCCGTTCAGGCCACTTGTGCGACCTTACGTGCTATGCGGCCCGGTACGTTTCCGCAAGTTGGGGGCGGACGCCCTGATGGGCCAGGATCGGATACCGCGATCCTCCTCCCACGCGAGGGACAACGGCGTCAGGATCCGCCCAAGGAGAAGCCGATGAACGTTCCTGAATACATCCGCGCCGGCAGCGACCGGTTCTTCGCCGACCTCAAGGAGTGGCTGGCGATCCCGTCCATCTCCGGGGACCCCGCGTACCACGGCGACGTGCGCCGCTCCGCCGAGTGGCTCGCCGAGCACCTGCGCGGTACGGGCTTCCCCACCGTGGAGATCTGGGAGACCGGCGGGCTGCCCGCCGTCTTCGCCGAATGGCCGGCCGCCGACCCGGACGCCCCGGCCGTCGTCGTGTACGGCCACCACGACGTGCAGCCGGTCGAGCCGCTCGACGAGTGGGAGACCGACCCGTTCACCCCCCTGGAGAAGGGGGACCGGCTCGTCGGGCGCGGGACGTCCGACGACAAGGGGCAGGTGTTCTTCCACACCCTGGGGATCCGCGCCGGCCTCGCCGCGTCCGGCGCCACCGCGCCGCCCGTCACGATCAAGCTGCTGGTCGAGGGCGAGGAGGAGTCGGGCTCGGTCCACTTCCCCGAACTGCTGCGCACCCACCGCGAGCGCCTGCGCTGCGACGCCGTCGTCATCAGCGACACCACCATGTGGGCCGCGGACGTCCCGTCCATGTGCACCGGCATGCGCGGCCTCACCGAAGCGGAGGTCTCGCTGTACGGGCCGGACAGCGACCTGCATTCGGGTTCGTTCGGGGGCGCCGTCCCCAACCCCCTGCACGCGATGGTGGAGCTGCTGTCGCGGCTGCACGACGCGGACGGCCGCGTGACGCTCCCCGGCTTCTACGACGGCGTCGTCCCGCTCACGGACGAGGAGCGCGAGCTGTTCGCGCGGCTCCCGTTCGACGAGGCCGAGTGGCTGCGTACGGCGGGCAACAGCCGCGCCCCCTACGGCGAGAAGGGCTTCACCACCCTGGAGCGGGTCTGGGCGCGCCCCACCGCCGAGATCAACGGCATGTGGGGCGGGCACACCGGCCCCGGCGGCAAGACGATCGTGCCGCGCGAGGCGCACGCGAAGCTCTCGTTCCGGCTGGTCGCCGGCCAGGAGCCGGTGAAGGTCCAGGAGTCCTTCCGGGCCTGGGTGGACGCCAACACCCCGGCCGGGGTGCGCGCCGAGGTCACGATCCCGGGCGGCGGCGTGCGGGCCTGCTTCTCGCCGATCGACTCGGCGGGCGTCCGGGCGGCCAGGCGCGCGATGGAGAAGGCGTTCGGCCGGGAGGTGCTGTTCACCCGCGAGGGCGGCAGCGGCCCCGAGGCCGACCTCGCGGAGATCCTGGAGGCCCCGCTGGTGTTCGTGGCGGTGGGACTGGACGACGACCGCATCCACGCCCCCAACGAGAAGGTCGAGATGCCCCTGCTCCTCAAGGGCGCCGAGGCCGCCGCCTACATGTGGGACGAGTTCGCGACGGCCCTGCGCTCGGCATGATGGAGGGAACGGACCGTACAGAAGGAGAGGTCTTGGCGGAGCCGAGCACGCAGGAGCCGACCGAGTCGATGCTGGAGTGGCTGGCGCTCGCGCGCGGCACCCTGGACCGCGTCGCCGAACGCCGCCGTGACGACGAATGGGTCGAGTCCGCCTGGGCCGACCCCCGCACGCGCGTGTTCGTCGTGCAGAACGGGCAGGCGCTCGTGTCGTACGACCCGGGGCCCGCGCTCGTCTACCTGCCGGCGGCCAAGGCCCCGGAGGGCGACCGCTACCTGCTGGGCGTGGACGACGACGGCGTCGCCTACTTCTGCGTGCGCGGCGAACTGCCCGCCGTCGAGGGGGCGGAGACCGCGGGCCTGCGCCGGGTCGGCGCCCTCCTAGGCGACCGCGACTCCGGCATGCTGACGCACGCCGTCGCCCTGGAGCACTGGCACGCGACCAACCCGTACTGCCCGCGCTGCGGCGGCCCCACCGAGCCGACCGCCGCCGGGCACGTCCGCGTGTGCCCCGCCGACGGCCGGGAGCAGTTCCCGCGCGTCGACCCGGCGGTGATCATGCTGGTCCGGGACGACCGGGACCGCGTCCTGCTGGCCCGCGGCCCGAGCTGGCCCGCCGACCGCCGGTCGATCCTGGCCGGGTTCGTCGAGCCGGGGGAGTCCCTCGAACAGGCCGTCGTCCGCGAGGTGCGCGAGGAGGTCGGCCTCACTGTGACCGACGTGCGCTACCTGGGCAGCCAGCCGTGGCCGCTCCCGCAGAGCCTCATGATCGGCTACTTCGCCCGCGCCCGCGGCGACCAGGAACTGCGCCCGGACCCGGAGGAGATCCTGGACGCCGCCTGGTACACCCGCGACGAGCTGCGGGAGGCTCTGGAGAGCGGCCGGATCGTCTCGCCCGGCACCCTCTCCATCGCCTCCCAGCTCATCATGCGGTGGTACGGGGGACCGCTGCCCGACATGCCCCCGTTCTAGAGGGGCGCGGACGCGGGGACGCCCTCAGGCGCGGCCGAGGAGGCGCTTGACCTCCTTGGCGCTGGGGTTGGTCAGCACGTGCCGCCCCGCGTCCGCGGTCTCGACCACCACGGTCGGGACGGTCTGGTTGCCGCCGTTCACGCTCATCACGAAGTCGGCCGCGGCCGGGTCGCGCTCGATGTCGATCTCCCGCATCTCGATGCCGTCCCGGGCCAGCTGGCTCTTCAGCCGCCGGCAGAACCCGCACCAGGTCGTGGTGTACATCGTGAGCGTGCCCGTGGGCTCGGTCGCCTGGTCCGTGGTGGGCGTGGCCATCGGCGCGTCGTCTCCTTCTTCGGCAATCGTGCGGTGCGCTGGCGTCAACATCCTGCCGCCGCCGGGCATTCCAGGTGAGGAGGTTATCCACAGCCGGGCCGGCGGGCCCATCCGGTCACCCCCGGGTGCCAGGATGGGGGGATGGAGGCGGAGCGGGTACTGGCGGGCCTGGACCCCGAGCAGCGGGCGGTGGCCGAGGCGGTGCAGGGGCCGGTGTGCGTGCTGGCGGGCGCGGGCACCGGCAAGACCAGGGCGATCACGCACCGGATCGCGTACGCCACGCTGACCGGCGTGATGGCGCCGCAGCGGGTGCTGGCCGTGACGTTCACCACCCGCGCCGCCGGCGAGCTGCGCGGCCGGCTGCGGCGGCTCGGCGCGCCCGGCGTGCAGGCCCGCACCTTCCACGCCGCCGCGCTGCGGCAGCTGTCGTACTTCTGGCCGCGGGTCGTCGGCGGCGAGCCGCCCAAGATCATCGAGTCCAAGATCAGCCTGGTGGCGGACGCCGCCCGCGCCTGCCGGCTGGCGTTCGGCCGCACCGAGCTGCGCGACATCGCCGCCGAGATCGAGTGGGCCAAGGTCACCCAGAACCGCCCCGAGGACTACGCCGGCGCGGTCGCCACCGCCAGCCGCAAGATGCCCGCCGACGTGGTCGACGTGGCCCGCGTCTACGCGATGTACGAGCAGCTGCGCCGCGAGCGCAACCTGCTCGACTTCGAGGGCATGCTGGAGCTGACCGCCGCCGTCCTCACCGAGCACCGCGAGGTCGCCGAGCAGGTCCGCGAGCAGTACCGGCACTTCGTCGTCGACGAGTTCCAGGACGTCAACCCGCTGCAGAAGATGCTCCTGGACGTCTGGCTCGGCGACCGCGACGACCTGTGCGTGGTCGGCGACCCCAACCAGACGATCTACTCGTTCACCGGTGCCAGCCCCCGCTACCTGCTCGACTTCACCCGCGACCACCCCGACGCCAAGGTGGTCAAGCTGGTCCGCGACTACCGCTCCACCCCGCAGGTCGTCCGGCTGGCCAACGGCGTGATCTCGCAGGCGCGCGGCGACGCGGCACGGCGCCACAGGCTCGAACTGCTCGCCCAGCGCGCCGACGGCCCCGATCCCGTCTTCAACGAGTACGACGACGAGATCGCCGAGGCCGACGACGTCGCCCGCCGCGCCCGCAAGCTGATCGAGGAGGGCGTCCCGGCCCGCGAGATCGCCGTCCTCTACCGGATCAACGCGCAGTCCGAGGCGTACGAGGCGGCGCTGGCCGCCGCGGGCGTCCCGTACGTGCTGCGCGGCGCCGAGCGGTTCTTCGAGCGGCCCGAGGTGCGCGAGGCGGTCGTCCGGCTGCGCGGCGCCGCCCGCGCCGGCGCCGACGCCGAGACCGACGGCACCGGCCTGATCCAGACCGTCCGGCACGTGCTGTCCGGCGCCGGGTTCACCGACCGGCCGCCGGAGGGCTCGGGCGCCGTCCGGGCCCGCTGGGAGTCGCTGGCCGCGCTGGCCCAGCTCGCCGAGGACATCGCCGCCGACGACCCGCGCGCCGGGCTGCCGCAGTTCGTCGCCGAGCTGGAGGAGCGCGCCGCCGCCCAGCACGCCCCGCCGCTGGAGGGCGTCACGCTGGCCTCCCTGCACGCCGCCAAGGGCCTGGAGTGGGACGCGGTCTTCCTGGCCGGCCTCGTCGAGGGCACCCTCCCGATCATCTACGCCGAGACCCCCGAGCAGATCGAGGAGGAGCGCCGCCTGCTGTACGTGGGCGTCACCCGCGCCCGCGAGCACCTCTCCCTCTCCTGGGCGCTGTCGCGCTCCCCCGGCGGTGCCCGGCGGCGCAAGCCGTCCCGCTTCCTGGACGGCCTCACGCCCAAGACGATGACGCCCACCCCGGCCCGCGCCGACCGCGCCAAGCGCCGTGCCGGCAAGGGGCCCCGGCCGTGCCGCGTCTGCGGCCGCCCGCTGACCGCCGCCATCGAGCAGAAGCTCGGCCGCTGCGAGGACTGCCCCGCCGAGCTGAACGAGGAGCTCCTCATCGCCCTCAAGGACTGGCGCGCCGGCATCGCCGCCGACCAGAGGATCCCCACCTACGTCGTCTTCACCGACGCCACCCTCCAGGCCATCGCCGAACGCACCCCCGAGAGCCTGGAGGAGCTGGCCGCGATCCCCGGCGTGGGAAAGGTCAAGCTCGACCGCTACGCCGGCGCCGTCCTCTCCCTCTGCGCGGGGGAGCGCTGAGACCGGGGCGGTGCGGCGGGGACGCGGGGGAGTTTGGGAGACTGGCGGCGTGAAGGAGTCACTGAAGGCACTGCTGGAGCTGCTCGACCTGGAGCAGATCGAGAACGACATCTTCCGCGGCCGCAGTCCCGAGGAGAGCCGCCAGCGGGTCTTCGGCGGCCAGGTCGCGGGCCAGGCGCTGGTGGCCGCGGGCCGCACCGTACCGGTGAACCGGCCCGTCCACTCGCTGCACGCCTACTTCATCCGGCCCGGCGACCCGCTCGTCCCGATCGTCTACACCGTGGACCGGGTGCGCGACGGCCGGTCGTTCACCACCCGGCGGGTGAAGGCGATCCAGCACGGAAAGTCGATCTTCACGCTGTCCGCCTCGTTCCAGCTCCCCGAGGAGGGGCCGGAGCACCAGGCGGGCATGCCGTACGCGCCCGCCCCGGAGACGCTGCCGACCGCCCTCGAACGGCTCACGCCGCTGTTCGGCGAGCGCGCCGCGCAGGAGTTCACCGAGCAGCGCCCCTTCGACCTGCGGCACGCGACGCCGCTGTCCTACGAGGCGGTCAACGACCCGGAGCTGAGGACGTCCGAGGCCAAGGTCTGGCTCAAGGCGGACGGCGAGCTGCCCGACGACCCGCTGCTGCACGTGTGCCTGATGACGTACGCGTCGGACATGACGCTGCTCGACACGGTGCTGCTCAACCACGGCCTGACCTGGGCCGACAAGCGGACGATGGGCGCCAGCCTGGACCACGCGATGTGGTTCCACCGGCCGTTCCGCGCCGACGACTGGCTGCTCTACTTCCAGGAGACCCCGTTCGCCGGCGGCGCCCGCGGGCTGGCCCGCGGCCAGGTCTTCACCCGGGAGGGCGACCTCGTCTGCTCGGTGATGCAAGAGGGCCTCGTCCGCGTCGCCAAGTGAGCGCGGGCGCCCGGGGCGCTCCTGCGCCGTGAGGAGCGGGCGGGTCCGGAGGTCGGGCCCGCGACTCGTTCTCCGGGAGGAGGCGGGGACGCCCGTGGCGGTGCCATCCTTGTGTTGGACGCGAGCCGCGGGGCGCGAGTTCCCTCGCCAGAGGGTGAAGTGAACGACAAAACCGCAGGTCAAAAATGCCTTGATTGGTTTGCGGAAGTCCCCGTACGCTCGATGCGAGCAATCAACGGCCCGGCCGTCTGGATCTTGGATCCGGAGGACGGGCCCCGAGGAGCCAGGAAGGTGGTGTGCAGTCCGGTGATCAACATCTTGAGGAACTCAGGGCCGATCGCGGCTGCCGCATGCCTGCGCTCCTCCGAGAACCATGGCGGCGCGTCCGCCGTCCGGCCACAGGGCCTCCTCGCCCTTGGTGGTCGTTCGGCGCTGCGCGGCTATGGCATGCAGATGTGCGAGTTCGGCGGCGGTCGACAGCGCGTCATGCGTGCACCGCGCGATCTGCGCGTGCTGCGCGGTGACGTGCGCACGGCCCGGAACGAGCAGGGGTGGAGTGTCTTCGGCGGGTCCGAAGGCGCCGACCCCGAAGCTCCGGCCACGGCCCACGTGACCACCACCTCGATCAAGGGTGGCTCGGGTCCGTCCCCCTGGAGGCGACCGGTCTAGAAAGACACCGGCACAGCCCCCAGGCCGCGGATCCCGACACCGGATCCGCGGCCTTTCTTATTTGCCCGTAACCCACCGACACACCCGTTGCGAACCAACGAGAGGAACAAGGGTGACCGTGATGCAGGGGGCTCTCGCGATGAGCGAGGAGGACCTCACGCTGCCGTGCCGGACCGACCCGGAGCTCTTCTTCGCCGAGGCGCCCGCCGACGTCGAGCTCGCCAAGGCGCTGTGCCTGGAGTGCCCGCTGAAGAAGGAGTGCCTCGCCGGCGCGCTGGAGCGCAAGGAGCCGTGGGGCGTCTGGGGTGGGGAGCTGTTCGTCCGCGGTGTCATCGTGCCGCGCAAGCGGCCGCGTGGACGCCCGCGCAAGAACCCGCTCCCGGACGAGCTGGCCGTCTGAGGGCCACATGACCGCCGTACCGACCATCGACCGTGCGGCCGCCGGAGGCACGGTCCCCGTACAGGGGCCGTGCCCCCGGGCCGCCGGGGAGAACGCCATGACCTTGCTCAGCCAGGACCTGTCCCGGACCCGAATACCGGGGCCGGAGGTGGAGCCGGAGCTGGCGCAGCGCGTGCGCGCCCTGCGGCGCGCGCGCCGGGACGCCAGGACGCGGGCCGCCCGCGTCCGGCGCGCCCTGCTGGCGCCCACCTCGGCCGGGGAGCCGTACGGCCCCCGCCCCGACCGGCACACGTCCATGCCCGTGCGGTAGCAGGCCGCCGCCCGCCCTTCTTGGATGGTTTGGCGGGCGCGGCCTCCTCGCGGGCCTCCGGGGCGTGCCGCGCGAACCCTCTCGCCGCGGCACGCGAAACGGGCCCCGCGCGCCTCATCAGCGCGCGGGGCCCGTTCTATGTCCGGGGCCGTTCTGTGTGCGGGGGGAGAGGCGGGTCAGCCGGCCAGCTCGCCGTCCTCGCCGTCGCCGTCGTCCGCGGCGGTGATCTCGGGAACGTCCCCGTCCTCGTCGGCGAAGCCGGGGATCCAGCGCATCGACTCGGCGCGCGCCGGGATCTCGCATTCGAGCTGGCACAGCACGCCGGTGCCGGCCGACAGCACCCGGTGCACGATCACGTACTCCGGCGGCAGGTTGAGCTGCCGGACGACGTTGGTGGGCCGCAGGTCGGTGACGCGGGCGGCCATGTCGCGCAGCCACTCGCGGTTGAACGCGAACGTGTCCGTGACGAACGGCTCGGTGATCGGGGCGAGGAACCCCTGGAGCGACTCGGCGTCGATCTCGACGCCCTCGCGGATGAAGTCCTCGCGCCGCAGCGCGTCCTCGACCTGGTCGATGTCCTCCATGGTGCCGATCCGCAGCAGCCGCCCCATGCGGTGCAGGAAGTCGGCGGGGATCCGGTCGACGGCGCCGAAGTCGAGGACGCCGAGCCGGCCGTCGGCCATGACGCGGAAGTTGCCCGGGTGCGGGTCGCCGTGCAGCAGCCCCGAGCGCTTGGGGCCCGAGAGCAGGAACCGGCAGTAGAGGAGGGCGGCGTGGTTCCGCTCGTCCTGGTCGCCCTCGCTGATGATCTTCGACAGCGGGGTGCCGTCGATCCACTCGGTGACCAGCACGTCGCCGGCCTGGGCGATCACCTCGGGGATGTAGAAGTCGGGGTCGTCGGCGGGGTAGCCCTCGCGGACCGCGGTCTGCGAGGCGGCCTCGATCGTGTAGTCGAGCTCCTCGGCCACCCGCTCCTTGAGCTCGGCCAGCATCGACTTCACGTCGAGGCCGGGCATCAGGACCGAGAACAGCTTCGCCAGCCGGGCGAGCTGGTTGAAGTCGCTGATCAGGGCCTTGCCGGCGCCGGGGTACTGGACCTTGACGGCCACCTTGCGGCCGTCCGCCCACACGGCCCGGTGCACCTGGCCGATCGAGGCGGCCGCGGCGGGCTCGTCGTCGAACGACTCGAAGCTGTCCCGCCAGTCCTCGCCGAGCCCTTGGGCCAGCACCTTGTGCACGGCCGCGGCCGGCAGCGGCGGGGCGGCCTCCTGCAGCTTGGTCAGCGTGGCCCGGTACGGGCCGGCGATCTCCGGCGGCAGCGCGGCCTCGAAGATCGACAGCATCTGGCCGAGCTTCATCGCCCCGCCCTTGAGCTCGCCGAGGACCTTGAACAGCTGCTCGGCGGTGCGCTGCTGGATCTCCATCGCGACCGCCTCGGCGGGCCGGCCGAACGTGCGTTTCCCGACGCCCAGCGCGGTTCGCCCGGCGAATCCGAGCGGGAGGGACGCCAGCTTTGCGGACCGCGTCACCGCGCGGCGGGGAAGATCGCTCACGCGCTCCATTGTCGGGGATGGGGTCTCGTTTCCGCCACAACGATCGCGAAACAACCGCTACCTCGTGTTTCATGCGCGGAGTTGACCTGCGAAAACGTAGTAAGTGTGCGCTTTCTCACGCGCTCCGAACGTGTGGTATACGCGCGTACCGCCATCCCGGCCCCGCCCGTACCGCCCCGAGGGGCCGCGCGATACGGTGCCGCCCATGCCCGAGAAGTCCTCCGCAGCCCTGCTGGTCGAGCGCCGCCCGGACGGCGTCGCCGTGCTGACGCTGAACGACCCGGACAAGCGCAACGCCATGTCGGACGAGATGACCGCCGCCTGGACGGCCGCCATCGCCGGACTGCGCGCCGACGCCGGGTTGCGCTGCGTCGTCGTCACCGGCGCCGGCACCGCGTTCACCTCCGGCGGGGACCTCTCCTGGCTCGCCGAGAAGAACGCGGTCGCCGTCCCCGCGCTGCGCGACCGGATGCTGGGCTTCTACCGGGACTGGCTCACGATCCGCGAGCTGGAGGTGCCGACCATCGCCGCGATCAACGGCCACGCGGTCGGCGCCGGGCTGGCGCTGGCGCTGGCCTGCGACCTGCGGTACGTCGCGTCCGACGCCAAGCTGACCGTCCCGTTCACCGCCCTCGGCCTGCACCCCGGCATGGCCACCACCTGGCTGCTGCCCGAGGTGGCCGGGCTGCCGCTGGCCCGCGAGATGCTGTTCACCGGCCGCGTCGTCACCGGCGCCGAGGCCGAGCCGTACGGGCTGGTCAACCGGGCCGTTCCGCGCGAACTCGTGCTCCAGGAGGCGCTGACAGCCGCCGAGCGGATCGCCGCCCAGGCGCCGATCGCCACCCGCCTCACCAAGGTCGCCCTGGCCGGAGGCGGCCACCCGGACATGGAGGCCGCGCTCCGCTGGGAGTCCCTCGCCCAGCCCGTCACGATGGCCTCGAAGGACATGATCGAGGGCCTCACCGCCCAGCGCGAGAAGCGCCGGCCGGAGTTCACGGGGGAGTAGCCCGCCGGGTGGTCCCTGAGGGGATCACGGTACGCGGCGCACGACCTTGACCCGCGGCCGGTGACCGGCGAGCCGCGTCATCGCCGCGCCCAGCAGGACGGGCGCCAGGACGTCCGCGGCGCGGACGATCGCGTTCGCCGGCAGCCCGTACCGCTCCGCGGCCCGCCGCGCCAGCGGGTGCAGCGCGCGGCTCGCGGCCCCGCCCGCCACCGCGCCGGCCAGGCCGCCGGCCACCCGCGCCGCCGTCGACGGGGGCGTGAGGACGGCGCGCCGCCCGTCCGGTACGTCCGCGATCTCCGGCGGCGTCTCCGCCCCGGTGCCGCTGGCCTGCCGGTCCTGCCCGCCTACCACGTTCACCCAGCTCCTTCGTCTCGACCGGCCCCCTTCCTACCCGGGCGGGCGCGGATCACGCCCGGCGCGGTGGTGACCGGCGTCGGGGAGCGCCTGGGAAAGCCCCGGCGGACGCTGTGGAAACACTTTGGGGATCCTTGAAAAACAGGGTGCTGAGCTGCGAAAACTCAAAACACCCCCTGTGGAGGAAGCAAAAACTTAGGTACGGTGCGGGTGTGCCCCCAAACGTTGAGGTCCGCCGCAGCGATCGCCGGCGGCGGACGGTGTCCGCGTACCGCGATGGGGACAAGGTCGTCGTGATGCTGCCGGCCCGGCTCAGCAAGGCCGAGGAGGAGCAGTGGATCACGACCATCCTTGAGCGCCTCGCGGAGCGGGAACGCCGCCGCCGCCCCACCGACTCCGACCTCGAGGCACGCGCGCGCGAGCTGTCGCGGCGCCACCTCGGCGGGCGGGCCGTACCCGCCAGCGTGCGGTGGGTGGGCAACCAGCGGGCGCGATGGGGGTCCTGCACGCCCGACGACGGCACGATCCGGCTGTCCACCCGGCTGCGCGGGATGCCGTCATGGGTGGTCGACTACGTGCTCGTCCACGAGCTGGCGCACCTCCTGGTCCCCGGCCACGGCGCGGACTTCTGGAAGCTGGTGGGCAACTACCCCAAGGCCGACCGCGCCCGCGGCTACCTGGAGGGCGTGGCCGCGGCCGCGCACCTGCCGATGGAGCAGGACGGCCTGGACGGCGGCCTGGACGAGGACGACGAGCTGCCGCCCGAAGGCAGGCACCGGGTCGCCGGGTGACCGGACGGTACGCCGCGGTCCTGGCCGTACGGCCCGCCGAGCCGGCGGCACCGCCCGGGATCGATCCCGAGGAGTTCCGGCTGGCCCTGCTGGAGGACACCTACGAGGTCGCCGCCGGGCTCCAGCTCGTCACGCCCGCGCTGGTGCTGGACCCGCCCGAGCAGCCCGCCGCCGAGGCGATCACCTGGCCCGGCACCCCGGTCGTGCGGGCGGAGGGGCTGCCCGCCGCGTTCGCCGGGCTGCACGCCCTCGGCGCCGAGGAGGCCGTGCTGCTGGCGCCGGACGCCCCCGACCTGCCGCCGCTGCTGATCGGCAAGCTGTTCCGCGCGCTCGGCGGCGCCCCGGCGAGCGCCTGCCAGGCCGAGACCGAACGAGGCCCGGAGGGCCTGGTCGCGCTGGCCGCGCGGCTGCCGCTGCCCGGCTGGCTGGACACCGCCCTCGCCGGCGTCGATCTCGACACCCCCGGCGGGCTGCGCCGGGTGCGCGCCGCCGCGCCGCGCCCCGGGCTGATCCCGCAGGGGCCCGCCTGGCACCGCGTCCGCGCGCCCGCCGACGTGCGGCTGCTCGACCCCGGCCTGGAGGGCTGGGAGTGCACCCGCGCCCTCCTCGAAGGGCATCCGCTCAGCTCGTGACCGGCGCCGCCCGCGCGGCCCGCGCCGCCAGCCGCCGCAGGGCGTCGTCGGTCGGCTCCGGCAGCGCGTCCAGCGGGAACCAGCCGAGATCGTCGGACTCGTCGCTGATCGCGTGCCGGGCGTCCGGCGGCGCGACCGCGGCGTACTGGACGTCCAGATGCCACGAGCCCCCGGGATGGCAGCGCACCCGGTGCCGGTCCAGCTGGACGGGCCCGCCGGGCAGCAGCCGCAGCCCCGCGATCCCCGACTCCTCGGCCGCCTCCCGCAGCGCCGCCCCGGCCAGCGTGGCGTCGCCGGGCTCGCAGTGCCCGCCCAGCTGCAGCCAGATCTTGATCTTGCCGTGCAGGGTCAGCAGCGCGCGGGTCCGCGCCGCGTCCAGCACCAGCACGCTGGCCGTGATGTGCCCGGGGGCGCACTCCCGCCACATGCCGTCCGGATGATCTTCCAGATGGCGCAGGAAGTCGGCACGCAGCCGATCCTGCTCTGGCTCCGGCGCCCGCCAGTCCGCGAGGACGCGGGCGGTGTCGGCGTGCAGCGTCATACGCGGCCGACGCGCGGATACAGCGAGTTGACCGGGTGCCGGCGCCGCCGCTCCTGATCGACCGGCCGCTGCCAGCACAGCCCGGCCCCCGCGATCCGCCGCCGGAACTGCGCGGACGCGGTGGCGGGCTCGAACCGGCAGCCCGGAACGCGCGAACGGCCCGTCCGGGACCTCACGCGCGTGGCTCCGGTCCGTCGCCGGGCTCGCCGTCCCTGCCCTCGCCGTCCTTGCCCTCGCCGTCCTTGCCCTTGCGGTCCTCGCCGTTCTCGCCGGCGTTCTCACCGGCGTCGTCCGGGCCGGCGTCGCCTTCGGCCGGCTTCTCGGTGAGCTTGGACAGGTCCAGGTCCGACAGGCCCTCGATCTCGTCCTTGCCGTGCGCGAAGCCCTCGGGATCGTCCAGGTCGGCGGCGGTCGGCAGCAGGTCGGGGTGCTCCCAGATCGCGTCGCGGCCCTCGACGCCCCGCAGGCCGGTGAGCGAGCGCCACAGCGTGCCGGCCTCGCGCAGCCGCCGCGGCCGCAGCTCCAGCCCCACGAGCGTCGCGAACGTCCGCTCGGCCGGCCCGCCGGTCGCGCGGCGCCGCCGGACGGCCTCGGCCAGCTTCACCGAGCCCGGCAGCCGGTCCCCGGCCACCTGGTTGACCACCGTGTCGACCCAGCCCTCGATCAGCGCGAGCGTGGTCTCCAGCCGGGCCAGCGCCGCCTTCTGCTGCGGCGTCTCCTCGGGCGTGAGCTGGATCTCACCGCCGAGCGCCTGCTGGATCGCCTCCGGGTTGCTGAGGTCCAGCCCCTGGACGGCCTGCTCGATGCCCGACAGGTCGACCGTGATGCCGCGGGCGTAGTCCTCGACCGCGCGCATCAGGTGCGCGCGCAGCCACGGCACGTGCGCGAAAAGCCGCTGGTGGGCGGCCTCGCGCAGCGCCAGATAGAGCCGTACCTCGTCCTCGGAGACCTCCAGGCCCTCCCCGAACGCGCTCACCCCGGCCGGCAGCAGCGCCGCCACGCCGTCGGGCGCCAGCGGCAGCCCCACGTCGAACGAGCCGACCACCTCGCGGGCCAGCGCGCCCAGCGCCTGCCCGGCCTGGCCGCCGACCATCGCCCCGGCCATCTGCTTGACCATGCCGATCAGCGGGCCCGCCATCGCCTGCATGTCCGGCGGGATCTCGCCGCCGCCGAGCGCGCCGCCCATCGAGTCGACCATCCGGGCGGCGATCGGGTCGCACACCTTGGCCCACACCGGCAGCGTCCGCTCGATCCATTCGGACCGGCTCCAGGCCTCCGGCGTGCGGATCCCGGCGGGGAGCGTGGTGCCCTCGTCCAGCCACAGCTCGGCCAGCCGCAGCGCCTCCTCGACCTGGCGCCGCTCGGCGTCCACGACCGAGGGGTCGCCCTGCTCGGCGACCTGGTGCCGGGCGATGTTCTTCGCGAGATCCCAGTTCAGCGGGCCGCCACCGGCGCCCGGGGCGCCCTGGCCGCCGATCATGTCGGCGAAGCGGTGCAGCATGTCGGCGAACTGCCGCATGTCCCCGCCCATGGCCTTGAATGGATCCTGGGGCTTGTCGTCGTCGTCGCCGTCACCGGGACGGTTGAAGCCGAAGGGAGTGTCACTCATCGGTTTGCCCCTGGGATGCATGATGGGCTCATATCCGCAACGTTAGCCGGTCACGGCCGACTCGCGTACACAAGGAAGGGGGCGCCTCCGTGGCAACGGGCAAGGTTCGCCCTGGGCGTAGCAAGGGCCCGGTCGTGGCCGTCACCGGAGCGGCGACCGGCGCGGGGCGGCTGCTGGCCGCGCGGCTGGCGGGCCGCGAGGAGATCCGCAAGGTCGTCGCGATCGACGACCACCGCGGCGATGTGCCGAACGTGACCTGGCGCGTGACGGACATCCGCGACCCGCTGCTGTCGAACCGGCTCTCGGACGTGGACGTGATCGTCAACCTCGACGTGCTGCGCTCGCCCGAACTGGACCCGCGCGAGCGCCGTACCCACAACGTCCGCGGCGCGCAGACCGTGGTGACCGCCGCCGCGGCCGCCCGGGTGCGCCGGGTGGTCCTGGTCACCAGCGCCATGGTGTACGGGGCGGGCGCCGGCAACCCCGTCCCGCTGCCCGAGGACGCGCCGCTCGGCGCCGAGGCCGACGCCGGGATCGCCGGGGACTTCCTGGAGATGGAGGAACTGGCCGCGGGCGCCTCGCTCACCCATCCCGGCCTGGACGTGACCGTCGTCCGCCCCGCCGCCCTGGTCGGCCCGGACGTCGACACGGTGATCACCCGCCATTTCGAGGCGCCCCGGCTGCTGTCGGTCAAGGGGAGCACCCCCGGCTGGCAGTTCTGCCACATCGAGGACCTGGCCTCGGCGCTCGAACTGGTCGTCGTGGAGGGCCTCACCGGCGTCCTCGGCGTCGGCTGCGACGGCTGGCTCGGCGCCGAGGAGGTGGCCGAGATCACCGGCAAGCGCCCGTTCGAGCTGCCCGCCGCCCTCACCTTCGGGATGGCGCAGCGCCTGCACCGCCTCGGCATGACCCCGGCGCCCGCCACGGACCTGCACTACGTGGCGTACCCGTGGGTCGTCGACTGCGCCCGGCTGCGCGCCGCCGGCTGGAAGCCCGCCTACGACAACGCCACCGCCCTCCAGGTGCTGGCCGAGGAGAGCGCCGGCCGGCACGCCGTCGTCGGGCGCCGCGTCGGCGGCCGCGAGGCCACCATGGCCACCGCGGCGGGCGCCGAGGCGTTCAGCCGGCTCCTGGGCACCCCCGTCCAGCGGCTGGCGACCATCGCCCACGGCGACGGGATCTGCACCACCCACGTCA